>CALCQG010000094.1 GCA_937897575.1 uncultured Synergistales bacterium | reverse complement strand
CCGGGGCCCGGAGGACCCCCCAGCCGCCCGTCGTCACCCGAACCTTCGCGTTCCCCCTCGACTCTGCGGAGGGGGGCGTCCTATCGGGTATCCTCGACCGTCAGGGGGAACAGCCCGCCTGCGGGGTGAGCGGCGACACCATCAGGAAGTTCTGGTACCGGGCGAGGCAGGAAGAGGACAAAACCCGGAGGAAGGGAAGCCGCCGGCTGGCGGACCATCCCACCTGGTGCCTCCACGCCTTCCGCCACCAGTTTGCCCACGACCGGAAGGCCGAGCGGGGCGCCGCCATGGTTGCCGCCTACGGGCCGAACTGGAGGGTGGAGCGCTACGGGAAGGACTGGCGGAACGACAACGAGTACAAGGAGGCCTGGCTCGGCGACCTCGCCCGGATGCTGGGGCACAACACCACCGACACCGCCAGGATGTACGGGTGACGGCGGGTTGCAGCGTTCCCGCCGCGCCTCCCCGTTGCCTCGCCAGGCCGCACCCCCGTTCTTGCTCCGCCCTTTCGGGCTCTGTTGACAGACCCTCTTCACGGGGCAGCTCCTTTACCTTTGTTTTCGTTCCTGTGTGGTACCTCGCTTTGGCTCCATAGAACTGATAAAAGAAGAGGGGGCAAACACCCTCCTCTCTTTTCTATTTAATACTTAGAGACTTAAGCGCACAATCGCCTCTGAGGGCGTTGTGATTCACGACATTCGCTCTCCTGGAGCGCCCCCGGATATCTGAAAACGGCACTAGGATATACCCTCCGCCCTCACTTCGATGAATATTATAAAGAGACCATATACTGGAGATCATAGAAAGGACAGAGCAACCAGCTATCTGAGAAGACGTATTTCCAGCCGAAAGCACAACAACGTCTCAAATTCTTACAGCTTATCCTGAAAAAGACATCCCCATTTTAGGATGTCCCATGGTGTTGATAGTATCCGTTGTTATAAAATCCAGCACAGCATGTACTTCCCGGCCAATCATTTAATGTTTGTGTATTGCCCTATTTCGCAAGACGAAAGCCTGATTTTGATATCTTCACTGAAGAAAAGCACTCCCGTTCTCACGCTAGTGGAATTAGTTCTATCAGCCGCAATGTCTGCACAACCCTTCGTCTGGAATAACGCATGCTCAAGTCATTTTAAAGAGAAAATTTCTCTTTGAAATTGACTTTTAGACCATTTATGCCTATATTATTTTTATAATAAATGAATATTCCTCTTTAAGGGGGGGGTAAGATGATAATCAGTTTTCAGCTTGAAAACTGGAGGTCTTTCCACAACCAAGTCATATTCTCGATGCTCGCCAGCAGGGAACGTCAGCATGGAAACAGGGTCCCCAAGTTGCCGAAATACAACATGAGAGTCCTTCCGGTTGCGGCAATTTACGGCGGAAACGCATCAGGCAAGACGAATTTTTTCAAGGCTCTGAGTTTCGCAAAAATGCTGGTTGTCAAAGGCACCCAACCCGACAGCTTGATTCCCGTCGAGCCGTTTCAGCTAGATGTCAAAGGGGTTGAACAACCATCACGATTTGTCTTCGAGCTACTAATCAACGAGAGTATTTACGAATTCAGCTTTGCTGTGACACGCAAAGCTGTTTTGGAAGAGAAGCTGGTAACCATCACTGGAACCTCTGAAAAAGTGCTCTACCATCGCATGGACGGAAAGCCTAACCTCAATGAGTCCTTGGCCAAGGATCAGTCCCTCCAGTTTGCATTTAAAGGGACCCGAGACAACCAGCTTTTCCTGACCAATTCGATATCACAGAATATTGATATTTTTCGGCCAGTCTACGATTGGTTTAAAGACACGCTCCAACTGGTGGCACCCGATTCTCGTTTCGGACCGTTCGAACAGTTCATTGACGAGGAAGATCAGCTCTATTTAGCCATGAACGAAATACTACCGCAGCTTGATACTGGTATCATACGCCTAGGTAGCGAGGATATCCCATTCGAGAACATTCGACTGTCTGAAACACAGAAGACCAAGTTGCGGGGAGATGTCAAGGACGGTATGACCGTTCGTTTGCACAAAGAACGGTTCGTGATGACCCGCCAAGATGGCGAACTGATCGCTAAGAAGTTGGTAACCTATCATCGGAAAACGGATGGTACAGAAGCAAAGTTTGATATTCGCCAAGAGTCGGATGGCTCGCAGCGTGTGATTGATCTGTTGCCCGCGTTTCTTGATCTCTCGTTTGGAGAAGCCTCGGAGAAGGTCTATGTGATTGATGAGATTGACCGCAGCTTGCACACCTTACTGACATTCAAACTGCTCCAAATGTACCTTGCCAATTGTTCAAAAGAGACTAGAACCCAATTGCTGTTAACTACCCATAACGTTCTGCTTATGGATCAGCAACTCTTGCGCCGTGACGAGATGTGGCTGGCTGAAAGAGACGCTACCGGGGCATCGACTCTATTCTCTATCAGCGAGTACAAAGATGTCCGATACGACAAGGATATCCGAAAGAGCTACCTGCAAGGGCGGTTTGGCGGAATTCCTCGATTTCTTATAGGAGGTGCTTTGGCCAATCCCTGCTCACTAAAGGAAATAAAGGAGACGACTGATGTCGACAACATCTAGGAGACGAAAATTTCAGAGACCTCCTGGCAAACGCTCCTACCGTAAATTATTCGTGATTGCGGTCGAAGGCGAGAAGAGCGAACCGCAGTATTTCGCTATCTTCAATGACCAACGACTAATGAGCCAACAATCAGTGATCCGAGTAAACTGTCTTAAAGGCAGTTCGGACAGCTCCCCGTTAAAGGTTCTGATGCGGATGAAGGCTCAGCTGCGAAAAGAAAAGTTGAAGTCTTCAGATGAGGCTTGGCTTGTGGTGGACAAGGATCAGTGGACCGACGAGCAGTTGACTCAGCTTTATAAATGGAAAAAGGAGTCCGGAAATTACGGCTTTGCTCTTAGCAACCCTAAGTTTGAATACTGGTTGCTGCTCCACTTTGAGGACGGCAAAAATATCACATCGTCACGAAACTGCAGCGACCGTCTGCAACGTCATCTTCCTGATTACAACAAAGGGATCGACGCACGTAAGATCACCCGCGACAAGATCAATGAAGCAGTCCACCGCGCCAGACGGCGCGACAATCCTCCCTGTGCTGACTGGCCACATAACCTTGGAGGCACTACAGTCTACAAACTGGTCGAGAATATTCTCAACGGCTGAACTAACTCCAATCTGTTTGCTCCCCAATCATCCAGAGTGTTCTCGAAAAGCTTTTTCCTTTGTGGTAGTTTGATAAATTGCGGCGGTTAATCTAGACGCCTCATCATCTATAGGCAAAAGTTTTTGAGGTACCGGCCCTGCCTCGTCCCGTCGGGAAAATACCTGCTAAATATAACAGATAGTCCCTAAATACCATTCCGATCACCGCATTCCATCTTCTCTTCTTCGTCATTGACTCAAACGAATAGGAACTTCTAAATAGTGTCGCTACGAAGTGTATTTTAGAATGAACAACCTTTGATGATGATAGAGTCACAAGGTGTTTCCCATGGATTAGGTACACAGAAAAGATGATGATATCTTGGGTAGAGTTTGGACCTTGTTTTCATGTCAAAAGGTATCGTGGAGGGGATATTTACTGAGAAGAAGAGTCGTTATGCCCGTGGCAGTGGAACTATTCCTTTTGGCCACGATGCCCGCACAGTCTTCTGTCCGCGAGGGTACACGTTAGACTAACTGCGTCACGAAGAGAGCTTGAGCGGAATCCTGGAGTTTCTGAAAATACGACGCCAATAGTATGGAAGTAAAGCTTTTATTTTATCGGTGTGAACGCCTTTTTCTTTTCCGAGTTACTCAGCAATGTTACAATGACTTCAGAGAGGTGAGGAAAATGAGTAAATATCGGACTGAACAGGGCGACCAAACAATACGGCCGGGGCCCTACATACCTGCAGTACCAGAGGACTACCCTGAGGAGAAGATGGCTCTGATTCGGCGGATACTAGCCGAACGCAAGGAGGCTCTGGATGCCCTCGCCAAGTATTGAATGGCTGACAGAGGACGATGTCGCGGCAATAGCGGAAGAACTCGGGAGCCGATACGCTGGCGACCCCGTCCAGGTCATGAACAGTGCTCCTCTGGATTACGCAGTACGGCTGGAGGCTGTCGCCTATCTGTACGGTGATGATTTGCTACGCTTGGCGGCCATCATCTTCCGCACGGTGATTCAGGGGCACCCCTTCCAGGATGGTAACAAGCGCCTCGGGATGGTGCTGGGGACCCTGTTTCTGGCTCAAAACGGTTTAGAGATTACGGCTCCGGACGAGAAGTACGTATCCGTAGCCATGGACCTCGCAAGCGGCCGTATGAGACTTGAGGAACTTGTGTCGTGGCTCGAACTCCACACAGTCCGCTCCACCTCCGTCCCGAAACCTTGCTCCAATGTGGGGCTGAGCGGCCTTGCTACGACCAACCATAACATTGAACCAAGGCGCGGCGGAATCGACGCAGGCGCATAACATAACAACATGTAGGCGCGAAATCGGCCAAAGAAGAAGGGGACGAGAATCTTTTCGTCCCCTTCTTCTTTGGCAGCCTCCACAACGGCATGTACGTTTTCGTCCAAGGAGTGCCATAACAATGGTTCTTGGGCAACTTCCCGTTCCTTCCCACTTGCCGTTCGAGGAGGCCAAAAGTTTAATGGCCTCCCCGACGGTGGTGCCCCTCATTCACCGGATGACGACGTGCCTCTAGGACGCCTCCTTTCCCATGATGTAGGAGGCGAACCCTACCTCTCTCGCGACGGAGGAGACGGCATCCCATTCCTGCGGGCTTCTTCGACTCATCGCCGTCCGGAAGGGGTTCTCTGTGACTCGGTAGAACAGACCCTCTTGAGTTCTTGGGCTTGTGCGAACCGGGAGTCCTCCGAGAACAAAGCTCCGAAGACTCAAAGGCCCTCATGAACGTTTTAGTACGTGAAGATACTTTGTCCAGAGTGGACTTTGAGTCCACTCTAAACGTTTTAGCGCGCAAAGATACTTCGTTTTCAACGGACAAAATGTCCGCTGAAAACGAAGTATCAACACCCTCAAAGTCCGTTAGAATGCAATTTCAACGGACAAAATGTCCGCTGAAAACGAAGTATCAACACCCTCAAAGTCCGTTAGAATGCAATTTCAACGGACAAAATGTCCGTTGAAAACGAAGTATCAACACCCTTAAAGTCCGTTAGAATGCAATTTCAACGGACAAAATGTCCGTTGAAAACGAAGTAGTTCGCAAAGATACTTCTTTCTCGATGGACTCTAAGGGCATCATTTCCCTCCGTCGAAGGTACGGAAAACATCTCGTCGGGTCGCGGAACCGTCCGGGGGGCAGTTTTCTTCTGCCGCCGAGCCTCGCCGGGAAAACGTGCACGTGAAGTGCGAAGAGTTGGAACGACAGCTCGCGGATGCCGTTGCGTCGGGCAAGACCACCATGGCACATGCCCTCATTATCCGCCGCCTGGTCGAAGCAGGCGGATATCTCCTCTTCTCCTGTAGTTCTGGTACCATACAGTTGGTTGAGCGATACGGTTCACTGTGGAGCCAATACATGAGCGTGTCTCCAGGAGGGAACCATCATGGAGCAACAAGAGATAAAAATGCGACGCAACAAGAAGGGCCGTACCTTCGAGGAAGTTTTCAAAAAACATCTCTTCGGGAGGAAGGAACTTCTTCTTCCCGCTGAATCGCGTGAGAGGAAGGTCTTTCTCACCGCGGACCATCACCTGTTCCATAGTAACGTTCTGAGGTATTGTCCGGACAGGGGGGAACTCTTTCAGACGGTAGAAGAGATGAATGGACATTTCCTGGAACTCCACAACCAGACCGTGGGAGCCGACGACATAGTCATCTTCGTCGGGGACTATCTCTGGAAGGGCACAGGTGGCAAACCAGGGTACAAGTACTCCCCCATCCAACGCTTTTGCGAAATGAAGGACATCATGAAAGAAATGCGGGGAGAAAAGTATCTTATCCGAGGGAACCACGATACATTCTCTGACGAGGAATATCTGGAGGCCGGCTTCGCCGGCTGCGGATATTATGCGGTTCTGCCCGAGGAGGACGGTGATATCATCGTTCTCCACGACCCGAAGGTCGTGATAGCCCAGTGGTATCAGTTCATGAAACTTCCAAACCGTTTCTCCCTCGGATATGCGGCCTGCCGTGACGACATTGAAAATATTCCCGGCCGATATCTGTGTGGGCACGTGCACCTGCTGTGGCGTCGTCTCGGCCCCTTCGTCAACGTTGGGCTTGATGTCTGGAACATGCGCCCCGTCCTCCTCGAAAAAGCGCTTCTTGCTTTCGAGGAGCCGAGCGAGATTTTAGTGGAGGAACAAATAGAGGAGGAAGATTGAAGTCCTCCTGGTAAATGGAGCCGGAGGTTGCCCTCCGGTTGTTACTGGCTGTTGCCGGTACGACGGACCTGAAGAACACGCTTCAATGGAGCCGGAGGTTGTCCTCCGGTTGTTACCCACGCGATGAAGCCTAAAATCTCGCCAGCCGAAAGCTTCAATGGGGCCGGAGGTTGCCCCCCGGTTGTAACTTTATTCCACCGCGCGGATGAACCCCACATGGCGGCTTCAATGGAGCCGGAGGTTGCCCTCCGGTTGTTACGGCGTGGTTTTCCCCGGACTGCACGCACTTTTCGCTTCAATGGAGCCGGAGGTTGCCCTCCGGTTGTTACTTAAACGCGATTATGAGACGAAGGCCGTGACGGAGCTTCAATGGAGCCGGAGGTTGTCCTCCGGTTGTTACAGCCCATACATTCGCGCGTCCCGGAGAGATTAGGCTTCAAT
>CALCQG010000093.1 GCA_937897575.1 uncultured Synergistales bacterium | reverse complement strand
ACTCCATCCGGGTCATTGAACAGCCCGTGGTCCTGACAAAACCCGTCGCACCCAACAGAAAGCTCATCGTCGCCCTCTCCGGGGTGCTCGGGCTTTTTGCGGGGGTTTTCGGCGCCCTGATCGCGGCGTTCGCAGAGGGCAGGAGACAGAAGGGCACTGCGTAGCACAGCAGAGCGGGGAGGCAGACGCAGGATACCGCGCAAACGAGATGAACGCGAAAAACGTGGTGCTTCAGTCCTCGTTTCCCATCAAATTCGGCATCGACATGGTCCTTGCGGCGCTCTCCGCATGGGGTGCCTATGCCATGCGCTTCGGCTTTCCGATCCCTATACTGCACCGACGCAGCGAGATCGTCTACATCGCCCTCAGCATCGCCGTCAAACTTGCCGTTGAACTCTTCTTCAAGCTGTACAGGCAGTCCTGGCGCAACATCGGCATTCGCGACCTCATCCAGCTCTTCCGGGCGGTTGTGGTGCTGCTCCTCATTCTTGCCACCGCGTCCTTTCTTTTAGGAACCGATTATCGTATCTCGAGAAGCATCCCCTCCATCGACGCCCTGCTGACCTTTATCTGCTGGGGCGGCGTCCGCCTCGCGGCACGGATTTTTCAGGAAGAGCGGCTCCGGTCTTTGCGAAAGGGAGACGACAAGCGAGTGCTGATCATCGGGGCCGGCGAGGCCGGCACCATGATCGCCCGGGAAATGCTCCGCCAACCGGAGGCAGGGCTCCTTCCCGTTGGGTTCCTGGACGACGACCCCGGGAAGATCGGCACCACCTTCGTGGGGTATCCCGTGTTCGGGAGAGTGGACCTCCTGGCCGCCGTGACGAAAAAGATGGCGGTGGATGAGATCCTCATCGCTATCCCCTCCGCCAGAGGCGACGTGATCCGTTCCATTCTCGACGCCGCCCGGGACGAGGAGATACCGGCCCGGATCATCCCCGGCGTCTGGGAGGTCATCTCCGGCAAGGTCTCCATCTCCAGCATCCGCAACGTGGAGGTCGAGGATCTGCTGAACCGCGACCCCGTCCAGCTCGACCTGGACGAAATAGCGGGGTACATCCGCGACAAGCGAGTCCTCGTCACCGGGGCAGGGGGGTCCATCGGCAGCGAGATCGTCCGGCAGATCCTGCCCTTCTTCCCTCGGCATGTGGTGCTCCTGGGGCGGGGGGAGAACAGCCTCTTCCAGATACAGCAGGAGCTCAGAACCAGGTCCTTCTCCGCCTTCACCGTGGTCGTGGCGGACGTGCGGAACAGAGAGCGCATGAGCCGGGTCTTCGACCACTTCCAGCCTCAGGTAGTGTTCCACGCCGCGGCGCACAAGCACGTCCCCCTCATGGAGGAGAATCCCGAGGAGGCGGTGCTGAACAACGTCTTCGGCACGAAAAACCTCGTGGACCTCTCTCTCTCCGGAGGTGTGGAGGCCTTCGTGAACATCTCCACCGACAAGGCGGTGAACCCCACGTCCGTCATGGGGGCGTCGAAACGGGTGGCCGAGATGGTGGTGCGAAACGCGGCCATGAAGGCCGCCGAAGGCCAGGTCTTCGTGTCGGTCCGGTTCGGCAACGTGCTGGGCAGCCGCGGCAGCGTCATCCCCATCTTCAAGGAGCAGATCCGTCGGGGCGGTCCTGTGACGGTGACTCACCCGGACATGACCCGCTACTTCATGACCATTCCTGAGGCGGCTCAGCTCGTCCTCCAGGCGGGGGGTATGAAACGCAACGGCTCGGTCTTCGTCCTCGACATGGGAGAGCCCGTGAAGATAGTGGACCTGGCCCGGGACCTCATCACGCTCTCGGGGTTCGTGCCGGGGGAAGACATCGAGATCGTCTTCACTGGGATGCGTCAGGGGGAGAAGCTCTTCGAGGAGCTCCTCACCGCCGAAGAGGGCACCGAGGCCTCGCACTTCAAGAAGATCTTCATGGCCCGGGACAACGATCTTTCCGAGGACTTCGCCACGCTCCTCGTGGAGCTTCGCTCCACCGCCGAGGGGGAAAACCGCGACGCCATCCGGACCGTCCTGGGGCGCATCGTACCCCAGTGCACCGTGTGCAAGGGGCAAGAGGCACTATGACTCTCCTCTCCTCTGTGACAATATATTTTGGCCTTTTTCTCGCCTCTTTTCTCGGGACAAAACTGTACATCGGTTATGCCAGAAAGAATGCCATTCTCGACATCCCTAATATGCGAAGCTCCCATACGATTCCCACTCCAAGGGGCGGCGGGATCGTATTTGTATCTCTTTTTCTCCTCTCCATCTGCTTTTTTGCACTCTCCTATCCTCAGCAAGCCCCTTTGTGGAGTTCCCTTCTCGGGGGAGGCACACTGATAGCGACTATTGGATGGATCGATGATCGAAAGAACTTGCCAGCCCGAACACGTCTCCTAGTCCACGCACTGGCCGTCTTGTGGACCCTTTTCAACAATGGAGGGCTTCCCTCTCTTTTCATGGGGAAATATCACGTTTCTCTCGGTGCTTTTGGATATGTTCTCGGTCTTATAGGAGGTATCTGGCTGATCAATCTCTATAATTTCATGGATGGCGTCGATGGCCTCGCTGCAGGAGAAGCTGTTCTGGTTGCATCTGCAGGCGCCTTTCTTACACTAGGGACTTCCACCTCTTTTGCGCTATTCACATTGGCTGCCTTAGTTCTCGGCTTTCTGCTCTGGAATTGGTCACCTGCAAAAGTGTTCATGGGGGACACAGGTAGCGGTTTCTTAGGCTTCGCTTTCTTCTGCTTCGCCCTCTACAGTGAAAACACAAATACAATGTCCCTCCTCGTTTGGGCCGTACTGATCTCTGTCTTCGTAGTGGACGCCACCCTTACTCTGATTATGCGAGCAAGACAGCGGAAACGCCTGTCAGAAGCCCATCGAGATCATCTATACCATCAGTTCTTAAAAGCGGGTTTCAAACATGCTGCTGTAACGACCAGCACTCTCTCGTTAAGTTTCTGCATCTCGCTTGCAACATTCTTTTTATCACAATTTGTTTTTCTACTGTTTATAGCAACCTATGGCCTACTTGGGGTAATATGGATGCTACTCTATTACCGTTTTTCCTCCGGAGCACGAGAGAGGGAAGGAAGAGTAACATGAAAAAAGTCTTTATCACAGGGATGACAGGCTTCGTCGGACAACATCTTAAGAACCATTTGTTAAAAAAAGGATACGAAATCTCTTCCGTGAGCAAAGGTGACCTTTGCGATCCCTATTCTGTTGAATCATGGAGGACAGCGCTTGAGAAAGCAGAGTGCGCAACAGTTATTCACCTGATTGCTAAAACTCACGCTGCGGACGCAAGAGATCCATCTGCATTATCAACTTATCGGCGCGTCAATGTCGGCATCACGAGAGCATTACTCGAAGCCTCCAAAGACTATGGCGTAAAAAGATTCGTCTACCTTAGCTCCATTAAAGCCGTGGGTGAAGAAACTCCAATTGATCAATCATTTACAGAAGAAAGTCCATGTAACCCCGAGGACTGTTATGGCATTACAAAAAGAGAAGCTGAAGAATTGATTCTTAAGAACTCACGATCAATAGAGACTTTAATATTAAGACCTCCGCTGATTTACGGTCCAGGAGTCAAAGGCAATTTTCTTAAACTCATGAACGCAGTACAAAAAGGCATCCCATTACCTTTTGCCAAAGTAAAAAATGCTAGGAGCATGCTTAATGTATATAACCTCACATATACCATACAAATTGCTGTAGAATCACACGCTTCAATAGACCGTATTTTCCATATCGCAGACAATGAAGCAGTTTCCACATCAGAACTGATACACATTATGGCCTTAGCTTTGGGGAAAACTCCTAGGCTTTTTCCTTGTTCATCAATAGTGTTGGAGAAACTGGGGAATTTTTTAGGAAAGAGTGATACCATAAAAAAACTGACTCGTTCCCTCGTTGTTTCAAATGAACGAGTTAAGAAACTTCTTTCCATTACGTTGCCCTATACCCTTCCCACCGGAATAGAGACAACTGCGTCTTGGCTTTGGGGGCTACAAAAACAAACTGAGAGAAAGATACCTGAAGAGTGACCTACAACGCACATTTATTCACAACTGAAGGAAAAGAGACTACGGATCTCTCCTTCTTAGCTTCAAAAAAAATTGTCTACTTAGTCAATGTCGACTGGTTCTTTATTTCCCACAGACTCCCTCTAGCCAGAGCTGCCAGGGATGCTGGAGCAGAGGTTATTGTTGCTGCAGGCGATACTGGGAAGGGTGTAACCTTAGAAAAAGAAGGAATTCACTTCGTTCCTCTCCCTTTCTCACGACAGGGCACAAGCATATTCCAAGAATCGATCACAGTTCATGCGATCTTTAATTTTTTAAAAAGAACGAAACCAGATCTGCTTCATACCGTCTCTATAAAACCGGTACTGTACGGTTCTCTTTTATCGCGTTTTTTTAATGCTTGGCCCGTCGTCAATGCAATCAGCGGACTAGGATATGTCTTCTCCCAAAAAAGGAAAGCTGCTTTTCTAAGACATGCCGTTTCCCGTTTTTATAAAATGGCATTGGGCAACCCGAAGAGCATCACCATATTTCAGAATCCATCGGATATGGAGATTATGTTGAACGCTGGCTTGATAAGAAAGGAACAAATGGTCCTGATTCGTGGTTCTGGCGTCGACTGCTCCAAATTCATTCCTTCTCCATTTCCTGAAAACCCAGTCATTATGCTGCCCGCTCGTATGCTCTGGGATAAGGGAGTAGCTGAGTTCATCCGGGCCGCCGAGATATTACATCCGGAATTTCCCAATGCCAAATTTGTCCTTGTCGGTCCTGCAGACGACGAAAATCCCAGTGCAATCAGCTGCGAGACTATAACCGAATGGACGGCTTCGCACTCATACTTGGAATGGTGGGGAGCTAAAGAACCATATGAGATGCCTGAGGTTCTTGCCAAAACCACGATTATTGCGCTACCATCCTACCATGAAGGACTTCCGAAAGTCCTTCTCGAAGCAGCAGCTTGTGGGCGTCCTATAGTTACGACCGATATTCCCGGATGCAAAGAAATTGTCAGTCACAATACCAACGGCTTTCTTGTGCCTGTTCATAATGCGGAAGCTCTATCCCATGCAATGAGACTGCTCCTTGAATCGCATGCGAAAATTGAGAAGATGGGACAACGGGGCAGGGAGATCGTTTGTTCGGATTTTATAGAAGAAAAAGTTGTTTCTAAAACACTAGATGTTTACAAAACGCTATTTGGCAAAAATCAATAGCTTTTTCCAAATCAATTAATTGACCGAAATGCCGCGTACTTATTTTGTAGTTAAAATATTTTTTAATTAAAGAGGTGCCTTATGACTTTAGAGAAAGAAAAACGCATCGCTATTATTGGCCTCGGTTACGTTGGATTGCCACTGGCCATCTCTTTCGCGAAGGTTTTTCCTAATGTTGTAGGTTTTGATATAAACCAAAAGAAAGTAGAAGATCTCAAAGCTTGTATCGACAAAACTGGGGAAATTGAGGCCAAAGATCTCTATGCTACTTCTTTGGAAGTTAGTGCTGACCCTTCAATACTGAAAAAAATTGACGTCTTCATCGTCGCAGTACCCACCCCCATCGATCAAGCTCACCGCCCTGACTTGACACCTATTCTCCACGCCTCAGAGATAGTGGGTAGACATATGAAAAAACATGCCATAATTTGCTATGAATCTACGGTCTATCCGGGAGTCACAGAAGATATCTGTGGTCCCGTTCTTGCTAATGCCTCAGGATTCAAACAAAGAATAGATTTCAAAATTGGTTATTCTCCTGAAAGAATCAATCCGGGAGATAAAAAACACAGGCTTGAGACAATTACCAAGATCGTTGCGGGTGAAGATGAGGAAACCCTGGACATACTCGCGTCAATATACGGACAAGTAGTAAAAGCTGGAATCCATCGAGCACCCTCAATCAAAGTTGCAGAGGCTGCAAAAGTTATCGAAAATACGCAGCGGGACCTCAATATCGCTCTCATGAATGAACTGGCCTTGATCTTCGACAAACTTGGAATCCGGACAGCCGACGTCCTTGCTGCTGCGAGGACAAAATGGAACTTCCTGCCCTTTACCCCTGGCCTTGTCGGAGGACACTGCATCGGAGTGGACCCCTATTACCTTACCTACAAAGCTGAGGAAATGGGTTACATTCCCCAGGTCATTCTGTCGGGACGAAGGATCAACGACAGCATGGGTAAAACCATCGCTGAGAAGACAGTGAAGCTGCTCTGCGCTAAAGGAAACAGTAGTATTGCCTCTTCCAGAGTAGCAATTCTTGGACTCACCTTCAAGGAAGATGTTCCAGATCTGCGCAACAGCAGAGTCCCGGACATCGCTGCAGAGCTGAGACAGTACGGCATTGAGCCACTGGTGCATGATCCCCTCGTGGCCCCTGATGACGCATTCAGGGAATACGGTATTTCCCTCTCATCCTTTGAAGAAATCAGAGATTTGGATGCCCTTATACTTGCTGTAGGGCACGAAGAATATATCAAACAGGGTGCATCAACTCTAATATCACACTTAAGAAACAACGACGGCGTCTTTGTTGATGTAAAGTCCCTCTTCTCACCAGAACAGTTTCCGGAAACCATTACATACTGGAGCTTGTAAAATGAACAAGACCTACGAAAAGAGAAAAGAAACCTTCAAAATGAAACCAAAGTCATGGCTCGTCACCGGAGCAGCTGGCTTCATTGGCAGCCATCTTGTTGAGAACCTTCTTGCTCTCGGGCAAACCGTAACCGGGTTGGACAACTTCGCGACAGGATCGCAGCAAAACATTGATGACGCACTCTTAAAAACTACCACTGAGAATGCGGCCCGTTTTCACCTGATTTCTGGCGACATTCGGGACTTGGAGGCCTGCCGGAAGGCCTGCGAAGGGAAAGAAATGATCCTCCACCAGGCAGCACTCGGTTCGGTACCACGGTCACTTAAGGATCCTCTTTCGACCTACTCCGTGAATGCCAACGGCTTCTTCAATATGATCCTGGCGGCTCGGGACGCAGGGGTTGAATCATTTGTTTACGCTTCTTCGAGTTCCGTTTATGGGGACGAACCAAATCTTCCCAAAAAGGAGGATCGCATCGGTAATCCCCTTTCTCCGTACGCCCTTACAAAACTTCAGAATGAACAGATTGCTCAAATTTTCGCTAGGTGCTACGGTTTCAGGTCCATCGGGCTGCGATACTTCAATGTATTCGGCCCGAGACAGGACCCGAACGGCCCCTACGCAGCCGTAATCCCAAGGTGGTTCGAAGCCCTCTCAAATGGCAAACAACCCCTGATCTACGGCGACGGCGAGACAGGCAGAGATTTTTGCTATGTAGAAAATGTCGTCCAAGCGAACATTCTGGCGGCGACAACCTCAAATGAGAGTGCATGGAACCGCACCTATAACGTAGCATGCGGTTGCCAAACCACCCTCAATAAACTAGTGACCCTTATTCGGGACGAAGTTTCAAAAAAACACCCTGAAGCGGAGATCATTGAACCCAAATACGAGGACTTTCGGCAGGGTGACATCCGTCATTCCCTCGCTGATATTTCTCAGGGCCGCGAATTGCTCGGATACCATCCTCAATTCTTCATACAAGATGGGTTGCGAAAAGCTTCTGACTGGTATCTGAAATCTTAAAAATCACTGCAACAACATTACTGACTTGAAGAAAGTGGACCTCGTACTTACGTTTTGGTATTTCGCAATAGTTGTGCTTTTTTTTTCATAGTGCCCTCTGTACTCAATATCTTCTTAATCCAATTTTCAAATGTGTACAAACTAACAATTTCATGATCTATCTTCTTATAGGGTCGCCTTAAGAATTCTGGCAATAGCGCAATGTCATCTTGATCTATAATAAACACATTCTCCTTGTCATAAAAATCATATTTAACAATGTTCCTATTATCCGTTATTAACTTAATTTCATTGAATAAAGACTCCATCGCGCGCGCACTGAGACCTGATTGGTTCTCTTGGACGATGTCCAGTACCGCTCGACTTTGGCTAAGAAGACCCAGAATCTCATCATACTTAAGAATTCTGCCATAGAACGGTTTAAAATATCTTTGATAACGTCTATCGGCAACTATATGCATCTTTATTTTCAATCGCATTTTTCGAAAAATTTTTTTAAGCTCTAATAAATCTTTCGCTCTTCCTTTATCACGACCAACAAATACAATGTCATATAAAAGAACCTTTTTTGTTACCTTCAAACCTTCCCAATAACCCGACCTGACATAATTCATTCCATAATTTTCGCAATCCCCTAGGTCCCAAGACCATTTTTCGCAACAATCATCAGGTATTAAATCGGGGTTAATAGTTCTGTTAACAGGATTACCGTAAAACAAAACTATCCTTTTTTTTAAGTTTTTTTTTCTTAACCAAACAAGGTACTCTGGCACTATCAAAGGATCGTATACAATCAACGTGTTACAATCCGTTTTATTAACATCATTGTTATACCAAAGAAATTGAAACGGCAGATTCAATCTAAACCATATCTCTCTAATAATCCTGAAAAATATTGAGTTCCCCTTGTAGGGAACATCTATCTGGTATCCCGATTTCCTTATATTTTCGAAAGTGAAATCGTTATTATTGTTTGGTCGAATAAAAAAAACGTTGCCTACTATTGTCATTGTTTCCCTCCTTTATTGCGCTGCTAAAAGTGGATGAAATAGGCACAATCAAATGGAAACTACATTTTATTTTCTGGTTTTTTATTTCCTAAGAATCTCCCTTGATTTAAGGACATTCACATCACCACTCAGCGTAAAAAAGTCAAGAACAGCATCAGGTCTGATGGTTTTTCTGTATTTATTAATAACGCGCACAAGCACAATAAACCATGCATAATTGTCGATTGATTAATAAATGAACTTTCCCTCAGCGACCTTTCTCAAATGCTCCCCGTATGGAGATTTCCCATAGCGTTCAGCAGACTCCAGCAATTTCTCCTTATTGATCCAGCCATTTCGATAGGCTATTTCTTCAGGCGCAGAGATTTTAACCCCTTGCCTTTTTTCTATCATACGAACAAAATCAGACGCATCATTAAGACTGTCGATCGTCCCTGTATCCAACCAAGCAAACCCTCTCCCGAGAACCTGCCCTTTTAGCTTTTCTTTTTTTAGATAGATATCGTTCAACGTCGTTATTTCAAGTTCTCCTCGCGCTGAAGGTTCAACTTTCTTCGCATAATCCACTACTTTATTATCGTAAAAATATAAACCCGTAATGCAATAATTTGATTTAGGATATTCAGGCTTCTCTTCCACTGAAAGGATATTCCATTTTGCATCAAATTCCATTATTCCAAAACGCTCAGGATCGCTTACATAATATCCAAAGATCGTAGCATATCCCTGTTTGGCATTCTCTACGGCTTTCTGCAGTTTGCTGACCAATCCACCGCCATAAAATATGTTGTCTCCTAATATCATAGCGCAGCAATCCTGCCCAATAAATCTTTCACCTATAATAAATGCTTGTGCGAGACCATCTGGCGATGGTTGCACTTCATAAGAAAGATTGATGCCAATGTGACGCCCATCCCCGAGCAAGCGTTCAAAATTCGGCAGGTCAGTCGGAGTCGAAATAATCAATATATCCTTTATGTCAGCCAACATCAATGTCGACAAGGGATAATAAATCATTGGTTTATCATAAACAGGCAGAAGTTGTTTTGAAGTCACCATAGTCAAAGGGTACAATCTCGTCCCAGCTCCACCTGCTAAAATTATTCCCTTCACATCCTCTCCTCCTTCTTTACATTGCCCTTATTGTACTCTTTTGTATCAACAATATGCTGGTAGGCTTTTTTACATGTGATGATTAGACCATCCTCCACCAAGTGAATGAGCGTAAAAAAAAGGTTTTCTTTAAGTTGAAAAAAAACATACTTAATTTTTTTTAATCCCCAGATCCTTTTATTTCTTACAACTTTGGCCTTGTATTGAATAAGATCAGGAATTTGAATGGCTATTGATCTTAAAACTTTTTCTTTACTAAAATTTTCGCGAAGCAATCTCTGGGCATTCATCACGCAAAACTTTCGCATTTCAAGATTATTTATCGCTTCTTTAAAAGCATTCAGCCAATCTTCAACGGTGTTTTCGCATAATATACCGTTAACCCTGTCTTCAATAATCAAGGAGTACGGTGGACATTTTGTGTAAATACCCATAACACCCGCTAAAGTATATTCGATAAATTTATTATAATATTTACAATTAGAAAACTCATCGTTATTTATTGGAGCAAGCCCTATGTCAAACTTGTTATCCTGCATATATTGCCTATATTTTTCAAAGGCCATCGTCGGTAAATATCGTATCTCAATCTCGTTCTCAAATATTGACAAATTAGGTTTAACACCAATAAACGTCATTGTTATTTTATCTTTGAATTCCTTACAGAGGGCAGGAAGTAGGGGAAGTATATACCTATCAAAAATTTTTACGTGCCCCTTATTTGCAGCATAAACTATTTTTGTCTTTCCTCCGCATTTCTTCTCAGGCCTTGGTCTTATAAAACTACCCTCAATTACATTAATTAACGTGTATTTCCTTGATTTGGTCAGATTACCGTATTTCTTACCCAAAATAGGATTGACGGCCATTATTAAATCTGTTTGATCTAAAATTCCCCTTAATGCTCTCTTTCTGTCTGCCAACACCCTGTAATCTTTGGGTAAATTTAACAAATCATCATCAATAAAAAGAATATGTTTTCTTCCATTTCTTTTTGCTTCCAAACAAATATCCAAAGAAAGATTAACAAACCCTCTTATCGAAATTACAATGTCACTCCATGCGATATCATGGCTGGAAATTATACTCGAACGTAAATATCTGAACTTCGTATCATACTTTGATGCGAAAGCATCAAATATCTCTTTCACGAGCAGAAATGAGGGGTTTAATTTTTCATATTCTACAAGAACATTCGTCACGAGTCTGCTCCCTCCTTTCCCACGCTAGTTTTATGTTAGTTTCTTTTTAGAAGTTCTTTAAGTTCAAAAAAAGCAGAAACATTAAATCGTATTGAAAGAAAAACATAAACGAGTATGCCGGTAATTCCTTCCAAAAGAAGCGTAACCAGGTCAGGAAACCCAAACAACGGGATAGATATCACTGGTATTACCATTAAGACCGAAAGACAAAAAGCCGGAACAACGTCAGAAAATAGTTCCGCCAAGTTATAATCTATATATTTTTTACTAAAAAGAGCAGTGATCATTATCATTCCAATAGAAATCCCAACTTTCAATGCCATTAACAAGTAAATATGGAAACCAAGAATAAATACAGCACATGGCACGAGGACAATAGTAATAATTAACTTGAAGCTTTCAAGAGCGGTACGTACTCCGTTTTTCCCTATCGAATAAAAAACCTGTGTTTGTATCTGTAAAATCGTTGCCGTAGCATAAAAAAAGCACGATAATTGCATGACTGGCGTTGAATAAATCCATTTCTCTGTCAGTAATATTCGTATCAACAAGTTCGAAGACGCCGCTAAACCGATTGATAAAGGAAAAATGACATAACACGATACTCTAATAATTCGGCGCACGGCTCTCTTTAATAAAATTAAATCACCTTGATAAAAAGACAGAGTAGGAAGTGTTACACCTACAATAGCTGCGTTTGCATTCAGAATCAGTCCCTTTGGGAGCTGATCTCCTTTGTCGAGAAAGCCCAAACTCTCCGGCGAATATGCCTTCCCCACAGTCACTCCGTAAAGGCTGTCACCCAAAAAGGCAACCATTACCCCCGATAATACCTGCAATCCGTTCGCCATCAATACTTTTGCACGTTCTACAGGGAAAAACATAATAGGAATTTTGCCCGTCACTACCACCAGAAGAAGAGCGAACAGAAGTTGTTGTGCGAACTTCTGCCATACTAACGACCACACTCCATAACCTGAATAAGCGAGCCATATTCCTAGAATACCTGAAATGACAGCGCTTAACATACGAACATAAAAAAGCTTTTGAAACTGTAATCCCCTCACCAAACGCGCTGAAAGGACTACACTGAAAGCGTTAAAAAACAATGTCACTGCTACGGTTTTCAGTACGCTCTCTAGCAATGGAATAGTATAATATTTCGCGATAATTGAGGAAAAATAAAAGTTCGCGCTATATAATAAGAACGCAAATATCAAACTTAAATAGTTCGCCGCAGAATAATCTGCATCAGCTACCTCTTTTTTTTGAACCAGAACAGTATAAAAACCGCCCTGAACCAAAATATCCGAAAAAGAAACGAAAATCATCGTTAACGAAATAATCCCATAGTCTCCAGGAGCCAGGATACGCGCCAATATCACCGCTAATATAAGTGTAATGCCCTGTGCACCAAATAGTTCTAGGAATTTCCAAATTGCGTTCTGAGCGAATACTTTCCCCGTGATTTTGTTCATATATTTATTCCCAAAAGAACTTATAAGGGTAATAATGTAAATCATACCCGAACAAATTTCGATAATACATATAAAAACCCATTGCAACAAAGAAGAGCATAAACAATCTGCGTAACGCCTTGCTTTCAATGCGTGCAGCAACATTTGGTAGGAGCAAAATTATTGGTAATTTATAATACAAGAATAATCTCTCTAGAGCGGGACTCATTGCAGTGGCGTATAACGGGGCTACATATATTGCGACAGAATACCAACTTGTTTTTAAAATGATGTCGCTATTGAAATATTGTCCGGTGAAAAAGACGCACAATAGCATCGAACAAACAAAGAAAACAGATATCTTTAAAAAAGAGGATGTTCCCGTCACTACGTAAACATTTCTGGAGAATTTCGCTCCCCACTGCAAAATTTCATCCATTGTAAAAAAGAATAAAGCATTGACCGTGAGAAGCAGCAGTAAAAAAATTACCGGATAAAATGATCTGTACTTGATTCTTGACAACCAATAAAAAGGCAGAAAAACAATCGACGTCATATGGAAAGAAAAAGCAGCTGTTATACATATCAAAAATAGCCAAAGTTTCCGTTGTACTATAAAATGATATGCTAAAAAGCAAAAACCCAGTGCAATCGACTGTCTGATAAGTGCCATTGATGCAAGGAAAAAACCGTATGTTAAAAATATCCAATAACTAAAAAGAGGAATTCGTGAATAACGATGTACCACAAAAATAACTGGAAGCGTGATTAAAAAAGCAGAAAGCATTAACAAGAAAGAAAAATTCCCAGACAAAGACAAAGAGAATTTCTGAAAAAGGTAATATCCGAATTCCATACCTTCAATATAAAAAAATCTTTGTGTACTTTCTTGAACTCCATGTAACAAGAGGTTAAATCTATAATGATAAACGAGAGTGTCATCTCCTATCTCGATCCCTCGGAGCCCTATGACCGCTATCAAAAAAAAAGCCACTAGAAGATGAGCCAAGCATTGTCCGCCGGGCATCGAAACTCTAAAAGGGTCAACAATACTTACACCATTGCGCTTAAATTTGAGTAGAAAAAAAACTAGTGTTATACCAAATATAAATATATACATTTTCACCTCAAAAACAGAAGTGTTCACTACAGCATTCTTTAAGTTTTAAATCATTGTTGTGCAACTATGGTTATATTCCTACCCTCTTTATTTTAGAATTTTTTTTAATTTTCCTATATTTAGGGCGTAAGAATCCGGAGTGTTACTTACAGTTTCTCAGGGTAAGATACTCTCGCCACTTTTCCCCAAGCGTCAACTTCCCTATACCCTTGCAGAGTTTCATTCACTGGTGCCAGTTCACGAACCTTCTCAACTCATTCTTACGATGAACACTCGACTGAAACTCTGTCTTCTCAGACAGCTCCCCCTAATTGTCCGGACAACTCGCTCCGCCTTCTCGTTCGTCCGGGGTGTTTCGAGCCGGGCGAAACTCTGTTCTATTTCTGCCTCCCGGCGCTGCGTTATGAAGGTGTGAGCGTCAGGAGAATCGGTGTACTTCCACCCATTGTCCGTGTAGTACACCTCCACGATGTAGGACACTTCTTACGAGACGTCGTCCAGAAAGCGACGAACCGAGGCGGATGTCTTGTCGGGAAGAATGGCTGTGTAGAGTTCTTTGCTACCCCTTTCGGGGTTGCGATTTGCACGCTTCACTCGGCCCATCGTTCCGCTCAAGATAGTGACTGACACGAGTCGATACTACCGTTTCAATCATCTACCATCAGTGGCTCTCTGCTGAAGTCATCCGCCGCTAGAAAGAGATACTTTCTCGGATCACTTGTTCTCTGCCCCTTGAGAAGCGGAAGACGTTTCGTATCGCCGCGGACCATCTGCCCAGGATAACCTTGATTCGCCTTCACTTCGTTCGGCACAAGCGACTGATTCGGTTCACCTCATATCGCCGGTTATCGCTTATGCTATTTCGCCCCCTTCTTTAATCGCTCTTCAAGGTCCTTTCTATCTTTCAAGGCAGCACCCTCCACTGCGTGGAACTGAGTATTCGTGCTTTTCCGCGGGCAAGGATATTGTAGACCGTAGGACAGAAGACGTGATATAAATTGGCCAAGTCCAAGTCACTGACCTTGATGTGCTCATTGTGGTGTCTTGCGTCTCACTCCTCTTCAGAGAGAAGAGAAGTGAGACCGGTTTTTTTGTGGATATTCATGATCGCTTACGCCTCCTGATCCTTTCCAAGAGAAACAAGGTTCGTGTAAACAACGATATGTTTTTTTACATTTAGGGTGTTTCTAAATAAAGAGCAACCTCCATGGACAAAGCAATGCTTCCATGCAGAAGTGATCCTTTTCATTGTCAATCCCATAATTCCGCTGTTATACCCATATACACCACATCGACAAAACCATCGCTGCGAAGATAATCTTGCCTAAGCAACCCCTCTCTTACAAAACCAACCCGTTCATATGCTTTTATCGCCGGCAAATTATCACAAAAAACTGTGAGGTAAACGCGGTTTAACTTTAATTCTTTAAACGCATAGTCAAGGATAAGGGCAGTTGCAAGGCTGGCATATCCTTTTCCTCTGCCCCATGCTTCACCAATAAAAATACCGAATTCACCTTTTTGATTTTTTTTATCTATATTCTTAATGAACACCGTACCCAACGGTCTTCCGCCAAGACAATTCTCTTCAATAATGAATTGACTGCATCGACCTGTTGTGATCTGATTATGGAACCAGTTAAGATGTTGCGCTTCCGTTAAATCAGACTGAGAATAGAGATTTCTTTTTACATTTTCATCATTTCGCCATCTTATAATGTAATGTGTATCATCCAACCGAATTGGTCGGATCTTTATAGCCGACTTTGAGGATCTATCCATTATTGCAGACATATTCCAATATCGTCTTGATGACATATTGAACGTCATCGTAAGAGAGCCTCAGATGCATGGGGAGCGAGATGACATGGTCACTTACATAAGCAGCTTTTGTGCATGTCCCATTAGCATATGCGTACATTCTATACTGGGTATTGTCTGTATAATGGACACCTGGATATATCTCATTCTTATTTAGATAAGCCATCAATCCATCTCTATCCTCAACTATAATCTGAAAAAGATGACGGGACGGTTCACACCCTTTAGGAATCGGTACTATTTTAATCTTCTCACTATATTCTTCAAAACCTTTCGTGTACCATTCCGCAATCTGTCGGCGATAGGCATTGTCAATGTCAAGGTGCGGCATCTGTGCTAAACCGATTGCTGCCATAATCGAATTCCCATGATACTTATATCCTACGTACTCGACATCGTATTTCCATTTGTACGTTGCATTTTCGTTAGCAAAACGCGCATAGGTATCCTTATTAATCCCTAACCAAGTTTTTCTGCGGACAATAGTGTCGAAATCAGTATTTTTAAAGCAGATCATCCCACTATCCGCTGTAGGAAGGTTTTTCACAGCCTGGAAGGAATAAACGAGAACATCTGCTTCATCACCAGGAATCTTACCGTTAAGACGGGTACCGGACATATGGGCTGCATCCACTATCAACTTCAGCCCGTTTTTTACACACAATTCTACAACTCGTTCGTATTGCCCGGTGTTTCCTCCAAAACCCACAAATAAAACCGCTTTTGACTTCGGAGTTATTTTCTTTTCTATATCAACAGGATCAAGACAGAGATAAGCATCAATATCTGCAAAAACAGGTTTTAAACCTGATAAAAGAATTGCATGGTTTGAGGAAACAAACGTCAGAGGCGTGGTAATCACCTCATCTCCCTCAGACCAATCATATTGTTCTTTTAAAATTTCAAAGGCGAGATTTAAACCCACTGTTGCTGAATTTAGGAAATGAGCATTGGAGAATCCGGTGTATTTTTTCCACGCCTCTTCAAACTGTACTGTTTTGAATCCCAATCCAGTCCATCCTTTTTCGAGGCATTCTCTAATCTCTTCGATACAAGCTTCAACATCGAATGTTGGAACAAAAAGTTGGATTGCCATAATCTACTCCTCCTTCGTGAAGAAAAAATTTCAGTTATTAGCTTTCTCCTGTTTCATTTTTAGGCCATTCTTGCATCTTTTAAAAATCCGCCTGTCTTACCCAGAGGAATGAGCGTATACATTAGTAATGCTCCGTTACATTTGAGTTATTGTTGATCTTGATCGTAGTAAGGAGAGTTAGCATCTCTTTTTTCAAGCATCAATCGTTCCTAAAAATCAGGAATACCTTGAGTAATCCAGTCTTTCAGGAGAGGGTATCTTTCATCTTTCTGAGAGAGTATAGGATTAGAAATCGGCCATTCTATTCCTATCTCCGGATCGTTCCAGAGGATCCCCCCCTCAGCTTCTGGTACGTAGATATCCGTACATTTGTAAGCAAATAGAGCACTTTCACTAAGGACACAGAAACCGTGAGCGAATCCCGCAGGGACGTAAAATTGTTTTTTATTCTCACCAGAGAGAATAACTCCCTCCCACCTGCCAAAAGTTGGAGAATCTTTTCTAATGTCCACAGCAACATCAAATACCTCTCCATGCAAAACATAAACCAGTTTCCCCTGAGTGTGAGGATATTGATAATGCAATCCTCGAACAACTCCTCCTTTTGAAAATGAAAGGTTATCTTGAACGAATTTTTCCTTGATACCGACTTCAGTGTATCGTTGCCAATTCCAAGTCTCAAGAAAGAAGCCTCTCTTGTCTTTAAAAACTTGTGGTTCGATAACTTTCAATCCAGAAAGGGGTGTTTCTAAAACATTCATTTATTCTCTCCTATATAAATTATGTTAAGTAATAGCCGCAACTGTTCCCATCCAACAAGTCTGAGTCTTTTCGATTTACGCATTTCGAATCCATCTCGTGCATATCAAAATGTTGTTAATGCAATATTCTCAGAATACCCGATAATCTCTCTACCATTGGAACTGTTGCCACCAAACAGACATGGATCATACAAGTTACCATAATGATCAACTCAAGCACACCAACAAGGAGCTCAAGGACGAGCCTGTTCAGTTATTAATGGTCGTACCGGTCTCAGTTATGGAGTGTAGATAGTTGCCGCCCCTCCGCAAGGACAATGCCCTTCAAGTCATTTCCCTCCCAATCCGAGGCGTTCGCACCGGTAGGTACCGTCGAGGATGGATTCGGTCCACCGGCTGTTGTTCAAGTACCAGAGGACGGTCTTGCGGATGCCAGTCTCGAAGGTTTCCTGAGGCTGCCAGCCGAGCTCGCTCTTTATCTTGCTCGCGTCGATGGCGTAGCGACGGTCGTGGCCTGGGCGATCGGGGACAAAGGCAATCTGTTCTTCGTACTTCATGCCGTCTTTCCGGGGGCGGAATTCGTCGAGGAGACCGCAAAGCGTGCGGACGATGTGGATATTTGTCCGCTCGCTGTTTCCCCCAATGTTATAGGTCTCACCCGGACGCCCCTTTCCAAAAACAGTCAGCAGAGCGCTGCAGTGGTCCTCAACGTAGAGCCAGTCTCGGATGTTCATACCGTCTCCGTATACAGGAAGGGACTCCCCTTTCACCGCACGGTTGAGAACGAGCGGCACAAGTTTTTCTGGGAACTGGCACGGCCCATAGTTGTTGGAGCAGTTGGTGGTGACGATGGGCAAACCGTAGGTGTGATAATAGGATCGCACAAGGTGGTCAGAAGAAGCCTTGGACGCCGAGTAGGGCGAGTTGGGGGCGTACGGGGTCTTCTCTGTAAAGAAGCCTTCGGGCCCTAAAGAGCCGTACACTTCGTCCGTTGAGACGTGAAGGAAGCGGAAAGAGTTCTTTTTTTTCTCGGGAAGAGTTTTCCAGTATTTCTTTGCGGCTTCAAGCAAGCGGAATGTACCCACGATGTTAGTCTGGATGAAAGCCTCAGGTCCATCGATGGATCGATCCACGTGGCTTTCAGCAGCGAGATGAAGGACCCCGTCGGGCTGGTGCTCACGGAATAATTCATCCAGAAGTTCTCCATCGCATATGTCACCGTGGACGAAGGTATAGCCGGGGGCATTCTCCACGTCAGCAAGAGAGAAAAGATTGCCTGCATAGGTGAGTTTGTCGAGGTTGACCACCGAGTACCCTAATGCAAGAGCGGCCTTAACAAGATTGGATCCGATAAAGCCACACCCGCCTGTTATGAGGAAATTCATTGAAGTATATTCCTCCTTTTGACAATTATTTACAAGTGGCGTTCTGTACAGTTTCACGGTAACAACGCTGCGAGTTTTTACACCCACTTATAAAGAACACGATCATAGTATTATACCTTATGACATGATGAAGGTATCGGCTTTTTCTTCCGTAATCAGTGCATTTCTGCTATGCTTTGTCTCAATGGAAATTGGAGAGGTGAATGCTTGCCGTGCGTCTCGACAAGAAATTACAGAAACATCAGGAAACGCTGTCGAAACGGACCGATCGTTTTCGAGGCTCATATACGCGTGAAACGTTGGAGCGATGCCTCGACGGCCATGGACTCGATGTCGCTGCATATGAACAAAGCCTTTAGGCAGGTGGAACAACCTAGACATCCGAAAAGGTAAGGCGGAACATATGGGCACAGCCGAAGGGTTGCTGATCCTTGGTAGTGTGGGGAAAGCCTCAGATGAAACCTAGCAAAGTTCCGGCGGTATCAAGCGGGAGACTACCGAATTCTTTGCCAAAACAGTGCAAAGACGTTTTTATCCCCGTCGTCGCGGAGAGGGACGTCTTGGTCGGCAGTTTCCTCA
The DNA here is from genome assembly GCA_937897575.1 of uncultured Synergistales bacterium. GTDB lineage: Bacteria > Synergistota > Synergistia > Synergistales > Aminobacteriaceae > CALCQG01. The sequence goes on along the minus strand of CALCQG010000093.1, from coordinate 13,490 downwards.
GAACGGTTCCGTCCAGTATCTTCGAGTTCTCACCGATCCGGACGCCCGATCGGAGGACCATGTTGTGCCCGATCTCCACGGCCCCCGCGATCTCCACATCGTCCTCGATGATGACATTCAGTCCAAGGTGTGTTGTGTCATGGACTGCGGCCTGTTCCGATACGAAGGTCATGAGCGACGCTCCTTTCCGGACCGATCCAGAGGAGATACACCCAAGTCCTCGGCCATGGCGTCGAGCTGCATCAGCGTCTCCCTGGAAAGGGGGACTCCCCGCTCGAGCCGTTCTTTTCGTGTATCATACTCTTTTTCTCCCGCCACATAAATGCGCGATTCCCCGGGGATCTTTCTCGAACCCTGAAGGTCTCGGAGGATGTTCCCCGCCACGCTTTTGAAGATCGGCAGCGGGAGGAACCGCGACACGTCGATGACGATGAAGAAGTGTCCCATTCCGACGCCCGTCACCTGCCTCAGATACGGGCCGTTCTGGAAGGCGGCGGACAGTATCTCCACCATGGCGGCGAGGCCGTACCCCTTGTAGCCCCCCGTCGCCTCGCCCAGGCCCCCCAGAGGCAGAAGCGCGGCGCTTCCCTCCACCATGCTTTTCAATACGGCGGCGGGGTCGGAGAGGGACTTGCCCTCGGGGTCAATGACGAGCCCTTCGGGGAGGTCCATGCCGAGGCGGTCGTAGAGCTCCACCGCGCCTCGCTGGATGATGGACGTGGCGGCGTCGAACAGGAAGGGGAACTCCACGTCCGTGGGCGCGCCGAAGGCGATGGGGTTGGTCCCCAGCATGGGTTCGCTGCCGAAGGTGGGGCAGATGGACGGCCGGGCGTTGGTGAAGGCCATGCCCACCATGCCCTGCTCGATCGCCATGAGGGGGTAGTACCCGGCGAAGCCGAAGTGGCTCGAGTTCCGTACGGCAATGCCTGCAATCCCCGTCTCCTTCGCCTTGCGCAAGGCAACCTCCATGGCCTTGACGGCCACGACGTGCCCCAGCCCCGAACCGCCGTCGAGCAGCGCCGTCCCAGGGTCTTCGGTGACGGTGGTTACCGTCGTGATGGAGGGCTGTTTACCCGCCTTCAACCGGTCCACGTAGATCCAGAGCCGTCCCGACCCGTGGCTGTCGATACCCCGGAGGTCCGCCTCCAGAAGCACATCGGCGCCGATGCGGGCGTCCCCCTCAGGAACGCCGAGGGTTCTGAACACATCCTCCATAAAGGCACGCAGGGCTTCAGAGCGGACATAGAGACTGTTAGGGTCTACGGGAAACATGTTGTTCTCCTTTCACCGGGGTCGCACGCTCTTCATCGGCACGAGGTCTTTCTCCGCGTACGGCGCAATCCCTAGGATTATATACCACGGAGTCATCGGTACAAAGGGCGCAATCAGGGGACTGTCCCCTCGTCCGAGGCCATATGGAGGACGCAGGTAACCAAGCGAGCGCTTGGCGCGGAGATCTGGAGCGTGTTATGATACTTTGCACGAAAAAGGATAAGCGTACCACAAGATTCTGACGTGCTTGCCTTGAGGTGAGAAGCAAGAGGCCCGATATCGTCGAATGCCGTCTTGTGTCTCGTAGTGAAAAGAGGGTATCTGCCCGAATGCACAGTCTGGTCTCCATCGTCACGCCGACGTATAACAGCGGAGCATTTTTGTCCCATACCATCGAGTCCGTCCGTCACCAGACGTACCCGTATTGGGAGATGCTTGTCGTCGATGACGGGTCCACGGATGAAACGCCGGCTCTTCTCAAAAACTACGCTCAGCTCGACAGACGAATCCGGTACTACGCCCTTGATAAGAATTCCGGCACGGCGGCCGCCCGGACAAAGGGTATGGCGTTCGCGGCCGGCAGATACATCGCCTTTCTCGACAGCGACGACCTGTGGGCGGAGAACAAATTGGAAAAACAGGTCTCCTTCATGGAGAGGACAGGGGTCGCCTTTACGTGCACCTCCTATGAAAAAATGGACGAAGGGGGATCCCCGACAGGAAAAGTCGTCCGGGCACGAGAAAAGATGAGCTACGACGACTTACTCTTGCATGGCCCCGTGGGGAATTCGTCTGTGATGTACGATGCCCTCTCGTTGGGGAAGTTCATCGTCCCGGACATCAGGAAACGGAATGACTATGCTCTCTGGCTGCAGATACTGAAGAAGGAGAAGTTCATCTACGGAATGCCCGATGTCCTGATGCAGTATAGAGTGCGGCCCGGGTCACTGTCGAGCAACAAATTAGCTCTGGTACGACATCACTGGACGGTATACCGGGACCTCGAACATCTCTCGGTGTATCGAAGCGTCTCCCTCATCGCCCACCTCTTCTTCATAAAAATGCTCTCCTGCCTGTACAGATGAGAAACACGCGCTTTCCGGCAGCTGCAGCACACCCCTCACTTCATCCTTGCACCGCCCCTTTTCCAGCGGGTCCACGGAACCGTCGTGTCGGACAAAGAGCACGACAAATCGCTGAAAACACAAGGCGTACGAAACAATGCGCGTCGCTCACCTGACCACGGTCCACGACCGCCGGGACCCCCGCATTTTTCTCAAAGAATGCACAAGCCTGGCCGAAGGCGGCCATGAGGTCTTTCTCCTCGTTGCGGACGGCCAGGGAGACGAACGAAAGAACGGAGTCGCCATAATCGACATCGGAGCCAGGTCCTGCATGCGGCTGCGGCGGATGACGAGAGATGTTCTGCGCATGTTCGTCGCCGCGAAAAAGGTACGATGCGACGTCTACCACTTTCACGACCCAGAACTCATCCCGGCGGGGCTGCTGTTCAGGCTGTCCGGCAAAAAAGTCGTGTACGACGTCCACGAGGACTACGCGACAAGTATCGCGAAGGTAGAACACCTGCCCCCATTCGTGAGGCGTTTTCTCGCCCTCGTGATCCGCATTTTTGAACCCTGCGTAGCGAGAGTTTTTCAGACGATTATTGCGGAGAAATACTACGAAGAGCGCTTGCCGAATGCGGAAAAGATACTCAACTATCCGCTCCCGGAGCATAAGCCAGCCGGCCGATCCCACCTTCCGGTTCGAGAACCCCTGCGCGTGATCTACACGGGGAATATCACGCAAGAACGGGGCGCTTTCACCCATGTCAGCCTTCTCGATATCCACCCTTCGCTTCACGTCTATATGATCGGCAGATGCACCCCATCCCTCGCGGAACAGATACGGGCGCATGCGGGAAAAGACGAAAACCGACTGCATATCGTGGGCGCAGGCGAGTACATGCCTTTTGATACCATAACAGGCTATTACGAATCCGGCGGCTGGACGGCGGGGCTTGCGCTCTTCCCTCCATCGGAGCACTACTGCAGGAAAGAATTAACTAAGTTCTTCGAGTACATGCAGTACGGCATCCCCATACTCGCCTCCCGGTTCAGCGTATGGGCATCCCTCATCGAGGCCAATCGCTGCGGCGTCTGCGTTGACCCCATTTTCAACCGCGAGGAGATGGCTGCGGCCGTGCAGACCCTTTTATGCGGCGGAGCGGAGATGGGCTTGAACGGCCGGAGGGCCGTGCAGGAAAAGTACCAGTGGACGAGCGAAGAGGCTAAGCTTCTGGCCCTGTATCGTCGACTGGAGACCCGAGACTGACCCCAGATGACCCTGGGGACGTTGGGGAGAGGACGTCCTGTCCCTGCGACTTGTTCCCTTTCCATGCCGTTCAGCGTATTTTCATTGCCACGAAGGAGCGAGGCACGATTCGCTTTTCCGTTCCGAAGGATCGTGAGGAACCGGAGTCAAGCCCCTTGGGACAGCCACAGTTTTGCGACGCATGGTATTCATACGGAGAAGGAACGAAGACTATGATTTTCAATAGGGACCGTCATGGCGACGGAGTATATACAACAGATCGGAAAAACCGACGGAATACGCTCAAGGCAGTCGCGGCTTCCTGTCATCCTGGATTCAACATTGTCCTGTCTGCAGCGCCGTGATACAGTATCGGCCGTAGTGTATGACTTTCACAGTACCTCCGGCAACGGTCGAACAGACCTCTTTTTTATCTGGAACAATGTGCATGGGAGAGCCTTGATGAAAACACGGGATATCACAGTCGTCGTGCCCGTCTACAACACGGCCCCCTGGCTCGGACGCTGCATCGAGAGCCTTCTGGCCCAGACCCTTCCGGTGAACATCGTTCTCGTGGACGATGGCTCCACTGATGGAAGCGGCGAGATCTGCGACCGATACGCCCGGCACTCCAACGTAACCGCTCGTCATCAGGAGAACCGGGGGGCCGCAGCCGCGCGCAACGCCGGTCTGGCGGTCGCGGACACGGAGTGGGTGGGGTTCGTGGACTCCGACGACTGGGTCGAGCCTCGAATGTTCGAGGAACTTCGCGCCCTGGCCGAGGACGACGTGGACATGGTCTGCTGCGGGCTGATTCACTATCTGCCGGGGGAGAGAACCATTCACCGCAACTCCTGCGGCGATGGCACCATATCCGGTCGAGAGGCCCTCGTCCGGTTCCTCGTTCATACAATACATCCGGCGCCGTGGAACAAAGTCTACAGGCAATCGCTCTTCTCCGGCCTCTCTTTTCCGGAGGGGCGAGTCCACGAGGACGAATGGATCATGCCCCGTCTGTTGGCGAAAGCGCGAAAAGTAACGCACACGGACCGGGCGCTTTATCACTATGTGCAGCGAGAGGACAGCGTCATGATGCGGCCCTATGACCGCCGCGCCCTGGACGCCCTGTGGGCCGCCTCGGAGACCGTGGCCTTCGTCAAGGAGCTCTCCCCCGAACTTGCCGGGATCGCGGAGGCCCGCGTGACGAACGTGAAGATGTCTCTGCTCGACCGCATGCTCTTCTCGGGGCTTCGGAAGGATACCGACATGGTTAGGCTGACCGCGGACATACGGGCGGAGATTCCGAGACATTTTCTCTCGCCCGGGATTCGACCGCACAGGAAAATCCTCGCTTTGGCCCTCTACGTCGGTCTCCCCCTTTACAAGCATCTTCGCGCACTCGCACGGCGTCTCACCGGGAGGTGACCAAGACGATGCACCCGCACTACGGCCTCGATTACCTGTAAGAACTTCTTTCTTGATCGCACGGGAAAGGTGTTTGCGCGCCACCCCTTCCTGCCATGCGGAAGCGGCATGATATACTTGTCCGTATTTGTCCCGACCACCAACGTGAGGAGCGTGCGACGGTGCCGCCTCTGGTCTCAATCATCACGCCACTGTACAACAGCGAGAAGTACTTTCAGGAGACCTGCGACTCCATCCGTGCCCAGACACTCCCCCACTGGGAGTGGATCGTCGTCGACGATGGCTCCCGGGATAACTCAATCGCCATGGCTCGGACGATGGAAGCAGAGGACCGTCGCGTCCGCGTGTTCGCCCTCGAGCGCAACCAAGGGGCTGCGGCGGCGCGAAATCGCGCTATCGAGGCAGCATTGGGCCGGTACATGGCCTTCCTCGACAGCGACGACCTCTGGATGCCCGGGAAGCTCGAACGACAGGTCGCCTTCATGGAGGACACGGGCTGTCCCTTCACCTACACCTACTTCGAAAAAATGGACGAGCGGGGCGGAAACAGGAGGCTCGCCACCCGGCCTTCGAAAGTGACCTACGAGGACATGCTGAGAAGCAACTGGATAGGCTGCCTCACGGCCATGTACGATACCCAATACTTCGGCAAGGCCCTTATGCCAAATCTCCGGATAGCCCACGACTACGGCCTCTGGCTCTCTCTGCTCCGCGTCGTCCCCTACGCCCTCTGCATCCCGAAACCTCTGGCATGCTACAGGGAGCACCCCGGCTCCATATCGGGGGACAAACTCCGGCTCCTGCGAGACCAGTGGCAGCTCTTCAGAAACATTGAGGGGCTCTCCACCTCGAAGAGCCTTCGCTCCGTCCTCTGGAACATCGCCGTCAGACTGCTCCGACTGAAATAAGTCCCTCCGCTGTCCTTCGAGGCGCGGGCATCACCCTTTGTGGAAGAGCATCCGGCCATGTTCGAGAAGGAAGCGGAACTCCTTCCTTCTGAACAGGGCCGCGAAAAACAGCGCGTTGGTCACGGCCACGCAGGCGAGTGCTCTGAGCAGGAGGATGCCTAGCCCCTGTCCGACGATCAGTCCGTCAACGAACCGCACGGCGGTCCCGGCGGCGAGCAGCAGGGCACCGTAGGTCGCATACCGGGCGAAGTACTCCCGAACGGAATGGCCGAAGCCAAACCGGTAGAGGACGTAGGGTTCAACCCACACGCATACTGTAACGGTGCTGACCGTCGTGCCGAGCACGACGCCCGCCACGCCGAAGACCCGGAAGAGGGCGATGGATGCCGCCAGGTTGACGGCCGCTTCGAAGAGCGGCTTGTACCTGTCCTGCCAGAAGAGTCCGAGGGCGTTTTTGAATACGTGGACGCTCTGGCGCATGCCCGTCAGATAGAAGTTGAGGGCCAAGGGCAGCACGACGCCCATGGGGAACAGGTACTTCGGCCCGAGCCACAGGGTGATGAAGGGATTGACGAGGACGAGAAGGCAGAGCGAGACCGAACCGTAGACCCAGAAGGCCGCCAAGTCGACGGCGCCGAAGATCGATCGGGCTCTCTCCGTCCGCTCCGTGGCCCCCACGTTCCCCACACTGGCCGTCGTGGCCCAGAACAGTCGGCCAAAAATCGTGGCGAGAGCGTCAATGATCATGCAGTAGTTGGAATACAGCCCCACCTGGACGACCCCCGCCAGTTTTGCGATCAGAATGCTGTCTGTGCCGAACACCATGACGCCTCCAATTTTATGAAAGAGCATGGCCGCCGTGTTTTTCCGGATCGTGCCGAAGGTTTCAGCGTCGAGACGCTCCCCGCAGGGCTCCTTGAGATAGGGATACATGCGGTCGGCCCTCCTGGACAGCAGGACATTCTCGAGGAGCGTACAGACCAGTTGAGCCAGCAGATAGAACAGGAAGCGGCCCGTGGTCAGGAGCAGAACGATCTGAGCGACCTGCCGCAGCACGTAGAAAAACTGATAATAGGCCGTCGCGATGTACTCCTTCTGATGGGCGATTATCAGGGAGCGTTTGTAGGCGTAGAGGTAGGATACGGTGCTGTTCAGGAGGAAGAGAAAGAAATAGAGCCGCAGATGCGGGATATCGGGCACGCTCTTGAAGAGGTGGTTCAGGAAGGGGGTCATGGCCGCCCCCAGCAGGAAGACGACGGCGCCGATCCACAGGTAGGCCCTCCTGTAGAAAGCCATGAGGATCCGGACGCTCCTCGTGTCTCCCAGGGCGATGGGTCGGTAGAGACTGTACGCGATCGCCGCGCCGATGCCGAGCTCCGCCAGGGACAGCATGCTCAGAATGTTGAAGAAGAGCCCGTTGATCCCGAGATATTCGGCCGAGAGCGTACGTACGAAGACGCTCCGCGAGATGAAGCCCGTCACGAGGCTGATCGCATGGGTGACAACGGACACGGCGGCGTTCAGCGCAGAGTTCTTCGTCCTGCTCATGAAATCGTTCCGTCCCTCTTCCCTCCGGGAGAGATCCTTGTCTTCCATTCTGCACAAACAGCGGTAAGCCGTCTCATGAAGCGAAGGATACCGTGCAACCCCAGCACGTCGCACAGAGTGTACAGAGGGTGGAACAGCCCCGCTTTGAGGAGCAGCAGCTCCATTTGCACCCTGACGTTCACGTCCGTCGCTTCGGTCATTCGGATCCGGGCGACTCTTCGGGCCATGGCCCGCTTCGCCTCCCTCGCCTCGGAGGACTTTTTTCGGTTCATCAGACGCATGGGATATATGGCCTCGGAGGCTAGAAGAGACGGCGCCAAGGCCCTCCACGACGTCACGCCGGAGGCGAGACAGAGGTCATGGATGAACAGCGCCACATTGAAGATATCCCGCGCCGCCTCGAAGGAAGGGGTCGCGGTGACGGACCCAGGGGTGTGCACGTAGTAGTACAGAATGTCCGGAACGTAGACCACCCTTTCAGCCCGCCGCAGGACGAGCGCCACGAGCAGATAGTCCTCCACGTGGCAAATTCCCTCCGTCGCGTCGAAGTCCTCCTCGCAGAACAAACTCCTGCGCAGGAGTTTGTTCCAGAGCGCACCGCTGCGGCTCCCCTCCTTCAGGACGATCCGCGCCATCGCATCGGCACCGTTCTCTGGGGGAATCCCTTTGTAGACCTTCAACGGCGTGACGACACCGTTCCGGTCCCTGCACCACCCGCAGACCGCCGCGTCGGCCTCCTCCCGAAGCGCTGCCTCGTACAAGGTCCGTACCATGTTCGGGGCGACGTAGTCGTCGGAGTCGACGAAGAGCATCCATTCGCCCCTCGACGCCCTGAAACCGTCCCGGCGCGCAACGGCCACTCCGCCTCTCGGACGCCGAAGAAGGGAGAAACCGGGTCGTCCCTCGTACTCCAGAGCCGCGTCCGCCGTGCCATCTGTGGACCCGTCGTCCACCACGATGATCTCCAACCCCTCGAAGTCTTGGGCGAAGAGGCTGTCCAGACAGCGCCGAATGGTGTCCTTCCGATTCCAAGCCGGCACCACCACCGAGACCCGCATCTCGTTTCCCGCCGTCATCGCCCGAGTCCTCCGAGGCACCTCAATAGGGCGCGAACGCGATACATCCGCAGAAAATTTCTCACCCCTACGAACGGCTTCAACAGACAGAGAAACCGCCACCTCTTCAGAGTTCGAATCCACGGGAGGAGACCATCCCACCGCTCGTCAATTGCCGCGCCGTATCGACGACACTGGGGTCCGTCGCCCCGCTCGCCGACGGCGCAGCACAGATTCACCAAGATTCTGGACGCCACGGCCATGGCCGCCTCGAAGAAGGGGTCCTCCCGCCCCACGCCCTCCGCCAGCGCCCTGAGACCATCCACTATGGAGAGCAGCGAGCGGCACCGCTCCTCGCGCAACCCTCCGGCCCCGAAGGATGTTATGATGGAATCCGGACGATCGACCCGATAGTAATAGAGCGTCCCAGGAAGGTACAGCACCCGCTCGGCGTGGAGGAAAACTCTGGGCGTCCACTCCTCATCCTCATGCAAGAGTCCCTCGGCGAACCAGAGCTCCTTCGTTCGCAGGAAATCCGTCCGGACGGCTCGGGTCCAGACCATGGCACAGTATGCGTTCTCCCGCACAAGACGACTGAAAAAACTGCGCCCGGTCCCCACGGAGCGAGAGGGGCGCGGGCACGGAGCCTCGGAGACCGTTCCGTCCCGAAATTGCAGAAAGTCGAACTGCAGCACGTCCACCCCGTCCGCCAAGGCCTCGCGAAGCGCAGCAAACATACCGGAGGCAACCAGATCGTCTCCATCCACAAAGAGAATATACTCTCCCCGAGCCGCCGCAATTCCCCTGTTGCGCGCCCCTGAAAGCCCCCGGTTCTCCTGGCGGATCAGCCTCATGCCGGGGCACCGCGCCACGAAAGACGAGACGATATCCGCCGTCTTGTCCGTGGAACCATCGTCCACCACGAGAATTTCCACGTCATCGCTCCACTGGCTTGCCAGGGAGTCAAGGCACGCTCCTATATATCCCTCTATGTTGTATGCGGGCACGATTACGGTCAAAAAGAGGGACATATCAGCGCAGAGCACGCCCCTGAATCAGGGCGGAAGACCTCCGATTCGAAGACCTGCGCGAGGCACCTGGCAAATCGTCCTCTTTCAGCGGAATACGCACCGTTTCCATGCCTCCCTCTGGAGGATTTCCTGCGATCAGTAGCGGCCGGTCATGAGGGAACGCTCTACGAGAAGTGTACCACGAGGACGTACGTACAACCTTTCGTCGTGAAGAACGAGAGGACACACGACCGCCCGGCGAAGGGACGCCAAATGTGCCATGGACCGCGAGCGGCAGCAGCGAGCCGCCGAACAGGACGATGACCGTGACCTGTTGAGCGGGAGCGAAGAGTGCGAGTCGCCCTTTTCACCCTGTCTCAAGGAGTATGACCGACGGGCATTTCCGGAGCGTCAAGCCAGTCGCCACACAAAAAGGAAGACTCTCTCCGCTGGAGAATCGCCGGTCACCGGCCGTCCTTTCCTGCAACACCTCGTCTCAGGGGAGAGTATCCGCTCCGAAACGTGTACACCCCCGCGGGTTGCGCACCGCGGTCATCTGCAACCTCCGCGGCTTCGCTCTTGAGATCGGAAGCAGAGACGCCGGACGGGGTGAAGATGGAACGCTCATACTCCGTCATAGAAAAGACCCCCGGGCCGGACATCGACCGACCTCGGGGGTGACTTCCAGTACGGCACCTTTCCGGCGTCTGTGCTCCCGGCCAGGCCGCTACCCTTCCAGGTTCGACGTGCAGGCCGGGCACCGCTTCGCAGCCTCCGGGACCTCCGTCAGGCAGAAGGGGCACTTCTTCACGGCAGGCGCAGGAGCCGCCGGAGCGGGCTTGCGGAACTTGTTGATGCTGCGCACCATCATGAAGATAGAGAACGAGACGATGAGGAAATTCACCACGGCGTTGACGAAAGCCCCGTAGTTCAGCGTCACTGCACCGGCCTCTTTCGCCAAGGCAAGGGAGGCGTAGGGCGCCGGGGTGGTCCCCTCCTTCAGCACGACAAACAGATCCTTGAAGTCCATGCCCCCGAGGATGGCCCCGATGGGCGGCATGATCACGTCGTTCACCAGCGACGTGACGATGGCACCGAACGCCGCGCCGATGATGAGGCCGACGGCCATATCCAGCGCGTTCCCCTTGACCGCGAACTCCCTGAACTCCTTGAACATTTCCGAAACCCTCCCTTTGATCTTTCTGAGTCAGATGTCATTATACAACCTCCGGCCCGTTCGCCACCTTCCACTTCTCTGCCATCGGACTCATAAGCGCTGCCGCAGAAGGCGAGACTATAGAAAAGTTCGCTCGTTCCGAGTGTGCTTCCCGGGACGTCACGGAGCATACGAAGCCTCTCGTCACACTCGAGTCCAATTACAATGGAATATATGACATTCCATAAATAGAAGGGACGAAATAATGCAATGTGATTCAAACTATGGTATTCTCATTCTTACTTGCCGTAATGCACTTGTATACCGTATCTAGGTATACAGCCCATTGCAATTGAACGTCTTCTGTATTTGAGAAAAGAGCATGTGCGAGCGATTCACTTTCGCTGTTGTGCGTGCAGGCGATCGAGACAGTGAGGTGACAGGCCCGTCCATTACGAAAAGCGTCCATCCCAGGAACCACCGAGTCCTCATAAAGGAGGTCACACGATTCGATGAACGCACGGAAATTTTCGCGAGCACTGCACAGACTCTTCGCCCTCATCCTCATCGCGGCTTTGATGGGAGGCTCCGTTGTCCCCGCCGCGGGGGCCGACTACGCTATTTACGTCAACACCCTGAACGACGCAAGGGTGGAACGGCATACGGACGGCAACTGGTACCCCGTCGACACGGCTACGGGATTGCCGGACACGACGCAGCCAGCAGTCGATATCTGGGACATCACCATTGTCTTCAGCGATGTCGATTTCTACACCGGAGCTGCACCCGCGAACTACAGCTTTCACATCGGGGCGAACAACGTGGCAACAGGATTGAACAGCCTAGCTGTCGGAGTGGACAACACCGTCACTGGGACGAGCTCCATCGCCATCGGCACGGGGAACGTGGTGACGGGGGCGCGGTCCGGCGCCATCGGCGACCCCTCCATCATCAACGGCACCGACAGCTACAGCGTGGGAAACAACAACACCATAGGGTCCACCACCAACAACGCCTTCGCCTTGGGAAACAATGTATATCTCGGGGCCACTTCCACCGGGGTTGACACAACCAGCGTCTCGGGCGCCGTGGCCCTGGGCAACGCGTCGGGCGTCACGGTGCAAAGCGGCGTTGCATTAGGCGAGGGGTCCATGGCCTCCATCGGCAGCGGCATTGCCGGGTACGACCCGGTCACAAAGGTGCCTTCGACAAGCGTCACCCCAACATGGAAGAGCACCCGCAGCGCTGTCTCCATCGGCGCGGACACCACGGCCGGGGGGGCCTTCGAGCAGACGAGGCAGATCACCGGCCTCGCCGCGGGAACTCAAGACACCGACGCCGTGAACGTGGCCCAGCTCAAGGCCGTCTCCATCACTGCAGAAGCCGGTGCTGTTCACTACTTTAGCGTGAAGAGCACCGCCACGGGAACGGGGAGCAACTACGCCAACGACGGCGCAACCGGGACGGATGCCATAGCCATCGGGCTGCTGGCCCGTGCCGCGGGCAATAAGACTGTAGCCATCGGCTACGATGCGGGCACCTCCTCAACGGCGACAGCAAGTGTGATTATCGGCTACTCCGCCGGGACGGGTTCCGCGGGCACGATGAACGTCGCCATCGGGAATCAGGCGGGGCAAAATGCCAGTGGATTAGCCAACATCGCCACAGGCATGGGAGCCGGTGTTTCCGTTGGAGGCAATTATAACGTAGCGACTGGACTGAACGCAGGGTCGCGAATTACGGGCAGCGGCAACGTCGCCATCGGAATGCAGGCAGGGGGGGAGACTGCTTCCGCCGCATCAGGATTGACGATCTACAGGACCGTCGCGGTGGGGGACTACGCCGTGGCAGCCGCCCACGACGGCGTCGTCATCGGACCGCAGTCCTTTACGACAGGCCCGGCCTCCCTGGCCATCGGCGCGAGGAACGTGGTCACCGGGGCCATATCCGGTGCCTTCGGCGGCCCGCAAAGCATCACACAGGCCGGTGCCTATACCAACCCGAACTACGTGGGGGGCAACGCCAGCTACGTCATGGGGAACAGCAACATCGTGGGTTCCACGTCCCGCAACGTCTTCATCCTGGGCAACGCGGTGAAGATCGGGGCCACAGGCGCTACAGCGGATTATGCGACTAGGACGGCCACTTTCAGCGGCGAAACCGATGTCTCGGGGGCCGTGGCCCTGGGCAGCGCGTCGGGCGTCACAGTGGCAAGTGGTGTGGCGCTGGGCGAGGGGTCCATGGCCTCCATTGGCAGCGGCTTTGCCGGCTACGACCCCATCACGGGAACCACATCCACAGAGACGACACCCACCTGGAAGAGCACCCGTACCGCTGTCTCCATCGGCGCGGACACCACGGCCGGGGGCGCCTTCGAGCAGACGAGGCAGATCACCGGCCTCGCTGCGGGTACCGAGGATACCGACGCCGTGAACGTGGCTCAGCTCAAGATGGTGACAAGTTCCGTCGGTACCTCGGGCCTTGACTTCACGGCCAACGACGCCACGGCGGGCGTGGTCCACAGGGATCTCGGCACCACCCTCGCCATCACGGGCGGAGCCACCACGACAGGAACCTACAGCGGGGCAAACATCAAGACCGTGACGGACCCCACCAACGGAGCCATCCTCCTCCAGATGGCCGACGCTCCCGTCTTTACCGGGACCGTTACCGCCCCCACCTATGTCACCAGCGGGACCAATGCGGTCACCATAAGCGGGGCCACGGGGACCGTCACGGGGCTGTCCAACAAGACCCTGACGGACCCGACCTTTGCCACGGTAGGCCGTGCTGCCACGGAGGA
>CALCQG010000092.1 GCA_937897575.1 uncultured Synergistales bacterium | reverse complement strand
AGCGCTCTGCCTGACGGTCTGTCTGGTAGCTCTTCTTTCATCCTCCGCCCTCGCGGCCGAGGGAGCGCTTCGGGGCCTCTGGGTCGCCACGGTGCTCAACCTGGACTACCCGTCGGCGCCGACGACGGACCCCGAGGTCTTGAAGGCCGAGGCCACCGCCATCCTGGACGACGCCCTCGACATGGGGATGAACGCCGTCTTCCTGCAGGTGCGCCCCTGTTCCGACGCTCTGTACCCGTCGTCGATCTTCCCCTGGAGCCGGTATCTCACGGGAGTCCAGGGTCTGGAGCCCGAGGGCGGGTTCGACCCCCTGGACTTCTGGGTCACCGAGAGCCACGCCCGGGGGATCGAGCTCCACGCATGGATCAACCCCTACCGTATCACCAGGGAGAAGGACCACGCCGGCCTCGCGCCCACCCACCCCGCCGTGCTGCACCCCGAGTACGTGGTGCAGCACTCCGACGGAAACTGGTACTTCGACCCCGGCGTGCCCGAGGTTCGGGAGCTGGTGATCGAGGGGGTCCTGGAGATCGCCGGGAAGTACCCCGTGGACGGCATCCACCTGGACGACTACTTCTACCCGGGGACGAGCTTTCAGGACCAGGAGTCCTTCATTCGGCACAACCCCGACGGGATAGGGGACAAAGAGTCCTGGCGGCGGGAGAACGTGAACCTGCTGGTCCGGGACATGGGGCGGCGCCTCCATGCCCTCCGGCCCGACATATCCTTCGGCATCAGCCCCTTCGGCATCTGGGCCAACAGGAGCACCTTCCCCTCGGGGAGCGACACGGCGGGGAACCAGTCCTACTTCCTGCACTCCGCCGACACGCGGCGGTGGGTCCTGGAGGGGTGGATCGACTACATCGCCCCCCAGCTCTACTGGGAGATCGGCCACAAGAAGGCGGACTATGCCGTCCTGCTCTCCTGGTGGGCCGGCGTGGTGCGGGGGACGGACGTGAAGCTCTACATCGGGATGGGGGACTACCGCATGGTCGGCGCGAAGTCCGGGAGCCCCTGGTACGGCCTCGAGGAGATCCGGCGGCAGATGGTCCTGAACAGGCGCACCCCCGAGGTGGCGGGGGAGATTCACTTCCGCCTCGGCTCCATCAGGGCCGTCCCCGGGCTCCATGATTTTCTGAGGGAGGCCCACGCCGACGAATAGGGCAGCGGCAGCAAGATGACGCTCCTCGCAGGTCGGACGCCCGGCATCGCCGAATGCGGGGGCGCATGGAGGAAACGAAGAGATCGAGGCTCCGTCCCGGGGGACGGAGCCTCGATCTCGTTCAGGCTATGGTCAGCAGGTCCGTGTAGGTGTGGTAGGGCCAGATGTCCCTGGCGATGAGCTTCTCGGCCGCGTCGCAGAGTGACCGGATCGTCGCGCAGAGGGGCAGTCCCTTCTCGGTGATGGCGGCGGCCCGCTCCTTCCCCCCGAGGGCGTGGAGCCCGTCCCTGAGCTCATCCAGCTCCCGGGAGGCGTCCATGATGGCGATCTTGAGCCCGGAGAGCTGTGCCAAATAGTTGTCCCAGGTCCCCATCTCCGTCCCCCCGGCGACGGCGCAGCGAGCCGCTCCCTCGAGGGCGATCTGGCGGGAGATGGCGGGGAGCACGCCCTCCCAGAGCATGGTCTGAAGAACGGTCATCTCGATCTCCACGGTCTTCTCGTACTGCTCGAGGCGGATGTCCCGATAGGCCGTCACCTCGCGCTCCGACATGATGCCGAGGCTGGCGAGGAGCTTCTTCGACTCGGGGTCGACGAAGAGGTCCAGGGCTTCGGGCGTGCTGTTCGCTATGGTGAGACCGCGCTTCTTTGCCTCCTTGCGCCACGCCTGGCTGTAGGCGTTTCCCTCGAACCGGAGGGGTCGGCTCTCGGCGGCCGCGTGACGCACGGCGTCCAAGGCCGCCTCCTGGATGTCCGCATCGGAGCCCTTCGACTCGATGATCCCCGCCATCTGTTCGAGGCCCCAGGCCCAGGCCGCGAGGAACATGGTGAGGGGGCCGGCGATGGACTGGGGGGCGCCAGGCGCCCGGAACTCCATCTTGTCTCCCGTGAAGGCCAGCGGCGCGGTCCTGTTCCTGTCCGAGTTGTCCACCGTGAGGGAGGGAAGCTTGTTCATGCCGAGGTCGATGAGGGCCTGGGCCGGCAGATCGTCGGGCAGTCCCTTCTCCACGGCGTCCAGAATCTTCGTGAGGGTGGAGCCCAGGTAGACGCTCATGATGGCGGGCGGCGCCTCGTTGCCGCCGAGGCGGTGGATGTTCCCCGGCGAGGCGATGGCGGCCCGGAGCAACCCGCTGTATCGCGAAAAGCCGAGGATCATGGCCCCCAGGAAGGTGAGGAACTGGATGTTCTTCCTGTGGTTCGTCGAGGGGGTGAGAAGGTTCCTTCCCTCGCTGTCCATGATGGAGACGTTCATGTGCTTGCCGCTTCCGTTGAGCCCCGCGAAGGGCTTCTCGTGGAGGAGGAGGCAGAAGTTGTGGCGATGGGCCATCCTCCGCATGACGTCCATGATCTGCTGGTTCTGGTCGCAGGCCAGGTTCGCGTCGGCGAACATGGGGGCGAACTCGAACTGGCAGGGGGCCGTCTCGTTATGCCGCGTGTTGATCACCACGCCGAGGCGGTAGAGATCCCGTTCCACGTCCTCCATGAAGGCGAGGACACGGTGGGGGATGGAGCCGAAGTAGTGGTCCTCCATCTGCTGCCCCTTGGGCGACGGCGCGCCGATGATCGTCCGCCCGCAGTACTTGATGTCGGGACGCCCCTTGGCCATCTCGTTGTCGATGAGGAAGAACTCCTGCTCGGCGCCCATGGTCACGTGGGCCCACTTGAGGCCCCGGTTGCCGAAGAGCTTCAGGATTCGCATGGCCCGCGTCTCGACGGCCTCCACGGCCCTGAGGAGGGGGGTCTTCAGGTCCAGGGGCGTGCCGTCGTAGGAGATGAAGACCGACGGGATGCACAGCGTCCCCCCCTTGCGGCTCTTCATGATGAAGGCCGGGCTCGAGGGGTCCCAGGCGCTGTAGCCCCTTGCCTCGAAGGTGGAACGGATCCCGCCCGACGGGAGGGACGAGGCGTCGGGCTCGCTCTGGATGAGCTCCTTCCCCTTGAAGGACTCGATGGGCATGCCGTTCTCGTCCTTGGACATGAAGGACATGTGCTTCTCCGCCGTGAGCTCCGTTCTGGGGTGGAACCAGTGGGTCCAATGGGTCGCCCCCTTGGCAAGGGCCCACTCCTTCATGGCCGAGGCGACCATGTCCGCCGTGTTCGGCTCGAGCTTCTGGCCCCCCTCGATGGAGGCCATGAGCTCGTTGAAGATATGCTGCGGAAGCCGCTCCTTCATCGCCCGCCGATCAAAGACGTACATCCCGAAGATATCCCGCGCCTTGTCGTACAGAACTTCCCCTGCCATCTTCATTCAACCCCTTTGAGCGTGCCCCCTGCGGAGGCGATTGAGAACATGATGACAGGTTATAGCACACCGGCCTTTTCTCTGTCAATGAAAATCGTCTTTTTCCGTGCTTAAAAATTATTTTTACGTCTTTTTGAGCATCACTCCGTATATCTAAGCGCTAAAAAATAAGAATGTGCTGCATAGCAGTATAAGGGCTGCGGAATCGGGGACCGAGGACGGTCGGGCCTCAATGGTGTAGAATGAAGGGAACTTCATACCGCCTACGAAAAGAGCACCTTCGAGAGGGGAGAGATGCGCCATGCTTCTTCGCAAGGAGTTCACCTTCGACGCCGCCCACAACCTCACGGAGTACCACGGTAAGTGCGAGCGGCTTCACGGCCACACCTACCGGCTGGCCGTCACCGTGCGGGGCGTGCCCGACGACGAGGGGATGGTCCTCGATTTCTGCGAGGCATCGGCAATCGTGAAAAAAGAGGTGATCGAGAAGCTCGACCACAGCTATCTGAACGACATCCTGCCCCAGCCCACGGCGGAGAACATCGCCCTATGGGTGTGGAGGCAGGTGGACGAGCCCCTGCGCCGTCCCAACGCCGCCCTCTTCGAGGTCACGGTGTGGGAGACGGCGACGAGCAGCGTCACCATCGGCCGGGAGGACGTGCCCCATGCCTGACCTTCAGGAGAAGAAAGACGGGGGGGTGCGCCCCATCCCCGACGTGCAGAGCCAGAGGGATACCCGGAGGGTGGCCATCGACAGGGTCGGCGTGACGAACGTCTCGTACCCCATCGTGGTGCTCGACCAGAAGGAGGCGACGCAGCACACCGTGGCCACGGTCACCATGGCCGTCTCCCTGCCCCACGACTACCGGGGCACCCACATGAGCCGGTTCATCGAGGTCCTGGACGAGTTCCAGGGGCGGGTCACCATATCGAACCTGGAGCACATCGCCGAGAACCTGCGCGTCGTCCTCGAGGCCGAACAGGCGGAGATCGTCTTCTCCTTCCCCTACTTCATCATGCGGAAGGCCCCCGCGACGGGGATGAAGAGCTACACGCGGTACGACGTGTCCCTCAGCGCGAGCAAGGGGCAGACCTTCGACCTGGTCACCACCGTGGTCGTCCCGGTCCAGACCCTGTGCCCCTGCTCCAAGGAGATCTCCGAGGGCGGGGCGCACAACCAGCGGGCCTACGTGGAGATCGCCGTCCGCATGAAGGGGCTCGTCTGGATCGAGGAGCTCGTGGAGGTCGCCGAGCGGAGCGCGTCGGCCCCCGTATACACCCTTCTGAAGCGGGAGGATGAGAAGTTCGTCACCGAGCAGGCCTACAACACGCCCCGCTTCGTGGAGGACGTCCTGCGGGAGGTGGCCCTGGCCCTCGAGGGGGAGCGGCGCATCACGTGGTACCGGATCCGGGTCACGAGCAACGAGAGCATCCACAACCACGACGCCTTTGCATCCCTCGAGCGGGACAAGGCCGTCCCCGGACCCCAGGAGGACGGCGTCGACTCATGATGGCTCCGGGGGCCTCGGGCCCGGCGGGCGGCGGAACGGTTGCCTAGGCCGGGAGGTACGCCGTGCTGAAACGGATCGTGTACTTCGCCCTCATTCTGGGCGTTGCCCTTGGTACAATAAAGCTGTACGCTCTCTGGTGGGAACGGCACGAGTCCCTGAACCCGCAGGTCGTCTCGGCCGCCCCATATGTGTACACCGAGCGCCTCCCCGTCCGGGGCGTCCTCTTCTGGCAGGAGGAGCGCCTCGCCTCCAGGTGGGACGGGACGGTGACCTACCCCTCGGCGGAGCCGAGGCGGGTCGCCAAAGGGGAGACCGTTGCGGTGGTGAGCGGTCCCTCGGGGAAGATGGCCGTGAAGTCCCCCCGGGTGGGGTACTTCGTGGCCGGGCTCGACGGCGCCGAGGGCAAGTGGAACTACTCGTCCTTCTGGAGCGACAGGACGTCCCTGCCCGATGTCCCGGCCTTCGTCCCCATCGCGCCGGGGAGCGCCGTGAAGAAGGGGGGCGCCGTGGGCAAGCTGATCCTCCAGCCCCAGGAGCTTCGGGGGATCTTCTACGCCGACGGCACGCCGGGGCTGTTCCGGGACATCAAGGCCGGGTACGTCCGGGTTCGCCTCAGGGAGAAAGAGTGGCCCCAGCGGGCCGACGTGCGCGTCCATGAGGCGGTCGGGCAGAAGGTGCGGCTCTATCTGACGCTGCCCTTCTTCCCCCCCGAGCTGGCCCTCAGCAGGGGGTTCTCCATGATCCTCGAGGGGGGCGAGCGAAGCGGCGTCGCCGTCCCGGAGACGGCGGTGACCTACCGCGACGGCAAGCTCGGCGTCTATCAGGTGGAGGGCAACGTGGTCACGTTCCGAAGCGTGGAGGGGCTCCCCGTGGAGGGGCACCGCTTCTTCGTCACGTCGGGGCTGAGCTCGGGCAATGTGGTGCTTCTCGAGGCCCAGAAGGGGAAGGAAGGGAAGATTCGCCTATGGTGAGCAGGATAGAGGAGAATATCCAGCGGGTGCGGGAGAGGATCGCCTCGGCGGCGGAGCGGTGCGGCCGCCGGGCGGAGGATGTGCTCCTCGTGGCCGTGACGAAGACCCGGACGGTGGAGGAGATGGCCGAGGCCGTCCGCTGCGGCGTCGGGGCTCTGGGCGAGAACAGGGTGCAGGAGCTCCTCCTCAAGAGGGAGGCCTGGCCGGCGGATCTGTCCGCGGAGTGGCGGCTCATCGGCCACCTTCAGAGGAACAAGGCCCGAAAGGTCCTGCCGGCTGTCGACGCCGTCGACTCCCTGGACTCCCTGGAGCTGGCGAGGACCCTCGGGCGCGTCGCGGAGGAGAGCGGACGCTCCCTCCCCGTCCTCCTCGAGGTGAACACCTCGGGCGAGGCGTCGAAGGAGGGCGTCGCTCCCGAGGGCCTCTTCCCCCTGCTCGAGGGTGTCCTTGCCGAGTGTCCGAACCTGTCGCCCCAAGGGCTCATGACCATAGGCCCCCTCGAGGGCGGCGAGCGGGCCGTCCGCGGGGCCTTCGCCCTGCTCCGGACCCTCGCCGAAGGGGCGAGAAAAGAGTTCTCCATCCCCCTGAAGGAGCTCTCCATGGGGATGAGCGGCGATTTTGAGTGGGCCGTTGAGGAGGGAAGCACCATGGTACGCGTCGGGACGGCTCTGTTCGGGGCACGGAACTGACGACACTTCGTTGACTGGAGGGGAAAGACGTGCTGGACCGATTCAAGGAGCTACTTGGTTTTGGCGGCAGCGACGAGGGAGAGGAGCACGAGGGAGCCTCGTTCCCTGACGAGGAGCAGCGGGAAGCCCGGCCGGCCGCCAGCGTCCAGAGTCAGGCGGTGCTCGTGATCGTCCGGGGCAAGATGGGTCAGGAACGGAAAGAGGAGCTGGCCGAGCTGATCCGGGCGGGCAAGATGGTGGTCCTGGACCTCCGGGGGATGGACAAGGAGCCGGGCCAGAGCCTTCTCGATTTCCTCAGCGGGGTTGCCTTCGCCTGCCGGGGCGAGGTGCTCCGCGTGGCGGGGGGCATCTTCCTCGCTGCGCCGAAGAAGAACATGATCGACGAATGGGAGGAGGACAATCGTGGCTGAGCTCGTGACGGCCCGGGACATAGAGAACAAGGTCTTCGGCCGAAGTATGCGGGGGTACTCCGTGGACGAGGTGGACGAGTTTCTCGACCGCATCGCCGAGGACATCCAGACCTACTCGCTGCGGGCGGCCGAGCTCGAGCGGAAGGTGGATCGCCTCGAGGACCAGGTCCAGGACTACGCCCAGATGAAGGACACGTTGCAGGAAACCCTGCTCATGGCCCAGCAGTCCGCGGCCAGCAAGGAGGAGGCCGCCACCCGGAAGGCCGAGGCCATCCTGTCCGAGGCCAAGATCAAGGCCGAACAGCTGACCCTCGAGGCCTCGTCGGCGAAGGATAGGGGCAGGACGGAGATCCAGCGTCTCCGGCAGATGCGTCAGGAGTTCCGCGCCGAGTTCCGTGCGCTGCTGTCGCGCTACGGAGCTCTGCTCGAGGGGGACGAGGCGGAGGACGCCGTCCGGGAGGCCCCGACGGCGCAGTGAACGCCCCGCAAAGGCAGCTCTCCGACCCCGTCCGGTACGTGAAGGGCGTCGGCCCGGCCCGGGAGGTGCTCCTCGGGCGGCTGGGGATCACCTCCGCCGAGGACCTGCTGTTCTACTTCCCCAGGCGGTACGAGGACCGGCGCAACGTGACGCCCCTGGCGTCCCTCCGAGCCGGGGAGCCCGCCTCGGCCCTGGCCCGGGTGGTGGCCCTGGAGCGGCGGAGGACGGCGAGGAAAAACCTCTCCATCGTCACGGCGCTCCTGACGGACGGAAAGGCCATGGCGAAGGCCGTCTGGTTCAACCGGCCCGGCATCGAGCGGCTGCTTCAGTCCGGCGTCCTCGTGGCGCTCTACGGCCGCGTGGAAGTCCGCGGAGGCGCTGTCCAGTTCACCAACCCCGAGTACGAGGTCCTCGACGAGGCCGAGGAGAACGCCCCGGCCATCGTCCCCGTGTACCCCACCACCGCCGGGCTGGCCCAGAAGCCCCTTCGCCGGGTCATCCGGACGGCCCTGGACGAGTTTCTCCCCCTCCTGGACGACCACCTCCCCGACGATATCGCGCGGCGCCTCGCGCTCCCCGAACTGCGCCGGTCCGTGACGGAGCTGCACTTCCCCACGGGCCGGGAGGAGTGGCGCACTGCACGCCGTCGTCTGGCCTTCGACGAGTTCTTCCTCCTCCAGACGGGGCTCGCCATGCGCCGCCACCGGGCGGGCGCCGCGGCCGCCACGGCCCCCTCCCTCAAGCGGGGGGCCCTCGTGGACGCCTACCTGGAGCGGTACCTCCCCTTCACGCTGACGGGCGACCAAAAAAAGGTGACGGAGGAGATCTTCGCCGACATGGCCGGGACGATCCCCATGAACCGCCTGCTTCAGGGGGACGTGGGTTCGGGCAAGACGGTGGTCGCCGTCCTCGCCTTGCTCGCCGCCCTGGACGGGGGGCATCAGGGGGCCTTTCTCGCGCCCACGGAGATCTTGGCCAAGCAGCACTACGACAGAATACAGCCCGTCTTCGAGGCCCTGGGCGTCCCCTGCGTTCTCCTCGTCGGGTCGCTGCCTCAGAAGGAGAAGCGCGCCGTCCACGAAGGCCTCGAGTCGGGAGCTGTCTCCGTCGCCATCGGCACCCACGCCCTCCTCTCCGAGGAGGTCTCCTTCGCCCGGCTGGGCCTGGCCATCGTGGACGAACAGCACCGCTTCGGCGTGCTTCAGAAGCGGGCCTTCCGCTCCAAGGGCGAGAGCCCCCACGTTCTGGTCATGACGGCCACGCCGATCCCCAGGACCCTGACCCTCACCGTCTTCGGCGACCTCTCCGTTTCGGTGCTCTCCGAGCTTCCTCCGGGGCGCAAGGAGGTCAGGACCACGGCCCTGTCGCCGAAGAAGCTGCCCAGCCTCCTTGCTTTCCTGAAAGAACGCATGGAGGCCGGAGAGCGGGTCTTCTGGATATGCCCCCTCATCGAGGAGAGCGAGACCATGGACCTCGCGGCGGCCACGGCCAGGTACGAGGACCTCGCCAAGACCTTCCCCGCCTTCGGCGTCGGCCTGCTGCACGGCCGGATGGTCGCGGCGGAGAAGGACCGGGTCATGGGCGAATTCCAGAGCGGGCACCTCTCCCTTCTCGTCTCCACCTCCGTGGTGGAGGTGGGCGTGGACGTCCCTCAGGCCACCGTCATGGTGGTGGAGGACGCCACGCGCTTCGGCCTGTCCCAGCTCCACCAGCTTCGGGGCCGCGTGGGGCGGGGCGATCGGGAGTCGCACTGCGTGCTGCTCGCATCGCCCACCACCCCCGAGGCGCGCGAGCGCGTCAAGGCCTTCTGCTCCACGTCCAGCGGCTTCCTCATCGCCGAGGCCGACCTGAAGCTCCGCGGCCCCGGCGAAGTCTGCGGCGTCCGTCAGTCGGGCATCACGGACTTCCGCGTGGCGGACCTCATACGGGACCGCGAACTTCTCGACATCGCGAGGAGGGAGGGGTTTGCCCTCGTGGAGCGGGACCCGGACCTGGCCTCGGAGCCTCTGCTTCGGGCGCGCCTCTTCGCGTCGCTCGGGAGAAGTTTGAGCCTTGTGGAGACGGCCTGACGCTCCCGACCGCCCCGCTGCGGGCGACCGGGCGGAGCGCTTCGACCGATACCTCCAGGTCCTCTTCGCCAGAGGAGTCTGGACGAGGGCGCAGATCGTCCGGAAGCTCACGGCGAAGGGGGCCTCCGGGGACGAGGCTGAGGCCCTCGCCGGCCGATGGCAGCAGGGCGGGTTCATCGACGATGCTGCATACGCTCTGCTCTTCGTCGACGGACACCCCGGCTGGGGGGTGCGCCGTCTCCGGGACGAGCTGCGCCGGAGGGGCGTGTCGGAGGCGGTCATCGGAGAGGCCCTCGAGGAGCTGGACGAGGAGAGAGCCGCCCTTTCGACGGCCAGAGAGTGGCTCGAATCGGGCGTGGAGCGGCGCAAAGTCGAAGACAGGCTGTTGCGGCGAGGATTCTCGCCGTCGGCCGTTCGGAGGGCCCTGGCGGCCTTCGCCGGAGATGACTTGTGAAGAACGCGTCCGACCTGTACAATAATAAAGTTGTCTCATTATAAGAGTGCGTGTGCTGTGGTTCAGGACCGCACCTTGAAAATAGAAGGAGTGATAGGCACCATGAACGCAATGCCCATGTTTTTCTCCATCGCTGTAGGAATAATCGCCGGCGTCGCGGCGGGCTTCATGCTCTCCCGGACGCTCGGCGCGAAAAACCTCGTTAATGCGAAGATGCAGGCGCAGAATATCCTGAACGAAGCGGAACAGGTAGCGGAGCAGCAGAAGCGGGAGAAGCTCACCGAGGCCAAGGAGGAGATATTCAAGCTTCGCCAGGAGGCCGAGCGTGAGGGCAAGGAGCGGAGGACCGAGCTGCAGCGCGCCGAGCGCCGGATCGAGCAGAAAGAGGAGAACCTCGACCGGAAACTCGAGAAGGTAGCGCACAGGGAGGACGAGCTCAAGACGAGGCAGGAGGACGTGGAGCGCCGCCTCGTGGAGGTGGAGGACGTCAAGAAGCAGCAGCTGGTGCGCCTCGAGGAGGTGGCCGGGATGACCCGCGAGGACGCCCAGAACCTCATCCTCCGGCAGACGGAGGAGAGCGCACAGCATGTGATAGGGCTCCGGCTCAAGGAGCTCGAGGAGAAGGCGAAGCGCGAGGCCGACCGGAAGGCCAGGGAGATCATCGTGACGGCCGTCCAGCGATGTGCCGTGGAGAACACGTCCGACACGGCGGTGAGCGTCGTCCATCTGCCCTCGGACGAGATGAAGGGGCGGATCATCGGGCGCGAGGGGCGGAACATCCGGACCTTCGAGACCCTGGCGGGCGTCGATCTCATCGTGGACGACACCCCCGAGGCCGTGACCCTGAGTAGCTTCGACCCCGTGCGGCGCGAGATCGCCCGGCTCTCTCTCGAACGGCTCATCGTCGACGGGCGCATCCACCCGGCGCGGATCGAGGAGCTCATCGACAAGGCGACCCGGGACGTGGAGGCCCAGATTCAAGAGGCCGGCGAGGGTGCCCTGCTCGAGACGGGCATCAAGAACATGCACCCGGAACTGGTCCGCACCATCGGCCAGCTCCGCTTCCGGTACAGCTACGGGCAGAACGCGCTTCAGCACAGCCTCGAGGTGGCCTACATCTCGGGGATGATCGCGGCTGAACTCGGCATAGACGAGGAGGTCGCCCGTCGGGCCGGCCTGCTCCATGACCTGGGCAAGGCCGTGGACCATCAGATCGAGGGGCCCCACGCCCTCATCGGCGCGGACTTGGCGAAGCGGTACAACGAATCGGCCGAGGTGGTGAGCGCCATCGCCTCCCACCACGAGGATCAGGAGGCCACGGGCATCTACGACGTGATCGTCGCCGCGGCGGACGCCGTGAGCGCCGCACGGCCCGGCGCCCGGCGCGAGAGCCTGGACGCCTACGTCAAGCGCCTGGAGAAGCTCGAGGAGATCGCCATGTCCTTCAACGGCGTGAGCAAGGCCTTCGCCATACAGGCCGGACGGGAGGTGCGGGTGGTCGTCTCGCCCAACATCACCGACGACGGCGTCGTCCACAAGATCGCCTACGACCTCGCGCGCAAGATCGAGGAGGAGATGAAGTACCCCGGACAGGTGAAGGTGACGGTGACCAGGGAGACGCGGGTCACGGAGTACGCGAAGTAGGCGGACCATGAAGATCCTGTTCATCGGCGACATCATGGGGAGCCCCGGACGGAGGGCCGTGGCCGAGACGCTGCCGCGCCTCCAGACGATTCACGGGCCCTTCGACTTCGTCGTCGCGAACTGCGAAAATGCTGCGGCGGGAAAGGGCATCACGGGCAGGGTCGTCGAGGAGCTCTTCGCCCTCGGCATCGACGCCATGACGTCGGGCAACCACATATGGGACAAACGGGAGGGCGTCCCCCTCCTCTCCGAGGACCCGAGAATCCTGCGCCCCGCCAACTACCCGGACGGATGCCCCGGGCAGGGGTGGATCATCCTCCGCAAGGGGGACAAGCGCCTTGCCGTGGCGAGCCTTCAGGGTCGGGTGTACATGCCCGTCACGGAGTGTCCCTTCAGGACGGCCGACAAGATTCTCGACGCCGTGGGAGACGTGCCCCTCTTCGTCGACTTCCACGCCGAGGCCACGTCGGAAAAGAAGTCGCTGGGCGAGTACCTGGACGGCCGGGCCGCGGCGGTCATCGGGACCCACACCCACGTCCAGACTGCCGACGAGGAGATCCTCGTCCGGGGAACGGCCTACCTGACGGACGCCGGAATGACGGGCGGACACAGAAGCTCCATCGGTCTGAAGTTCGACGGCGTCCTCCCGAGGTTCCTCACGGGCATGCCGGCGAAGTTCGAGGTGTCCGGCGACGGGCTCGCCTTCAACGGTGTGGTGGTGGAGCTGGACGACGAGTCGGGCAGGGCCGCGGGCATAACGAGGATCAACGAGCGGCTGACTCACTGAGGGAAGGACCGCGTCTTTCGGAGGAGGAACCTCGTCCCGATACATCTGCCCTCAGAGCATTCCAGTCCTCGGACCGCGTTTCCGGAGAATAGGATGCCCTCCCGATGTTGAAGCCATGAAGGACCATGAAGAACCATAAAGAACCATAAAGAACCATAAAGAACCATAAAGAACCATGAAGAACCGGGAGGGACCGTGAAAAGCTCCTCCCGGTTCTTTTGCGAGTCCAGGCGGCGTGCTACTTCAGCTTTTCACCGAGCAGGAAGCTGTCCTCAACGGCCATGGTGAAGGCGATGCCTCCCCCGGGCTGACTGATGCACTCGCTCGAGCGGACGGCCTCGAGGACGGCGTCCTGTTTGTCCCGATCTGCGAGGATCAGCAGGATCTCCTTCTCGGGGAACAGGGGGAAGCCGAGGAACCGAACGTCCTTCTCGCTGGCCGTGCCGCGCGCGTTCATGATGGTCCCGCCCCTGGCCCCGGCCTTCCTGGCCTCGGCCATGACGTCGTCGGCGAAGCCCCGGTTGACGATGACGCTGATCAGGACCTTGTCCGTTTTTCTCTTCATCGGTTCGCTCCTCTCCGTGGCGCCGCATCGGGCCACCCCTGTGGTATGGTGCAGAACGTGCGAGACGTCGAGCTGCATGACGACCCCGGTCTTGTGTTTTCCTGTTTTGTCCTCGTAGGCCCGGAGCGCTGCCATGATGGCGGGGGCCTGGTCGTCCGAGGTGAGGGTGAGGACGACGTCCTCCTCGAAGTCTCCGATGCTCAGGAACTCCATGAGGGGGTTGTCCGACTCCCCACGGCCGAGGGCCACCGTGCCTCCCCGGGCGCCCGCGTGCCGCGTGATCTCCACGACCTGGTCACCGCGCTCCCGCCGCACGATGGCGAGCAACAGCTTTCCGCAGCCCTGCGCCGTCCTTTCGCTGTCGGTCATAGTACTCCCTCCCTCAGTGATTCTCTGGAGCGCCGCCTTTCGGCCTCTTTTTCCTTCCGCTGAAACAGCAGCCCGAGAGCCTGGATGGTGATGAGAGGCGTCATGGCGATCATGGCCACGACGCCGAAGGCGTCGGTGATGGGGTTGCCTCCCGCCGCCGACGAGGCCCCGATGGTGAAGGACAGGATGAAGGTGGAGGACATGGGGCCCGAGGCCACGCCCCCGGAGTCGAAGGCGATGGCCGTGAAGAGGGGCGGGCAGGCGAAGGTGAGCACCAGGGCGATGAGGTACCCGGGGATGAGGTACCACCAGATGCTCATCCCCGTGAGCACGCGGATCATGGAGATGGCGACGGAGACGGAGACGCCAGCGGAGAGGGCGATGAGCATGAAACGCCTGTTGATGTGTCCGCCCGAGACCTCCTCGACCTGGTTGTTCAGCACCCACACCGCCGGCTCGGCCAGCACGACCATGGCGCCGAGAGCGAAGCCGATGGGGACGAGGACCCAATTTTCGGCCGCGCCGCCGATAGTCCCTCCGATGACGAACCCCGCGGGCAGAAACCCTCCGTTTACGCCCGTGAGGAAGATGACGAGGCCGAGAAAGGTGTACAGGAGCCCCTTGGCCATCCGCGTGACCTGGTGGCGCCCCATGTGGAGCATGGTGACCTGAAAGATGACCAGGATGACGGCCAGTGGAGCGAGGGCCATGGTGACCTCGTGGGTTGTCCCCGGGAGGACGGCCAGGAAGGCGCTGAGCACACCGGTCGCCGCCGTCGCGGCCTGCGCCCCGGACTGTCCGGTCTGGTCGCCCCGGCTCAGGACGCCCATGATGAGCACGGCCATGATCGGGCCGATGGAGGCCAACCCGACGAGGCCGAAGCTGTCGTCCTCGGCGCTCTTTGCGCCCCGGACGGCCGCGACGCCGACGCCCAAGGCCATGATGAAGGGGACGGTCATGGGGCCTGTGGTGGCGCCACCGGCGTCGAAGGCGATGCCCAGATACTGGGGCGCCGAAAAATAGGCGAGGGCGAAGACCAGAAGATAAAAGCCCAGGAGCATGATGTGGTACGGGAACTGGCGCATGATCCGCCAGAAGGCGACGGAGACGAAGAATCCGACGCCCAGGCCGATCATGACCAGGAGGAAGAGCCTCGAGATGGACGGGTCCACGGTGGCCACCTGGTTGGCCAGGACCTGGACGTCGGGCTCGGCGACGGTGATGAAAAAGCCGATGAAAAAGCCGGTAGCGAGCATGATGGGGAGGTTTCGCCTGTGGACGAGGGCGGCGCCGATGGCGTGCCCCATGGGCAGGACGCCGATGTCCGTCCCGAGAAGGAAGACGCTCAATCCCAGGATGATGAGCACCCCGCCCACGATGAACTGCATGAGGAGCATTCCCCCGATGGGGGCGACGGTCGGGTAGAGCAGCAGCACGATAACTATGATGGGGACGACGGATATGCCTGTTTCCTTCAGTTTTTCGAGCAGATTCATCTATCTGCCTCCTCGTGGCCGGATGAGAAGCGAACGTCTGGAACGTATCGTCAGCAGATTCGCGGCAGCAGCTCCCCCGTCGGCATGTCCACGAGGCGTTCGCCTCCGATGAGCGTTCGCATGGAGACCATCCCCTTCGGCTCTCCGCCGGTGACCTGCCCAATGACGGCGGCCTCGCCGCAGAGGGGCGATGCCCGGAGAAGGGCGAGAAGCCGGTCCGTCTGCGAGGCGTCCACCGCCACCGCCATGCACCCCTCGCAGGCCATGTACAGGGGGTCGAACCCGAGGACATCGCAGAGGGAGCGGACCTGGGGGGAGAGAGGGATGGATTCCTCGTCCAGCGCCACGTGCACCCCCGACCCCTCAGCCCATTCGCAGAGCACCGTTCCGAGGCCGCCCCGCGTGCAGTCCCGCATGCAGCGGAGGCCGTCGAGGGCGAGCAGCGGCCGCACGGCGGGCCACAGCGGGGCGCAGTCGCTCTCGAGACCGACGACGTCCAGGTTGAACCGGGAGGCGGCGATGGTGGCCCCATGCCGGCCTATGGAGGTGGAGACGACGATGTGGTCTCCTGGGCGGAGGTTGCCCAGGGACAGAGGGTGGGGCGTCTGAACGCGGCCGAAGGCGCACCCCGTGATGAGCACGCCGTCCACCCCGCCGACGGGCACGACCTTCGTGTCCCCGGCGGCGAGGACGGTGCCGAGGTCCGCGCAGGTTCTGGCGGCGCTCTCCATGTACGTCCGAAGCTCTTCGGCGGAGAAACCCTCCTCGATGACGAGCCCCAGGCCGAGAAAGTCGGGGCTGGCCCCACGGGCGGCCAGGTCGTTGACGCAGCCGCAGACGCAGAGATGCCCGATGTCTCCGCCGGGGAAGGTCCTGGGCGACACGGTGAATCCGTCCACCGTCATGGCATAGCCTCCGGGCAGGAGGGCGGCGTCCTCGAGCTCCGGCCCGATTCCTCTGCGGGTGAAGGGAGCCAGGAGTTCCGCGACGATCTGCTGGCTCTGTCGTCCTCCGCTGCCGTGGCTGAGGGAGACTCTCTCCGTCATGTTCTCTCCTCCCTGTGGAAACGAAAATAGGCGCCGCAGGTCCCCTCGCTGGAGACCATGCAGGGTCCGACGGGGGACAGGGGCGTGCAGGCAGTCCGAAAGAGCGGGCACTGCGGAGGGGTGATGCGCCCGGTGAGGACGTCGCCGCACCGGCACCCGGCAGGAGGGGTGCCCGGGACGATGACGAGGGAGAAGCGCCGTTCGGCGTCGAAGTCGCCGTAGTCCCCCCGAAGGCCGTACCCCGAGTCCGGGATGAGGCCGATGCCCCGCCACCGGGCGTCGCGGACGGAAAATACTTCGTCGAGAAGACCGAGGGCCTTCCTGTTGCCCTCGGGGCGAACGGCCGTCCCGTAGACGGAGCGCAGCTCCGGCGCACCGGCGCGGATCTGACGGGCGATCTCCACCATGGCAAGAAGGATCTGCTCCGGGTCGAAGCCTGCTATGACGGCCGGCAGACCGAAGCGGTCGGCAAGGAATCGGAAGGGTTCGTGGCCGGTGATGACGCTCACGTGGCCCGGGAGAAGAAAGGCTGAAATCTGGACATCCGCCGCACCGGCCAGCGCCTCGACGGCGGGCGGCGTTCTCTTGTGGAAGGAGAGCACCGAGAGGTTTGCGATGCCCTTCCTGCGAGCCTCGCGGACGAGCGTGGCCGTCGCCGGAGCGGTGGTCTCGAAGCCGACGCCGAGGAAGACCACCTCGCGCCCCGGGTTCTCCTCGGCGACCCGCAGGGCGTCCATGGCGCTCGTGGCCGTCCGGACATCGTGCCCCTCGCCCCGCATGGATGCGAGGGAGCCGGAGGCGCTGGGCACCTTGAACATGTCCCCGTAGGCCACGACGACGACCCCCCGCCTGAGAAGCGAGAGGGCCGCCTCGATCTCGCCCTGGTCCGTGACGCACACCGGGCACCCCGGCCCCGAGATGAGGCGCATGCTCTTCGGAAGGACGGAGCGAAGCCCGGAACGGAAGGCGGAGACCGTGTGGGTACCGCAGACCTCCATCACCGTCACCGCCGTCGCCGATTCCTCGGCGAGACGGCGGAGGGCCTCC
This sequence comes from uncultured Synergistales bacterium, assembly GCA_937897575.1. Taxonomy (GTDB): domain Bacteria; phylum Synergistota; class Synergistia; order Synergistales; family Aminobacteriaceae; genus CALCQG01. Next base: position 598 of record CALCQG010000092.1, on the reverse strand, counting down.
ACGGCGGCGCGAAGGTCACCCGGCATAGTCCACCCCCGAGACGCGGCGGATCTCCTCCCAGAGGTCGAGCAACTCCTTCGAATCCTCGGGGGCGAGCTTCTCTATGGCGAATCCGGCGTGAACGAGCACCGTGTCGCCGGGAGAGGGGTTCTCGATGAGATCCGTTCGGATCTCCGTGCGGACGGCGCCCGCGACGGCCACCGCCCGGCCGTCGTCCAGCAGGGTCTCAATGGTGTGGGGTACGGCAAGACACATATAATCATTCCTCCTCCGCCGATCGCGGACAGGTGCTTTTCGTATTGTACATTATATTGTCCCCTGCCACCACTTGAAAGTGTCCCATTTTACAGTATAATTCGAGTGAACTATTCTTTATTCATCGGATTGTTCAAGAGAGGAGGTAAGCGTACTTCGCGGAGTTGCCTGGAACCGGAAGTCCATATCCATAATACGTGAAGGAGAGGTGTGACGATGGCACAGGGACAGAGAGAGCAGTGGGGGAGTAAATTGGGCTTCATCCTGGCGGCGGCCGGTTCGGCGGTGGGACTCGGGAACATCTGGAAGTTCCCCTACCTGGCGGGCCAGAACGGCGGAGGAG
>CALCQG010000091.1 GCA_937897575.1 uncultured Synergistales bacterium | reverse complement strand
TGCATCCTTTTTGTAATTCTCTCACCCCCCTGCTCGTCGCCGAACTTCTCCCGGACATACTTCACCCCGTTCTCCACCACGTTGCCCAGCGCCCGGACCACGTCGTCGCGCCGGACGAAGGTGTAGGCCCTGTCGGGGATGTCGGAAGCGAACTCGATCCTGGCCGCGAAGGGGAGGTTCCGTTTTTCGTCCACAACGGCCGAGAGGAGATGGGCCAGATTGACCTGTTCGGCATCCTTCGACGCTGGTTCCGACTCCATTCTGGAGAGGAGGAGCATGTCGTCCACGAGGCTGCTCATGCGCTCCTGTTGGGCGATGATGGTCCCAAGATATCTGCGCTGCTGCTCCCTGTCCTCCTCCTCGGCGCCGAGGAGATACTCCGCCGTGAGGCGGATGGAGGCGAGGGGGGTCTGGAGTTCGTGCCCCGCGTCGGCGATGAAGTCCCGCCGCGCCTGCTCCAGACGCCGCTCCTCCGTGAGGTCCGTGAGGATGAGGAGTACGCCCGTGGCCGTCTTGCGGGAGCAGATCCGGAGATAGCGGTTGCCGAGCTCCGGCAGGTCGAAGAAGGCGCACTGCTCCTCCCCGCGCATGGCGGACAGGACGAGGGGGTACATGTCGCCCGACGGGAGCAGCCGCTCCACGGGGATGCCCGGCACGGCATCCAGCTTGATGCCGAGCAGCTTCTCGGCCACGGCGTTGATGTACCGGAGTTTGCGCTGTTCGTCGAGAAGCAGCACCCCCACGGGCAGGGCGACGACGATCCGGGCGAGGTCCTCCCGCTCGGTCTTGAGCTCCTCCAGGGCGTTCTTCGTCCGGCTGGACATGTCGTCCAGGGCGCTCGAAAGACGCTGGAGCTCGGGGTCGTTCATGAGGGGGAACCGGATGTCCTCGCCGCGGGCAATCCGGCCGGCGGACTCGACGATCCGCTCCAGAGGCCGGAAGAAGAGGCGGACCATGCCGCTTCCGAAGAGCAGCACGATCAGCACGCCCGCGAGGAGGTAGAGGATGAACTTGTTCTTCATCTCGGCAAAGGCGGAGGTGAGGGACTCGAGGGGATAGGCCGAACGGATGACCACCCGTTCGCCGTTCGCCGTGGCCCTCCGGGCAAAGTAGAGGTAGTGCACCTTCGTGGTGCCGCTGTAGCGCAGCATGGAGCCCTCGCCGTCCCGAAGGGCGGAGAGGACCTCCGGACGGGAGAGGTGGTTCTCCATGCGGGCGGGGTCGCTCTCCGTGTCCGACAGGACCCGTCCGTCGGAGCCTACGAGGGTCACGCGCCCCCGCAGAAGCCCCTTCCAACGCTCGAGCTCCTGCTCGAAGGACTGTATGCCGCCGCGCTCGAGGGTCGAGGCGAAGAAGGCCGTCTGGCGGGAGAGGTCCTGTTCCGTCTGCCGGACCAAGCCCTCCCGGACGACGCCGTAGAGCAGGAACCAGCTGAACCCGAAGGCCAGAAGAACGGCGACGGCGACGATGAGGAGGATCTTTTTCTTCAGGGTCAGCATGTCTCACTCTTCCCAGACGAGACGGTAGCCCCTGCCCCGAAGCGAGTTGATGGCCAGCTCCGGCCGCTTGCCGTCGATCAGCTTCTTGCGGAGGCGGGAGATGTGGACGTCCACCGTCCTCGTGTCCCCGCCGTAAAAGCTCCATATCTTCGAGAGCAGGACCTCCCGGGAGACGGTGCGCCCCATCTTCCTGGCCAGGGCGTCCAGGATGCGGAACTCCGTGGGGCTCAGGTCCAGCGGCGTGCCGCGCAGGAAGGCCGTCTCGCCGTCCATCTCGATTCGAAGATCCCCCTCCTCCACCACCATGCCGATCTCCGTCGGCGAGGACCGGCGCAGAAGGGCGCGGACCCTGGCCGTGAGTTCGGCAAGGGAAAAGGGCTTCTTCATGTAGTCGTCGGCTCCGATGTCGAGCCCCTCCACCACGTCCTTCTCGTCCCGGCGCGCCGTGAGCATGAGGATGGGGATGGCCGCCGTCTCCTTGTCGGCCCGAAGACGCCGGCAGACCTCCCAGCCGTCCATCTTGGGCAGCATGAGGTCCAGGATGACCAGATCCGGCCGGAGGGCGAAGGCCTTCTCGAGGGCCGAGTCCCCGTCGGAGGCGGAGGTGATCTCGTATCCGTTCCGGCGGAGGGCCTGGGAGACGATCTCGAGAATAGCCTCTTCGTCCTCCACGACGAGAATTCTCTGGCCCGCCACGCCGCTCACCGCTCCTTCGGCCTGCGGAACTCGGACGCCTTCACCGTCTTGCCCGTCAGGATGTAGAGCACCCGATCCGCCACGTTCGTCATATGGTCCCCGGCGCGCTCGAGGGTCCTCGCCACGTTGAGGAGCTGGCTCGCCTGCTCGATCCGCTTCGGGTCCTCCATCATGAGGATCAGCAGCTCCCTCATGATCTGCTTTTCGAGGTCGTCCAGCTCGTCGTCCTTCGCGAAGATCTCCCGCGCGGCGTCCTCGTCCCCTATGTCGAAGGCGAAGAGCGTCCTGTCCATCATCACCGAGAGGACCTCCACCATCCGCGGGATGTCGATGAGGGGCTTTATGAGCTCCGTATCGGCGAGGGCGATGGCCACCTTGGCGATATTTCCGCCGTAGTCGCCGATCCGCTCCAGGTCGACGGCCATGTGCATGACGGACGTCACGGTCCGGAGATCCTCGCCCAGAGGCTGGTAGCGCGCCGTGAAGTGCATGCAGGCGCTGTCCAAGGCGCCCGTCAGCGCATCGATATCGTCGTCCTTGTCCAGGACGATCTGGGCGACCTTCGCGTCCTGATGCTTCAGAGCCCACACAGCCTTGACCACGGCCTCCTCCGACATCTTGCCGAGCCGGAGGACCATCCGCTTCAGTTCGGCGAGGTCCGCTTCTAGCCGCTTTCTCGTGTTGATTCCCTCCATGGTCGCTGCCTCCTGACCGGCTCTAGCCGAATCGTCCCGTGATGTAGTCCTCGGTGCGTTTATCCTCCGGCGACGTGAACATCTTCGGTGTACTGTCATATTCTACTAGATCGCCGAGAAGAAAAAAGGCCGTGCGGTCCGAGATGCGCGCCGCCTGCTGCATGTTGTGCGTCACGATGACCACCGTGTAGCTTTGCTTGAGATCACGGATCAGTTCCTCGATTCGCGCCGTGGACATGGGGTCCAGAGCGCTCGTCGGCTCGTCCATCAGGAGAATCTCCGGCTCCGTGGCGATGGCCCGCGCGATGCAGAGCCGCTGCTGCTGCCCACCCGAGAGCCCCGTTCCGGGGGAGGAGAGCTTGTCCTTCACCTCGTCCCACAGGGCCGCCCCCATGAGGCTGCGCTTCACGATCCCGTCCAGCTCCTCCTTGCCGCGAACGCCGTGGAGCCTCGGTCCGTAGGCCACGTTGTCGTACACCGACATGGGGAAGGGGTTCGGCTTCTGGAACACCATGCCCACATTGCGGCGAAGGTCGATGACGTCCACGTTCGGCCCGTAGATATTCTGGCCGTCGATGACGATCTCGCCCTCGACCCTGGCGCTGGGGATGAAGTCGTTCATCCTGTTGATGCATCGGATGTAGCTGCTCTTCCCGCAGCCCGACGGGCCGATGAAGGCCGTGACCGTCTTCTCGTAGATGTCGAAGGTCACGTCCTTGAGCACATGGGCGCTGCCGTAATAGAGATCCAACTTCTTCGTGCTGATCTGCACTCTTTCCATCATGCCCTCCCCATTACGCGCGAAGCCGGCGGCGCAGCCTCGACCGCATGTAGATGCCCACGGAACAGATGCCCAGAACCATCAAAAGCAGGACGAGCACGGTCCCGTACTGGATGTGCCTCGTCTCCTCGATGGCGGTCCCGGCCGTGGCCAGGACATAGATGTGGTACGGCAGCGCCATGACCTCGGAGAAGATGCTCCTGGCGATCCCCGGCGTGAAGAACGCCGCGCCGGTGAACATGATCGGAGCCGTCTCGCCCGCCACCCGCCCGACGCTCAGGATGATGCCCGTGATGACCGTGGGGGACGCCGTCGGAAGGATCACCTTCCAGATGGTCTGCCACTTCGACGCCCCGAGGGCGTAGGAGGCGAACCGGTAGTCCTCGGGCACGGCGAGGAAGGCCTGCTCCGAGGCCGTGACGATGAGGGGCAGGGTGAGGCACGCCAGGGTCAGGGAGGCCGACAGCAGGGACGATCCGAGCCGCAGCAGGATGACGAAGAGCGAGAGTCCGAAGAGGCCGAAGACGACGGAGGGCACGCCCGCAAGGCACCGGATGGCCAGGCGGAGGACGGCCGTGAAGCCGTCGTTCCGGGCGTACTCGGCGAAGTAGAGCCCCGTCGCGACGCCCACGGGGATGGCGAAGAGCATGGCGAAGAAGACGAGCTGGATCGTCCCGATGAGGGGCGTCATGATGCCGCCCTTCGTCATGCTGTCCCGGGGCGGCTCGATCAGGAAGTCGATGGAGAGGGCGCTGTACCCCCGTGCCACCACGTACCCTATCATGGAGGCCACGAGCAGAAGCATCGCCGCCGCCGACAGCCACGCGAGGAGCGTCATCGTGTGGTCCAGAATCCGTCTGCGATCGATCATTTCCGGAACGCCCCCTTCTTCTCGATCCAGGCCGAGAGGAGGTTGATCCCCAGGGTCAGCACGAGCAGGATGACGCCCCCGAAGAAGAGGGCCGCGTAGTGGGCCGAGCCCACGGGCGTCTCCCCCATCTCGGCGGCGATGGTGGACGTGAGCGGGCGGACGGGGTCGAAGATGGACATGGGGATGATGGCCGCTCCGCCCGCGGCCATGAGCACGACCATGGTCTCGCCCATGCCCCGCATGACGCCGAGAAGCGACGCGCTCAGAATACCGGGCAGCGCCGAGGGGATGACCACCTTGCTCGTGGTCTCCCACCGCGTGGCGCCCAGGGCGTAGGAGGCGTCCCGAATGTCGCGGGGCACCGAGCTCAGGGCCTCCTCGGTCAGGGAGCTCACTGTCGGGACGATGAGCACGGCGAGCAGCACCGACGCGTTCAGCATGTTCAGGCCCGACAGCATGTCGAAGCGGTTCTGGAGCCAGGGGGCCAGGACCACCATGCCGATGAACCCCAGGACGATGGAGGGGAAGAACCCCATGATTTCAAGCACCGGCTTCATGAACTCCCGCACGCGACGGGGGGCCACCTCCGCCACGAACAGCGCGATGAGGAGGCTGAAGGGAAGGGCGATGGCCGACGAGAGGGCCGTGACGGCCAGCGTTCCCATGATCAGGGGGAACATTCCGAGCGTGGGCGGTTCCTCGACGGGGTACCAGAACTGGCCCAGGAAGATATCCTTCAGCGTCACCGTCCGAAGCACGGGCAGCCCCTCCCGGAAGAGAAAGTACAGGATGAACACCATGATAAGAATACCGAGGCTGGAAATGGCCTTGATTATGATCCCTGGCAGGGCGTCCTTCATGCGGAGTCCTCTCCCCTTCGGTCCTGTCGGTTCTTTATTGTTATCCTGTGCGAATGACCTTTCCCCCTCCCCGTACGGGAGAGGGGGAAAAGTCGTCGTGCCCGAAGTTCTCAATCTCTCGATTATACGCTCTTACTTCAGAATCCGAAGGGGAACGAACCCCGTCTCGGCCACGATCTTCTGTCCGTCATCGCTGAGCAGGTAGTTGAGGAACTTCATCACTTCGCCCGTCGGCCAGCCCTTCGTGAACATGTAGAGCGAGCGGGACAGGGGGTACGTGCCGTCGATCGCCGTCTCCGCGGAGCCGGTCTTGCCGCCGACCTTGAGGGCCTTCACGGTCTTGTTCACGTAGCCGATGCCGTCGTAGCCGATGGCGTTCTTGTTCTGGGCGACGGTGGTGAGCATGGCGCCCGAGGAGGCGACGATGAGGGCCTTCGGGGTCACGCGCTCCTTCTTCAGGATGAACTCGTTCCACGTCTCGTAGGTGCCGGAGCTCGTATCCCGTCCCACGACCGCGATGGGTTTGTCCTCACCGCCAACCTCTTTCCAGTTGGCGATCTTGCCTGTGTAGATGCCCTGAAGCTGCTCGATGGAGAGGTCGCTCACGGGGTTCTCGGGGTGCACGATGGGAAGGAGGGCATCCATGGCCACTGCGAAGGGCACGGGGTACACGCCCTTTTCGACGGCCGCCTTCACTTCGTCCGTCTTGATGAACCGGGAGGCGTTGGCGATGTCCGTCGTCCCGTCGATGATGGCCTTGATCCCGTTGCCGCTGCCGCCGCCCGACACGCTGATCTTCGCCTCGGGGTTCGCCGCCATGTACTTCTCCGCCGCCGACTGGGCGATGGGAAGAACCGTGGTGGACCCGTTCATGACGATCTCCGCGGCAAACGCCATGCCGGAGAAAGCCAGTACACTCGCTGCCGCAAGAACCACCGCAAATTTTTTCATTCCGCACAACCTCCTTGGGTGTTATCCTCTTTATTGGGGATACACCGTGAGTATAGAAGGTCTATGTAACAGCTGTTACAAATCAAGGTAAAAGGAATGTAACAGATATATTACGAGAAGATTCGGTACGCTTCTCCCGGAAGGGATATAATGGCGCTACGACAGTACATCCAGGAGGTGCCATCGACCATGAAGTCCTCTTCACACAAAAGACCGGCGAAAATCCTCGGCGTCCTCGGCGGCATGGGGCCGGCGGCGGCGGCGGAGTTCCTCCGGCTGCTCGCCCTTCGGGCGCCCGCCGCAACGGATCAGGAACACCCCGTGACCTATCTGCTCTCCGACCCCACGGTCCCCGACCGATCGCGGGCGATACTCGGCGTCGGCGAGGATCCGACGGTCGTCCTCGAGGAACGCCTGCTCACCCTCGTCCGATGGGGGGCCGAGCTTCTCGCCGTCCCCTGCAACACGGCGCACTTCTTCATCGATCGCTTTCGGGACCGCCTGCCCGTCCCGCTGGTGCACATCATCGAGGAGACCGTGGCTGCAGCCGTGGCCATCGAACCAAAGGGCGCCTGGCTCCTCGCCACCAGGGGGACCATGGAGAGCGGCCTCTACCAGAAGTATGCCGAAAAGAGGGGGTACCCCCTCTTCACCCCCTCGCCGGAGGACCAGAGGACCGTGCAGGAGAGCATCGAGCTCGTCAAGGCGGGGCGGAGCGACGACGGAGGGGTACTGCTCAGGCCCCTTGTAGAGCGGCTTTGGACCGTCCGGGACATCCCGATCTGCGCGGCGTGCACCGAGCTGCCCCTCGCCTACGACGCCTCGGGGCTGCCTCAGGATCGGACGGTGTCGAGCCTGTCGGCCCTCTGCGACGCCTGCCTCGCGATTCTGTACCCGTAAAGGCCGTCACTCCCGGACGATATCGACCAGGACCACCTCGGGCCGGGCCAGGAATCGAACGGGGGGGCCCCAGGTCCCCGTCCCGTTGCTCACGTAGACCCTGCTTGTTCTCCCCTGGTTCGGGGCCCCGACGGTCCGAAGGCCGGGCCGGTAGTCGTAGACAAGGCGTGTCGCCCAGTAGAAGGGCCAGATCTGCCCCCGGTGGGTGTGCCCCGAAAGCTGAAGGTCGAACTGCCCGACGGAGGAGGGCTCCACCGTCGGCTGGTGTTTCAGCAGGACGGCGAACCGGTGGGGAGAAAGAGAGGCGAGCAGCTGCTCCTCGCCCCCTGCGGCGGCGCCTCCGTACCGCCGGGCGGACCGGTCGTCCACCCCGGCGAGGGTAATGCCGCCCACCTCCAGGGCCTCATTCCGAAGCACCCGGATGCCCGAGCGCTCGAAAAAGGCAAGGGCCTGCCCGATGCCGGCATGGTACTCGTGATTGCCCGTCACGGCATAGACCCCATAGGGCAGGTTCAGGCTCCGGAAGAGCTCGACCTCGGCCTCCCTCGCCTCCATCTCCCCGTCCACAAGATCGCCCGTGATCACGAGCATATGGGGCTCCGCAGCCCGGACTGCGTCCAGCATGGCGTCGAGCTGCCGCTCCTGGATGAGCCACCCGAGGTGCACGTCCGACAGATGGGCGATCCGGAGGTGCTCCACCCCGGCGGGCAGCAGGGCCGTCCGGAGCTCGACGCGGGATGTCCTGTACCACTGGGCCTCGAAGGCCCCGTAGAGGCACAGGGCGAAGGCTCCGCTAAGGGCAACCAGGACCCTGAGACGCGAAGAGGCGAGAAGGCGCGCCGCGCGGACCGAAAAAAGACGGTCCGCTATTGCCAGGACGAGGCGCAGGATGTCCAAGGCGAGGAAGAGCGTGCAGAGGATGAGAAGGTAGGCCATCCAGAGGTAACAGATGTAGGAGAGAACCTTCCGGAGCACCACGGCGTCCCCGAAGTCCACGAGCCAGAGCATCCGCGCCCCGGCCATCATTGCGGCGGAGAAGAGGGCGAACAGGACGGCCCAAGGCCACCGAAGCCCGAAGGCCCTCCGGACCTTCAGGTAGACGTAGAGGTGCATGCCCATATACGCGAGGGCGAAGACCGAGGAGAACAGGAGAAAAATACGTGAGATCATGTGGTTTCCTTTGCAGAGCCCGCCGACTCGCGGTTCCATGGACGCCAGAGAGGGCTCGAGATTTTGGGTGCCCTCCTTTTATATCATGAGACCCTCTCTGTCAAATAGGGTATTTTGCTGAACTATGCGCAGAGGGTGCCGGCATGTTCGGCGCTCTTCGTATCCATACACGGTTCGACGTCGCCCGAATTTATCAATCCAGACGACGCCTTCCCGCAGCTCGATATATTCCGGAACTCTCCCCTTCACTCCACCATCGTCGTGAGATCGCGAGACACTTCATACTGAGCGGGGGTCACCGATTTCAACTCATGGTCAAGCCGTCTTTATCCCGCTCCGCCGGGACAGTGTCAAGATCGCTCGGGCTCTCCACTGTCCCGAAGTCGCTTGCGAAGACTCCGGACATTGTCCGTACAAGTGCGACAGCCTCGATGACAGTCTTCGTTGTCAGAGACGACCAAGTTCGTCATCCTATGCCTCCAGGTCACTGCAACCCGTTCTTTCTCATGCCCATCGCTCCTCCTGCCGCGGCAACGGCTGCGGAGAGCAGAACACCTGGGAAGAGAGGGTCCACGCCCTTCAGAAAGAGCGCTCCCAGGAGAACGCCGACCAAACCGCCCAGGACGGAGAGGGCGCTCCAAAGTCCCGGGAGCCGGCCGGGCCATGTCACGGCCGCGAGCAGGATTACGAAGATGCCCGAGGCCTTGATGCCCATGGCAAGATAGGCCCACTGGAGGATCATGGAGCTCCCCGCCGCCCTGGCGGCGAGCCCCGCACCGAGGACGACGAGGACCACGGCCAGACGGCTGATGGAGAGAATCTTTCTGTCCGTCATGGTCGCGGCGTCCCGTCGCAGCGGAAGGACGATATCCCTCGTCATGTTCGTGGCCACGCCGAGGGATAACCCCACGGCCGTCCCGAGGACGGCGATGAGGATGCCCGACCACAGCACGCCGCCGACAAGGGGGTGGAAGGTGGATCGTATGAAATGGGGCAGGGCCTGATCGGCCTGGACGACGACGCCCGACGCCCGCATGAAGAGCCCCAGCCACACGCCCAAAAACCCCATGGGAGGGATGAGCAGGGACGCCCACAGGCACCCCTTCCGGGCCTCGCGGTCATTCGCGGCGGTGTAGACGGCCTGGATGTAGATCTGCCCGCAGAGGACGCCCAGAACGAGGGACCCCAGGGCTCCGAGGTCCTTCGCCGGCCCCCTCGCGAGGGGGTTGAAATAGGGCTCCGCGGGGAGGGCCGAGGCGATCTTCCACGGCGTCCAGCCCTTTGCGACCACCATCACGATGCAGAGGATCATGACGGCGTAGAGGAAGGCGATCTTCCACATGCCGAGTCTGCTGAAGCTCTTGATGCCGCCGAGAAAGACGAAGGTCACGATCAGGACTCCGACGAGCAGAGCGCCCACGTTCGCCGAGACGGGGAACACGGACCGCATGAGGGCCACGCCCGAGAGGAACTGGGCTACGACTGAAAGGAAGGACCCCAGGGACGTGGAGAGGGCCACAAGGAAGGCCGTCGTCCGCCCGAACTCCTTTCCCAGGAACTGGGGCAGAGTGACGAGTTCCACGGAGCGAAGGGGCCCCACGAACCAAAGCCCCAGAACGAGACAGGCGACGCTGCTGCCCAGAGTGAACCAGATGCCCGAGACGCCCCACTGGTAGGCCATCTGGACCGTCCCCACCGTCGCCCCACCACCCACGAGGGCGCCCATGATGGTCCCAGCCACGGAGCGGCCTGTGGCCCTCCGCCCGGCGACGGCGTAGTCCGATGACGACGACACGCCCCGCGACGCACCGACGGTGAAGACGATGAAGAGGGCGAGGACCGCCCCGGCCGACAGCATGAACATGACTCAGGCACCGTCCCGACGGGCGAAGTTCTTCGAGGGCATCACGAACGCGGCCCCTTTTTTGGGAAGACCCGTCCTATCTCGTCCAACCGTTCCGCGGACAGAGGGCAACTCCCCCCGAGGGTGGCGGCGACCCAGGTCATCTTTGCCGCCGCCTCGAGCACCTCCAGGCGGTCGAAGGCCTCGAGCAGGGACCGCCCCACGGTGAGGGCCCCATGATTCTCCATGAGGACGGCGTCGCCGGACCGCACGGCCCGGGCGACCTCCTCCGCCAGAGCGGCGGTGCCCATGAGGGCATAGGGCGCCTTCACCGGACGGCCGAGAAGAAGCCAGCACTCCGCCGTCAGCGTCGTGTCGATCGGACAGTCCAGGGCGGCGAAGGCCGACGCCGTCGTCGGGTGGGCGTGCACCACGGCGCGCACGTCCTCTCTGGCCCGGTACACGGCGAGATGCATGCCCGCCTCCATGCTCACCCGGATCTGGGGCGTCAGATTCTCCCCCTCCAGGGTTAGAATGGCCACGTCCTCGGAGCGGATGCTCTCCTTGTCCGTCCCCGAGGGCGTGATGGCCACCACATCAGAGGTTCGCAGGCTCACGTTTCCTCCCGTGGAGGTCGTAAGCCCCCGGGCGTAGAGCCGTCGCATGAAAGAAGCCACCTGTTCCCGTTCCGCGTTCCATGCCAGCGACATCAAAGCGCCTCCTTTTGCCAGGATACTATCACAGAAGGCCCGGCCTGTCCCTTTTCCTTTGCGAGGGAAGAGTTCGCCACGGACAGCTCTGGAGGAATACTTGAAACTTCCGGAAGCGCAATAACCGTGACACGTCGATGACAACCACTCTATTTGATTCTTTCCTTGGTGGAAGCGTTGCACGAGTCGGAACGCATGTGTTTGTGTATTTATAAAAGAACGCCCCTTTGAGATGCTTGGCACGAGGGCGTTCAGGAGTTCATCGACCGTGTCGAGACGAATGGGTATTTATCTGCTGATCTGAAGGGCGGCCACGAGAGCATCAGTCACATCAGCACCGATCGTCGTGGCGATTTCGTCGAAAGTTCTCCCCTGTTATTTTCTTGATGTGTTCACAGAACTCGAGCCTCTTCGCCCTTTCGGACGCGAAGCAGCAGCGGCATTAGACAAAACGGCGCCGGACATCGCGCACCATCGGGATAAAACCGTCGGGCAGCCTTCAGATGGCTGCCCGACGGAGGGACCGATCCGCTATTTCCCCGTGAGAACGGGCTTCTCCGCCTGGCGGGGCGTCTTGATCACCATGACCCGAAGGAGGGCGTCCCCCGTGTTGTACCAGCAGTGGGCGATCATCTTCGGGCTCTCCACGAGGGTGTCCCTGCCCACCTCCTGCTTCTCCTCCCCGATCTCCACGGTGCCCCTTCCCTCCAGGACATAGAAGACCACGTCCACGGGGGTGACGTGTTTTTTCAGGGCCTGTCCCGGCTGAAGGGCGATGATGTTGATCGTGGCCTCCGGGGCGTCGTAGAGGGCCCGGGCGTCCACGCCGTGGGGGTTCTTCATCGCCGCTGTTTCGTCGTACCGTCTCGTCTTCATCAATATCGCCTCCTTATTGTGATGTCCGTTCGTCATTCGATTGCGCGTTCGTCTGTCCCGCCTGCCCTATCCGCTCCTCCGTCTTCCCGTCCCGTATGGAGTAGAGCCTTCTGAACGTCGGGATGATCTTCTCGTCGTGGGTGACCACGATGATGGCCGTTCTGTACTGTTTCGCCATGGACTCGAGGATCGCCATGACCGTGAGGGCCCGCTCGCTGTCCAGAGGCGCCGTGGGTTCGTCGGCGAGGATGACCGGCGGACGGTTCGCGAGGGCTCGCGCGATGGCCACCCGCTGCTGCTCTCCGCCCGAGATCTGCGACGGCATGGCCTCGGCCCTGTGCGCCACATCCAGAGCCGTGAGCAGCTCCAGGGCCCGCTCTCTGGCCTCCCTGTCGGGACGGCCCGCGAGCATGGGAAGCAGGGCCACGTTGTCCGTCACGTCGAGGAAGGGGATCAGATAGGGTGCCTGGAAGATGAATCCGATCCTGTCTCTCCTGAGGGTCCGGAGGTCCCGGACCTTCCATCCTTCGTCGTAGAGCACCTCGCCCCCTATGGAGATCAGGCCGCCCGTGGGTTCGATGACGGCGCCGAGGCACTTGAGCAGCGTGCTCTTCCCGGACCCCGAGGGCCCGATGAGCCCGACGACCTCCCCCGGCGCCACGGCCATATCGACGCCCTTGAGGGCGTCCACGGCCTTGTCGCCCGATCCGTAGCGTTTCCGCAGATTCTCCACCCGTATGCCCATCTCGTCCGTCACGCCGTCACCCCCCTATGGCGTCCGCCGGGTCGACCTTCAGCGCGACGCGGATGGCGATGAAGCTGGCCAGGACACACATCACCATCACGGCCACGAACCCCGTGGCGGCGTCCCTCGACTGGAGGAGGACGTACTTCGGGAAGAAGGGCGCCCAGAATGTGGCGGCAATCTTCCCGATCATGAATCCAAGGACGCCGAGCGCCACGGACTGCTGGAGGATCATGGCGACGATGGTCCTGTTCTTGGTCCCGATGAGCTTCAGCACGGCGATCTCCCGGATCTTGCCGAGGGTCAGCGTGTAGATGATGAAGGCCACGATGGCGGCGCTCACCACGGTGAGGATGACGAGGAAGAGCCCTATCTGGCGGGAGGATGTGGCGATGAGCTTGCCGATGAGGATCTCCTCCATCTCCCCTCTGGTGTAGACCTCGAGCCGGCTCCACCGCCCGATCTCCTCCGCCGCCTCGGACGGGTCCGAGCCGGGCTGGAGGCGGACGAGCACGGCATTGACGTAGGGGTTCACGCTCTGGGACGCGAGGACGGCGTCCAGAACGCCCGGCGCGCCCGGCCTGTTGAGCGACGGATTCTCCTCCGTCCGCCGCCTCTGCCGGAGGATCGCGTCGTTGTCCTTCAGGAACTGAGCCTCCTGGGCGTCCTTCAGTGGGATGAACACCATGGGGTCCCCGCCCGACGAGACCATGCGCCGCGTCAGGCCGACCACTTCATAGGAGTTCCTCCGTATCCGGATCTCGTCGCCGATCCGAAAGCCCGTGGCCGCGTCCGCCACCGCCTCGTAGTGGTTCCTGGCGATCTTCCGCCCCGCCGTGAGGTATGTGGGCTGCCCCGGCGCGAGGATGTCGCCCTGGGTGACGCCCACGACCATGGCCCGGACGTCCTCCTCCCCCCTCAACACCTGGGTGGTGAAGTACGCGACGTTGGCCGCCCTCGCCACGCCCGGCATGGCCGCCACGCTCCGGTAGACGTCGTCGTAGATGCTCGACGACTCGGCATAGGGGCCGATGGTGTTCTTCTGGACGACCCACAGGTCCGCCTGCCGTCGAGGAGGACCATGGCGTCATCCGTCATCCCCCTGTAGACGCCGCCCATGGTCAGGGTGACGCCGATGAGAAGGCCGAGCCCCACCCCCGTGAGGACGAACTTGCCCCACCCGTGGAGAATGTCCCGCCCGGCCAGATTGATCATCCCTCAGCACCTCCGACGCGCTCCACGACCTTCACTCGGGACCGTCCCGTCAGCGCCTTCTCGCTGTACACGACGACCCTGTCCCCCTCCGCCACGCCCTCGAGGATCTGGACGAAGCCCTCGGGGTCTCTTCGCCCCATGACGACGGGCTGAAAACGGATGCCCCCTCCCTCGAGGAGCCAGACGCCGACCGTTCCGTTCACCCGGTGCAGGGCGCCGTCCGGCACGACGGCCGACGGCGCCAGGGGCGGAAGGTCCACCGTGACCTCGGCGAGCTCGCCGATGGGGTGCGCGGGGTCCGGTCGGCGGGTGAAGACCGCTTTGGCCAGGAGCTCCTCCGTCACGGCATCGGCCAAGGGCTCGACGCGCAGGATTTCGCCCGGCCATGTCTCGTCCGGCCGCGACCGGAGGGTGATGTGCAGAGGAAGCCCCGCCACCACCGTGCTCCCGGGTTCCGCGTTCCGGCTCGCCACGATGCCGTCGGACGTCGCCGTCAGCGTGAGCGTCTCCTTCTGGGACAGAAGGGCCTCGAGGTCGGCCTGGGCGCGGTTTCTGTCGGCCGCCACGGCTCCGTGCTCCGACCGCGCCGAGGACCACAGGGCGGCCGTGACCTGCCGCTCCTGACGCTTGGACTCCGCCGCCTCGACGCTGACGGCACCCGACGCCAGCAGGCTGTCGTATCGCTTCGACTGCGCCTCGGCGTATGCCTTCCGCGCCGCCTTCTCGGAGACTGCGGCCCCCGCCGACCGCACCGCCGCATCGATACGCTCGATGACGGCGCGCTGAGCCTTGATCCGTTCCTCCAGGTCCACTGGGTCCATCTCACCCAGGACCATGCCGGCGCTCACCCGGTCGCCCACCTGGACCTCCACGCTCTTGAGCCGCCCCGGGGCGACGGGGCCTATCCGATAGGTGTACCGGGGCTCCACTGTCCCGATCCCGAAGAGGGACGGCGTCAGGGACCGCACTTGAACCTCCTGCGCCACCACCGCAACGGGCGCGAGGGGGCCCGACCGCATCATAACGTAGAAGAACGTCCCCGCCAGAAGGAGAAATCCCACCGTCAGCAGGACGAGACGTCTTGTGCGCCCGGTCATCGCCCATCACGCTCCCTCTTCTCCACGGCCCTTCGGAAGATCGCGAACAGGCCGTCGGCCCTGGGGAGCATGTCCCGACTGGTGCCCGACACCATGGACTGCAGCGTCAGACCTTGGAGAGTACCCAGAAAGAGGGAGCCGGCGGCCGCAGAGTCCACGTTCAGGTCCACATCCCCCGACAGCTTCCCCTTGTCGAGAAGAAGGACGATCTTGGCGACGTACTCCGCCATCAGAGCACGCACCTCCCTCTTCGGGACCGAGTGCTCCCCCTTCTGCAACTCACTGAAGACGAACTTCGGAATGCCGGGGTGCTCGGCGACAAACCGGACGTGGGCCTCGAACATCGCCTTCAGCGCGTCCAGAGGCGCCTCTGTCGACCGAGAGGCGGCCTTCAGCCGTTCCGAGAGGTTCTCCCCCACCCACTGAACCACGGCGGCGAAGACGGCCTCCTTGTTCGGAAAGTGGCGGAACAGGGCCCCCTGAGTCAGCCCCATACCCTCGGCGATGGCGGCCGTCGTGATCTCCGACGGGTTTCGCTCCGCCGCAAGACGGAGGACCGTCTCGATGATGACTGATCGACGTTCATCCGCGGGAAGCCCGCGTCGTGTACCCGCCATGAGAACACCTCCGCGCCATAAGATAGTAATTGATTGCTATCTTATGGCGCGGAGGACGGTCTGTCAAGAGCTGTCCGGGAAATGTGATGAAAAGGGATGCCCGCTCGGTTCGGCAGGGTGACGCCAGGCGTAGCGGGCTCGCGGGAAGCGCGGAGAGCATCTTCCAGATGGAATAGCAAGAGCATGGTGTCCATCACCAGGGCCCCCTTGCAGAGGAATGCGATGAAAAGAGCACGCCCACTCGATTCGGTAGGTGACGGCCGAGGGAGCGGAGCGTTCGGGGAAAAGGGGAAGCGTTGCTCCAGACGAGAGGCAGGACCATCACCCGGGTCCCCTCTGCGGGCGAGTTTCCCCTTCATGATGCCGAGCATCGCCTTCGGGCAGTGCCGTCACAAGGGCTCCCTCTACTGGTAGGTACGGGTTCCCAACGGCTCAGGCCACCCTACCCTATGGTCCGCCGCAGAAAGTCCAGGAGATTTCCGCCCAGGACTCCGGCGATCTCGTCGTCGGTGAACCCGCGCTCGAGCAGCGCCGTCGTGAACGCCGCACTCCCCTCGTAGCCCTTCACGCAGTCGTAGTACCGCCCCTCCGCAAGCTCCGAAGGATCACGCATCTCGTCGCAGAAGTCGAAGCCGAGCATCACGTGCTTCGCCCCGACGAGGTTCTTGATGTGCAGGGCGTGGTCCGCCAGCTCGCCGGGGCCGACAGGGTTCTTTTTCGGATCCTCCCGGACGAAGGTGCTGCAGCTGTTCATGCCCAACACGCCGCCCCGTTCCGCGAGACGGACGATCTGCTCGTCAGTGAGGTTTCTCATGGACGGTGCGATGGCCCGGCAGTTCGAGTGGGACGCCATGACCGGGACATCCGTGAAGGACAGCAGATCCTCCACCCCCTCGTCGTTCAGATGGCTCACGTCCACGTACATGCCGAGGCGCGCCGCCTCCTCGACCACCCGGACCCCGAAGTCCGTGAGCCCGCCCTTGCGCCCCTCCCGGACGGGGTTGAAGAAGCAGCCGTCGCCCGCGTAGTTGCGCCGGCTCCAGACAAGCCCGACGCCCCGGACGCCGAGCTCGTACAGGATGCGCAGAAGGGCGAGATCGTTCCCTATGGCGTCCACGCCCTCAAGGGACAACAGGACGGCAAACTCGCCTCGCTCCTTCGCCGCCTCGATGTCGGCGACGGAGCGGCACAGGGTGAGGAGCCCCGGGCTCTCCTCCATCTCGGCGTGAAGGGCGGCGATCATGTCCAGGGTTCGCCGGAGCCCCATCTCGGGCAGATGATCGTTCGAGACGAAGAGGGACGAGACCACGCCGTCCACCCGTCCCGCCCTGAAGGCCGGCAGATAGTCCTGCTCCATGACCCTGTTTCGCCCCTTCCGCCTCTTCTCCAGGACGAGGGGCAGAAGGTCATAGTGGGCGTCGAGAACGAGGCCCCGTTCATGCAGTTTCGCGGCGCGCTCCGAAGTCTTTGGCATTGCCGTCCCCCCTGTGTTCTGTCTCCGGGCGAAGGAGCTCCTCTATGAAACGCTGTCTTCCCGGTTTTTTCGTCTCCATCATACCACCGGCAGACTGCCATATATATGGTGTGTCACGTGAAACAAACACCATGAAAGGTGTCCTCCCTCTTCTCAAAGGGACTATGTGGCGGTATAATCGACCCGAACCGAATAGGAGCGAGTTCCGGTGCGTCGGGAATCCAGTGCGAATCTGGAGCGGCCCCGCCACTGTAGTCGGGACGAAACCGCACTATGTCACTGTCGATGAGACGGGAAGACGCGGGAGTAGAATGACCGAGAGCCAGGAGACCGGCCGGAACGGATTCAGTTCGCGCGCGGGCGCAATGGACTCTGTCGGATGGTCTGTACCTATCCTGGGAGAAGCCCGCATATGGGCTTCTCCTTTTTCTATCTCAATGGGCCATGGAGGGATATCATGTCGGATCAGAACGGATGCCGGGTAGGTCAGGGCTCGGCGGAGCGCAGCGGGGCGGAGCTCTTCGATGGGGCGATCCATTTCGCCGAGTTCGAGCGGTCGGAACAGGACCAGCGTAAGACGAACGTCGCCGCTCTCAAAGAGACCCCCTTCGATAGGACTGTATGTGGGGGCGTCTTCGACGGGGTCATCCTGAAGCCGCTGTGTGCCGCCGAAGAGCGGCTGGAGAGGGAGCGGGCCCGGGCCAGGCGGCGGGACGTGGAGGATCGCATCGCCTCCGCTCTGTGGCGGTGCGTGGACGAGGCCATGGATGCCAGGGAGGACTTCGCCATCGCCCTGGACGAATCGGGGGGGCCGGTCATCCCGGCGAGGACTCGCTCGCTGCGCGCTCCCCTTTCTCTGGGAGATATCCAGGAGCGGGAGGTCGTGCTGATCTACATGGGGTCGGGAGACGATCTCTAACCCATCGGGGAAGGAAGAGGCTGCAGCGGTCGCTGTGCTCGCCTTCCGGTTGAAGGGGACGGTCGGTCCGTCCCCTAGAAATTGTAAATAACACTTCAGATTCTTACAATTGAAATACCTTGCCTTTGCTGAAAAACTTCCACATAGAGGCATTCGACAGCTATAAGTCCGTTCGACAAACCCATAAAATCATGTCAATCTTTCGAGGAGTCCAACGGTTGCCCCCGAATATCCTGTTATTTTTAGCCGCTTTTCGCCGCATCAGCTCTATAAGGAGTACACCATTCCTAAGTGAAAGTTTCATTGGATTCATTTTTTTTATTGCTTCTTTTTCAGGAAGATCTGGAATCTCAAGAAGCGATTTGACCACAAATTGATCAACTGTGCCAAAAGCATGAGGATAAAGGAGAGCGAGAAGACCGGATGAACCAGGTATTCCAAGGCCGTGAATCCTCTTTGCTGCTGAAAGACCGCATTTTATATCCGATGTGTCAAAATCAAGCAGTTTTTGCTTGATCTCGAAAAGTTCATCAAGTTTTCCCTCTTTAAGATATCTATTCAACGAGTTTGTGGTAGTCACATATCTATTGGGTTGGGTGTATTTCCAGCGGAAGTATTTTTCGCGAAGAAAACTGTACCACTCTTCAGGATTAAGAGCTTTAACCATCTCAAGGTGGAGTACATCCATTTCGCGTTCGAGCTCAAAGTTTTTTGGAAGTTGATTGCGCACATAACCCCAGTAAGAAGAAAGACATTCCTCCCATTCTTTTTCGCTTTTCGATTGCCAAAGATTCGTTATCTTTTTCGTGACCATGGTTTTTCCTTCCTAAAATGTAGTTTGAGTGTTTAAATCGGGCGATGAATAATTTTTATCACTTATAAATTTTTTAGTGCTGTATGTTCTCCTGTGCAAAACTGCGAAGTACATCAGAACTTGGATGATCTGCAAGGGAAACAAGTTTGTTCACCATAACGACCGGGACCAGAGAATTATAATAAAGATCGCACTTAAGTGCAGTAATGTTATGCAATATGACATCAAGGTTCAGATAGTCATCCCGAGTCGGTTCCACTTTGGCATATATGTTTGGTATAGTCGCCACATAAACATTTTCGAATACAGATTTGAAAATTAGCTTGCTGCTATAGTAAGATGTATCCGCATAAGGACGGTGCTCCTCTACTGTTCCTGGGATAATATACTTATAAATATGCTTGTTTCCAAGCATGAGAAATTGTTTTGGCTTCATCCTTTCCGATATCTGCGCCGCATGCTCCACAAATGCTCCGCTCTTTTCCAAACCAACCAAATAGATTGCATGTTTTTTGTGAAGAAAACGAACTAGACTTCTCATCGGCTTGTACATATTTGCGGTTTGCCCAAAAAAAGCAAGTGGTCCATCTTTTATTATCAAACAGCTTTTTAGGAGTGAGGGTTGCAAATTGAGTATCTGATGGATAAGAAACACAATGGTCATCTGTTCCACGGTGGTTGTTATGTAACCCAAGATTCCGCCAGCCCCAAGTTCATTATCTATTGCTTCATGCAGACGAAAAACATCGGTGAGATAGATCTCACCACCGCAGAAAGGACAGGGTGTCGTGAAGCTTCGGCTTATCTTGCTGCATTCTATATCAAGGCCCTTACTGCAATACGGGCAGGTTGCTAAATGCCAGGGCTTCGGTGCATTCAAACTGTACTCTTCAAAGAGGAACCATTTCAAAGACTGCATGTAGGTCTTGTCCTCTTTTTTATCGGGAGCACTCATAAAAAAGTCGTAAAGAGCCTTTCGGACTGAAGAAATTAAATCTTTTTGACCTTTTATGGAAACGCCTTTCGTGGGAATAACAAGTTTTAACCTCTGTATATTCTGTATTTTAGCAAAGTCATCCGGGTCAATAAATGGTTTTCGCTCCAACTCTAATAAATCTTCGTACTTAAAGAATAAAACACCGAACTGGAAGAATGCTATTGTAGAGGAAGGAAATGCTTCTTCGACAACAACATTTGTATATCCTCCATCAATGGTAATTATAGTCTTGATCGGGTTTTCGGAAACTGGTTGCATTTCCTCCAAAATGCTATCATGATCATTTATTTCGTTCTGAAGCAGAGGAAACGTGCAGGTGCAAAGAAAGTCTCTAACTGCTGCATCATTTATGATCCCAGTATGAGATGTTTTGCTCGCGCGTTCAAACGGCTTGTTCGAGTATACATTGCCGTATCCCATGGTTAACCCCCTGTTATTTGTTATCCATGAAACGGTCAATTTGTACCGGCACAGCAAAGGTGTTGGAATAAACTTTCATCCGAACAAACCCCTTGTCGCTGCTTGCACTGAATCGAATTAGGCCTTCGCAAAAATCTCCGAAATCATAAAATTTTTTTACTTCCTTTAATTCATCCTCGTTGTTCAGGTGAGCAATAAACCAGTTCTGTGTGTTTTTCAGGATGTTGGAGCTTATTGAGCTTACCTCCTGGGTAGCGTACACCATCCCGAGGTTGAGTTTCGCACCTTCTTTCGCGATCCTGTTATATATTTGGCTTAAATCCCTGTCATCTTTTTTAGGAAAGAGATTGTGAGCTTCCTCGAAGTAGAACTGGATAAAGTTATTGGGTGAATTACTAATAAACTTATTCATTGCATCGTTAAAGAGTTTTCTACAGATTCTCTCAGAGTATGTCTTTTGTATTACAGGATCTCCCTGCGACAAGTCTATTATGACGATGCTACCCTTACGAAGATCTTCTACTATTTCAATCTCAAAAGATTTTCCCACAGATACTGTATGATATTTTTTTAAAGGTGCCAATTTGCGAAACCCTGAAAGATTCGCGCTACCACTTAGGTTTCTTTTTCTGGTCAACATGACAAGCAAAGCTTTCAAGTCCTCGTCAACCCAGTCGTTGCCTTTTTCTTTCTTATAGTTAACAAAAAAATCGTCGGTCTGGCAGTTCTCAGCAACCCATGTGAACCATGCTACGGCCTCATCAATTGAAATTCCCTTTGAAGGTTCAAGCTCTTTTCCTTTCATTATTTTGTCGTTTATTTCCTTATTACCGACGAACTTAACAGAAAATCCTTTTGGAATTTCGAATCCCGCTGCACGCAAACAGCACTGATATGCTGCTATCTTTCTATCCCACCGAACTTGCTGACTCTTATCAGTATCAGGTTCAGAAAAGTCGATAGACAAGAAACTCCTGACATAGTCTACGTTCTCGTCTGCAAGAAGTGAGGTAAAAAGTTCAAAGCTCGTTTCTATTTCTTTATAGAAATTGACCTTTAGAACTTTAAAATCTTTTTTTCAAGAACACTATAGCGGGTCGTTAATATTCTGTATTTTTCGAAAATAGCCGTTCCTTCGTCCTGAAGATTAGCATTTGCATATTCTCCATTTATGTCAAAAATTATCTGCCCTACTTTGTATTTCGGAGTTCCGTCTTCTTTGAATTGTTCCAGATTCTCAGCTGCATCAGAAATCATATCACTTGTTCCATCGTCTAGTTTTATAGATTGAAAACTTGAATCAGTGGTCGCTTCTATTATTTTCTTTACTGTGTTTGACTTACCAGTACGTGTCATTCCGAAAAGAGCCGTCCTTTTGCCGAGAAAGTCCTGAGAATTCACGTAAACATTCACATCAGGCTGGTTTTCTTGGAATCTTCTACTGGAACTGTATCTTACCTTCCCTATTTTTACGTCGCTTCCGTTACCTACCACAGCGCCGTCTCTGAAATTGACAATTTGTTCAAGTACTTCGGAGGTTGGTTTATAAACTACATAGTTATGAGCGCTATAAAAGTTTTCCACATCACCTCCGAATTGGACTATTTCATTTGTATCCTTATAAAAAGTCCCTATGACCTTGCACTCTAGACCTGAAAAACCGAAGGTGTATTTTGTGTAATCATCAAGCTGATTTTCTTTACCCGAGGTCTTGAGATTGTCTTTGTAATACTCTACCATTGATGCTATTACATCGTTGTCTGTAGGAAGTTTAGCGGGTCTGATCGCTCTAAGAAGAAGGGCCTCTTTAACACTGTCGTGTTGATTTTCATAAAAAGCTAGAAGAAATGAACTTTGAGGAATACCTCCTATTTTTTCTTTCCAGGCATCTGCGACAAGCAGATATGTTTTTTCATAGTCGAGATAATAGGGACGACCAGCAAACATCTCGGGTTTCTTCCCTTTTTTAAAGATGTCGATGGAAACTATGCTTCTTAGTTCATCAGATATTGTCATTTACATACAGCTCCCTTTCTAATTTGCGCTTTTAAAATCGGTTCCTCAAAACGTATGAGGGACTGGATGCCGTAATCACCATCGACTTCTATGCTTATCCATTTTCGTTTTAGTTTTTCTGCGCAAAAACCCGTGGTGTTGCTTCCTGCAAATGGGTCAAGCACAATATCTCCCGCATCGGTGAGAAACGAGATGAAAAAACTTGCCAGTTCAAGAGGCATCCTAGCTGGATGAGGTACTATACCCCTGTCCGAGCATGTACGTGTATAGAAATCTGTTGACCTAGTGTTTGCAATGCTGAACATGGAATGAGGTGGGCGGAGTTCCCGTTTTTCATCAACCATCTCCAATTCAAAGACATTATGAGATATGCTACCGCCATTATCTTTCAAAAAACTCTTTTCATTAATATTATGCTCCGACGGCCTTTTTCCTGCGTTGTATTTCCCGTTTCTTATTAGGTCTTTCATGCTTTGACTATATGGTCTGAGGGCCTTTCTGTTATCCGCTTTAGGATAATCTGAATTGGACATCCACCAGATATGAGTGAAGCTGTCCGTCACCCGAATCCTTTGTACTGTTACCCATTGAGCCGGGGAAGGCAACCGTGAAGGATTGTAGCAAACAAATTCCTGACATAATCTTAAGCCAGCATCTTTGTTTTCCACAAAATTCATTAGGGATTTCAGATGCAGTAAAGACTGCACCGGCCTGTTCCTTTCCCATGCGTTACCCACCTCTATCACGATAGAGCCATTTGGCGTCAATAAACTGGAAAACAGGGGAGCGAGGCTGGTGAACCATTTTAAATAATCTTCTCCTACAAGATTTCCATACCGTTTTTTATTGTTTAGAGGAAATGGTGGTGAAGTAAGGATAAGCTGTACTTTTTGTTTCAGCTTAAGATGTTTTAAATTTTCTTCGCACTTCCCGATATAATACTTACCGAATTCAGTCTTGTAAAGCAGGTCGCTCATCTCTTCCACCAACCTATTACATTATTATTTTTAATAATCTCCTCAATCGCATGAGCAGAAGTGTCGGAGTGCTTTCTCTCCAGGGGCAAGTTCTCTGTATCTTTATAGGATTTTATCAGTTGTACTAGTTCTCGAACCTTCTTAGACTCATTCTTCCCGGAAACTATCTGACCGGTACCCTGTTTTTCAGTCCTCACCACAAGACATGAAGGCGTGCGTGTCGCGATGAGGAAAAGATACCGAAACTTTTTAGCGTTGCTATCTGCCTCTGCAAAATTACTGTAATCTTATCACCTGATTGTGTATCTAGATCTTAAAACGATCGCTTCACTCTGACTTGAATGCTACCTTGCTCCATCTGTTGATCCTAAGCCATGGTTCTCTGTGTTCCTGCTCCACCGTGAATGCTGAAAGCAGCATACTCTACGTTGTTATTCCTAGGAGGGAAGCAGTAGGAGAGATCATTTGTCAACAGGAGTACATAACCAAACCTATATTGCTGATTTAGGACTTGCGATTCAGTGCTCCCCAGATCTTTCATAAAGTCATATCTGCCGTTACCTTGTGCAAGGTGGTTTCTTAAATTAAGGAGAACCAGTGTACTCTCAGCCGTTGCTCGCATAGTACATCTCTATGGTGTAGGGCACTTCTTTCAGGATTTGTTCCAGAAAGTGACGAGTCGAGGTGGATGTCTTGTCGGGGAGTCTGGCTGTATAGAGCTCTCTGCTGAAGTCATCCACCGCTACAAAGAGATACTCTCTCGGGTCTGTCGTCTTCTGACCCTTGAGCAGCGGAAGGCGTTTCGTATCACCGTGGACCATCTGACTAGGTAGTCTTTGTTCGCCTTTGCTTCGTTCGGCATAAGCGACTGATTCGGCTCACTCCCTATCGTCGGGCATCTGCTTATACCGTTTCTCCTTTTTCAATCGCTTCTCAGGGCCTCTTTCTATCTTCGCAAGGCGGCAAAGCCCCACTGAAGGGTGTAAAAGCGTGCATTTATGCTCGTGTGGATCGTGAAGTCTCTTTGTCTCCCGCGGGCAAGCATCTTGTAGACCGTAGAATGGGAGCCGAGATACAGATCGGTCAAGTCACTGACCTTGATGTGTTCATTGCGGTGTCGAATGTATAATCCCTTCTCTGGATTGGCGGAGATCGCATATCCGTTTTTCTTGCGCTAAGGCTACTTCTGCGCTCAATGGCGCAGGGGCATGACGTCCTTGGGGCGGACGGCGACCCAGACCTCGTCGCCCTCCCTGATGCCCCGCACCGCCTCCTTCGGCCGCTCGATCCGGATGTTCGCAGTCGTGCGTCCCGGCTCCGCCGTCTTCGGCCGGACGGTCAGGATGGTCTCGAACACATCCTCCGCCACCCGCTGCACCGCGCAGACAAAGGCGTTCTCGCCGGGCCCGTCGCAGAGGCTGAAGTAGTGGGCCCGAACGCCGATGTACCGGGCGTCCTCCGGAACGGCCGCGCCGCAGGTCAGCGGAATTCCCCAGTCCATCGCCAGGACGGTGTGCGTATCGATCCGCTCCGTGCGGGAGTAGTTCTTGCACCCCGAGAGCAGCGCGGCCGCGAGGGTGCCCGGCCGCTCGAAGAGGGCGGCCACGTCGCACACGGGCTCGGAGAGCCCCTGGTGCATGACGCAGACCCTCCGGCAGATCCGGTAGACTTCGCTCCGGTTGTGGGAGACGTAGAGCGTCGTCCCCTCGAACCGCTCCAGCAGGCGGACCAGCTCCGTCTCGAGCTGCCACCGGAGGTAGCTGTCCAGGGCGGAGAGTGGTTCATCGAGCATGATGAGCCCCGGTTCGCTCGCGAGGATGCGGGCCAGGGCCACCCGTTGCTGCTGTCCGCCCGAGAGCTGGGAGGGGTAGTGGGACTCAAGCCCCTGAAGGTAGAACGTCTCCAACAGAGCGGCCAGCTTCTCCCGCCGACGGTCCCGCCGCTCCCTCCTCAAGACCGAGAGGATGTTCCCCGCAACGGTCATGTTGGGGAAGAGGGCGTAGTTCTGGAACAGAAGGCCCACGCCCCGCTCCTGGGGCGCGAGGTCGATCCCCTCCCGCGAGTCGAAGAGGACCCGGCCGTCCAGGACGATCCGCCCCTCGTCGGGCGCCATGACCCCCGCGACGCACTTGAGGGTCACGCTCTTGCCGCACCCCGAGGAGCCGAGCAGAGCCAGCACCTCGTTCTCCGCCTCGAAGCGCACGTCCAGGAGAAACTCGCCCATCCTCTTCCGGATATCCACGGAGAGGGTCATGGCACGCCCACGCCCTCCTCGTCCGAAAGAATGTCCTTCGCCGCGCTCCTGGGCTGGCGATAGCGGTTTTCGAGCATATTCACGGCGACAAGCACCGCGGCGGAGATGATCAGGTTGATGGCCACCCACTTGTAGGCCAGGATGTCGTTGCCCTCACGCCAGAGCTGATAGACCGTCGTGGAGATCGTGGCCGTCCGTCCCGGGATGTAGCCCGTCACCATGGTGGTCGCGCCGTACTCTCCCAACGCCCGGGCGAAGGCGAGGACCGTCCCGGCGAGGATGCCCTGCTTGCAGTTCGGCATCATGACCCGCCAGAAGAGATAGGTGTTGGAGAGCCCCAGCGTCTGTCCTGAGTACAGCAGCGTTTCGTCGAAGGCCTCGAAGGCCCCCCGGACCGTGCGATACATCAGGGGGAAGGTCACGATCGTCGTGGCGAAGATGGCAGAGTACCAGACCATGACCAGTTTGGCCCCGAAGAGCTCCAGCACGCGGGAGCCCACGGGGCCCAGAGGGCCGATGGTCTTGAGCAGAAAGAAGCCCACCACCGTGGGCGGCAGCACCATGGGAAGGGTCAGAACGCAGTCCAGGACGCCCTTCACGACCCTGGGCGTCTTGGCTATATAGTAGGCGGCGGCGATGCCGGTGAAGAAGGTGATGACCGTCGAAATCGCCGCCACCCGCAACGAGTTGTAGAGTGGGAAGAGATCCATGGCGAAGCGGCGCCCCCGTCACGAGCGGGCGCCGATGCGGTCTATTCGCCGGGCTTCGAAAAACCGTGGCGTTCGAAGATGGCGACGCACTCCGGGCTCTGAAGGTACTTGGCGAAGGCGATGGCCTCGACGGGCTTCTGCGTGGCGCGCATGACGCCCGCCGGGTAGACGATGGGCCTGTGGGACCCTTTCGGCGCCTGGGCCACGACGTCGACCTTATCCGCCGCCGATGCGGCGTCCGTGCCGTAGACGATGCCGCAATCCACTGCGCCCGCCGCGACCTGGGAGAGGACCTCCTTCACGTTGCTGCAGTAGGTGATTCGGTTCATCTCCTTCAACTGATCCCAGAGGCCGAGATTTCGGTAGATCTCCTCGGAGTACTGCCCCACGGGGACGTCGGAGTTGCCCAGGGCCACGAGGGCGACCTTGTCCGTCGTCACGTCCCTGAAGTCCGCGATGCCCCTCTTGTTCTGCCCCTTGGGGACGATGAGGACCACCTGGTTGGACACGATGTTGAACCGCGTTCCCTCCCGGACGAAGTTCAGGCCCCCCTTGTTCACGGCGGGGTCGGCCGTGATGTCCAGCTCGTTCATCTGCTTCTGGCCGGCGGAGATGAAGAGGTCGCAGTCCGCCCCCTGCTCGATCTGGGTCTTCAGCGTCCCGCTGGAATCGAAGTTGTAGACGATGGTCACCTCGGGGACGATCGCCCGGTACGCCTCGGCGACCCTGTTCATGGACTCCGTCATGGAGGCCGCGGCGAAGACGGACAGCTCGACGGCATACGCCGACGCGGGGCTGAGGGCGAGGAAGCCCACGATCAAGAGCAGCGCAAAGGAACGACGAGTGCCTGCACAACGTTTCATGACCGATCCTCTCCTTCGGGACGATGTGCCAAGCCCTCGGACAAAAGCGGGCTTCGGCCTGTACCAGGCGAGTATAGCCGGAAGGGCATCATTTTGCAACATAGTTGCGCTGAGTTCCACCTTCCGAGGGCAGAGCACAGAGGGAGCGGGGGTCAAGGTCGACCCCCGCTCCCGGCACGCTGCTTTTCACCCCGAAGCTCTCCTCCTGCGACAACGCAGGGCGTGTTACTCGTCCGGTTTCATGCCCCACTCCGCAGCGAGCCCCTCTCCCCGTCTGGAGGAGAGGATTTCTTCAAGCCTTACAGCTTCACGTCGATGATCGCCGTCACCCCGACGCCCTGCACCCGCTTGAACTGCTTCAGCGGATTCTCGGAATCGATGGGGATCAGGGCCTTCGCCCGAACACGGCTGAAGGTCCCCTCAAGCTGCCCCACAGCCTTCGTCCTGTCCACGGCGGCCTTGGTGACGCCGCCCACCTGGGCGGCCCCGATCCTCGTTCCGCTGCCGATGGAGACGATGGGGACCACCTTCGTGTACCCCTCGTACCCGACCCCCTTGTTGAAGGTCAGCGTGTTGATGAAGTCGTTGATCTGGGTCGCGAAGGTCTTCACCAGCGCCCCGCCCCCGAAGATGATCGCCCCGTCCTTCAGAATGTCGCCAAGACCGGCGAAAGCCACGGGCGTCGCGGCGAACAGCGACAGAGCGACGACAAGAGCTGCGATGTTCTTCCTTTTCTTCATTGCGATTCCTCCTCGAGAACACTCTTGCCACCATCTTACCCCACGGGGGCCGGGTGACGTATCGGCAATTCGGGCGATAACCGCCGCCTCCGCCCGCTCAGGACGGGTTCAAAAAGGGAGCGGAGAACGGCCCTCGGCCGTCCTCCGCTCCCCTGTTTCCTGAAAATCTAGAACACCGCGTAGTCCGAGTCCCTCGGGTCAGCCACGAACATGTGCCCCGGCGCGTGGGTGATGCAGAAGGGGGGCTTCACCGCCATGATCGCCGCTTGGGGCGTGCAGCCGCAGGCCCAGAAGACGGGGACCTCCCCCGGGTGGATGTCCACGGCGTCGCCCATGTCGGGTTTGTTGATGTCCGCTATCCCTATGTCGGCTGGGTTGCCGATGTGGATCGGCGCGCCGTGCACGGCGGGGAACCGTCCCGTGCAGAGCACCGCCTTGGGCACCTGACGGGCCGGGATGGGGCGCATGCTCACCACCACCGGGCCGCTCAGGGCCCCGGCGGGGGTGCACTGGATATTCGTGATGTACATGGGGACGTTCCGGTTCTGCTCGATGTGCCGCACGGGGATGTTGGCCTCCAGCAGCGCCCCCTCGAAGGAGAAGGAGCATCCCAGCAGGAAGCCCACGAGGGGGTCCCGCCAGTACTTCTTCACGTCCGTCGGCTCTTCGACGCACTCCCCGTCCTTCCAGACGCGGTACCGCGGGATGTCGGTGGTGATGTCCGCGCCCGGCGCCACGATCTTCGGCTCGGGGTTCCCCGGTTCGGTGACGTCCAGGATCGGGCAGGGCTTCGGGTTTCTCTGGGCGAACACCAGGAAGTCGTAGGCGAGGTCCTTGGGCAGGATCACCAGGTTGCCCTGGACGTGCCCCTTGCACATGCCCGGTGTGGGCAGGGTCCACTTCCCCTCCCGGATAAGCTGCCGGACCTCCTTCGGCGACGCGTTCCCGTAGTCCGATGCCTTCATCCCTTCAGCACCTCCCTCATGGTCGCGATCATGACGCCGTTCTCCTCGAGCGTCTTGCGGATGGACCGGGCCATCTCCACCGCCGCCGGATTGTCCCCGTGCATGCAGATGGAGTGCACCTTCAGATGGATCTCCTTCCCCTCGGCGGACTCGACGACGCCCTCCTTGACAAGGCGGACCATCCGCCGCCCCGCCTCGGCGAGGTCGTGGATGAAGGCCCCCGGCTTGCTCCTCGGGACCAGGGAACCGTCGTTCATGTACCCCCGGTCGGCAAAGGCCTCGGCGGCGTAGGGGACGCCCACCTCGGCGGCCGCCTGCTCGAAGAGCGAGTTGGCCAGCCCGAGGAGGATCAGGTCGCCTCCGGCGTCCTTCGTCGCCTGGGCGATGGCTTTCGCCATGGCGAGGTCCTTGGCGGCCTGGTTGTACAGGGCCCCATGGGCCTTCACGTGCTCCATCCGGACCCCCTGGGCGGCGCAGACCGCCTGAAGGGCCCCTATCTGGTAGAGCGTATAGGCGTAGACCTCGTCCGGCGTGCAGGCCATGGTTCGGCGGCCGAAACCCTGAAGGTCGGGGTGCCCCGGGTGGGCTCCCACGGCGACCCCGTTCTGCTTGGCCGCCTTCACGGTCTCCACCATCACCAGCGCGTCCCCGGCGTGAAAGCCGCAGGCCACGTTCGCCGAACAGACGCTCTTCATGACGTCGCTGTCCATGCCCATCTTCCACGCGCCGAAACTTTCGCCGAGATCGCTGTTCAGGTCGATCAGATGTTTACCCATCGTACCTATCGCCTCCTTATTCGTGCACCTCTTCCCAGGAGATCCGATGGTTCGCGCCATCCACCCCGAGAAGGAATTCCCCCTTCGTCGGCGTACCGCCCCGGACGGAACGGCAGAGCCCGTCATCGCGGACGGACCGCCACCGCGCCCTGAGCCGAAGGAGTTCCTCCCGCTTCTTGCCCTCATTCCGGACGAGCGCGACGGCGCCATCGAGGTCGATCGTCTCGAAGCGCACCTTCTGCCCCGGAAGCCGCTGGGAGAGGGCCGCAATGTCCACCGAACAGACGGTGCCGATCTTCGTGTAGCCCCCCGTGGTCTGACGGTCGGCCAGCATGACGATGGGCTGTCCGTGTCCCGGGACCTGCACGGCCCCGAGGGGGATGGCGTCGGAGATGATATCCGCGGCGCCGACATGTTCGATGACGGGACCGTCGAGGCGGTACCCCATCCGGTCCGCACTGTTGGACACGACATACTCTGAACCGTAGAAGGTCTCCTTGCCCGCCTCCGTAAAACAGTCGTCCTGAGGCCCCGGGATCACCCGGAGAGGAGCCTCGGGGTCGTAGACCGACCGAAGCTCTCCGGGACAGGCAAATCCCTCGCACTGCCTCCAGAGCGCCCCGGGCGCGCCGCAGCGCACCGTGTCGCCTTTTTTCAGCGCCCGGCCCTCGAGGCCTCCGACCTTCGCCCGCGTGTAGGTGGACCGGCTGCCCATGACCACGGGGACGTCGATGCCGCCCGAGGCGCAGAGGTACGCCCTGCACCCCGTCAGGGGCGCGCCGAAGGCGAGGACGTCTCCCACTCCGACGCGGACCACCGTCCAGTTCGGAACAGCCGCCCCGTTCACCGTGAAGGAGAGTTCCGCGCCCGTGACGGCCACCACGCCCTCCCCTTCGCCCCGAAGGGTCGGCCCCAGGATCGTCACCTCCAGGGCCGCATCCTCCTGGGCGTTCCCCACGAGGATGTTCCCCAACTTCAGGGACTGCATGTCCATGGCGCCCGCCACGGGCATCCCCTTGCCCTGGAACCCCCACCGCCCACCGTCCTGGACCGTGGTGAGCATCCCCGGCGACGACACGGAAAATACGAGGGCGCTCATGCCGTCACCTCCTCTTCCAGAATCTCCGGGCGATAGGCGCCCTTCGCCCCTTCGGCCTCTATCTCGTCGAACTCCGCCTGCCCGATGGGCCGGAACCGCACCCACATGCCCGCCTCGAGGATGATGGCGGGGTCCCTCCCGGGGTCGAACATGCGCATGGGGGTCCGCCCGATAAGGCGCCACCCCCCCGGACTCGCTATGGAGTAGATCCCAGTCTGCTTGCCGCCGATGGCCACGGACCCCGCCGGGATGATCTCCCTTGGGTTCTTCAGCCTCGGGACCTCCAGGGCCGGGTCCATCCCGCCAAGGTAGGAATACCCGGGGGTGAAGCCCAGCATGTAGCAGTAGCAGTCTCTTTCCGTATGACGGCGGATCACCTCGTCCTCGGAGAGCTTCGTGTGCTCCGCCACGTCCCCCATATCGGGGCCGAACTCCCCGCCGTACAGCGTCGGGACCACGATGGTCCGCTTCGCCCCGCCCGCCTGACCCTCGCCGGCGTCGCGGCTCAGCGCCTCGAGTCTGGCGTATGTCTTTTCCACGTTTGTCGTCTCCGGGTCGAAGTACACCGCCAAAGACCGGTACGTGGGGACCAAATCCCGCAGACCGACAAAGGGGGTTTTCCGAATCGCCGCCGCAAGGGACGCCACCCGGCCGTTCACGGCCATGTCGATGGTGTCGCCGAACTCCACCACCACGCAGCCGTCCCCCGCGGTCAGGATGCGCGGATATGTCGTGTCGCTCACGCCGCGATCACCTCCTGCCATTTTTGAGGAGCCGAACGCCTATTTGAAGAGCGCCAGAATGCCCTTGAAGGAGTTGAAGCCCATCCACGCCGTGAAGACCACGATGACCCATCCGAGGAGCGTCATCCACATGGGGTGCCGGTACTCCTTCACGATGTCCTTCCGGTAGGCCGCCAGCAGCACGCAGGTCAACGAGAGGGGCAGGATGAGCCCGTTCAGGGACCCAGCCACGATGAGCAGCCGGACCGGCCGGCCGATGAAGGTGAGGATGGCCGTGGAGGCGATGATGAACCCGATGATCCAGTACCGTTCGTTTCTCCCCACCACGCCGAAGAGCGTCTTGAGGAACGAGACGGAGGTGTAGGACGCTCCCACCACCGACGTGATGGCCGCCGCCCAGAGGACGACCCCCGCGAAGATGTACCCGATCTGTCCTGCGGCGATCTTGAAGGCCGACGCCACAGGGTTCCCCATGTCGATCTGCTGGCCCATGAGGACCACGCCGAGGAAGGCGAGGAAGAGCAGATAGCGCATGACGCCGGTGATGGAGATGCCGTTCACGGCACCCTTGCTGATCTGACCGATGTTCTCCTGCCCGGTGATCCCGGCGTCGATGATCCGGTGCGCGCCGGAGAAGGTGATGTAGCCGCCCACCGTGCCGCCCACGAGGGTGAGCACCACAAGCCAGGGATAGGCCTTGAGCACCTCAAAGTTCCCCAGAGGCCGGACCATCTCCTTCACCGTCTCGCCGAAGGGCGGCTTCGTGACGAACACGATGTAGAACACCAGGGCGAGCATGAGGAATCCGAGGACCTGGGTGAACTTGTCCATGGCCTTGCCGAGGTCCTTGCTCAGGAAGATGACGATGGCGATGGCCGCACTGATGATCGCCCCCGTCGTCTGGCTCATTCCGAAGAGGACCTGGAAGCCCAGGGCCGCGCCGCCCACGTTCCCCACGTTGAAGGCCAGGCCTCCCAGGGCCACGGCGAAGGCAAGCAGATACCCGAGACCGGGAAGGACTTTGTTGGCCACGTCCTGCCCCCTCATGCCGGAGACGCCGAGGATCCGCCAGATGTTCAGCTGCACCACAATGTCGATGAGTATGGAGAGGATGATAGCAAAAGAGAACGCCGCCTTCAGCTGGTTCGTGAAGGTCACCGTCTGGGTCAGGAACCCGGGTCCTATGGCCGATGTCGCCATGAGAAACGCCGCCCCCATGAGGACGCTCCACGTCTCCTTCTTGCTGCGCATCTGTTCTTTGCCCATTTCCGTCATGCGTGCCACCTCCAGAGAATAGTAAGATACTGTTCCCCCGTCCGCTCCGTATTATAAGCTACGGCCCTCCTTTCCGCCCCATAATATTTTCTGCATTATATTTCGTCCCGCCCCCCGGTTGAGCGGACCGTGTGTCGACCTCGAACAGCATGCACAACAATGACCGGCCCGGGGTGGACCTCGCGGCCGCCTCCCCGGAAGCGGCGGCCGGAGCTACAGCACGAGCCGAAGGGCCGTGAAAAACGTCACCGCCAGGATGATCCGGTTGAAGGTCTTCTGCGGGATATGGCGGACGATCCTGTACCCCAGCAGGGCGCCGATCACGATGCCGGGGATTGCCGCCGCGCTGAGCCGGAGTGTCCCGCCGTTGATCAGCCCCAGGCTCAGGTACATGGGGAGCTTGAGCAGGTTCACCACGAAGAAGAACCAGGCGTTCGTCCCGATGAACTCGAGCTTGGGCACGCCGATGAGCAGGAGATAGACGCTCATCACCGGCCCGGCGGCGTTGGCCATCCCCGAGGCCGCGCCGACCAGGAAGCCGAAGACGGCGGCCAGGACGATGGAGTCCCTCCGCTCCGTCCGGACGGTCTTTCGCCTCTCGAGGACCTCCACGACGACGTAGAACAGGAGCAGGACCAGCACGACCCAGCCGATAAGCAGTTTGAGATGGTCGTCGCTCGCATGCTTCAGGATCAGGTACCCTGCGCCCAGGCCGAGGAGCGCCGAGGGCATGAGGGCGAACAGCACCTTCCTGTTCGCGTTGCCGCGGAACTTCCCCATGGCGAAGAGGTCGCCGATCATCACGATGGGGAGCAGAACGCCCACGGAGAGCCTGGATGGCAGGACCAGAGCCAGGACGGTCACGTTGAGGATTCCTACGCCCGGAATGGCCGTCTTCATGATGCCAACGTTCAGTCCGACGAGGAAGAGCAGCCCCCACGCCGCGAGAGAGAGGTCAACTCCGGTGAAGGTCTGAAGAAAGTCCATTCCGCCGCTCGCCCTCCTTACCTATTGTTTTTCCGCGGACTGCCGCCAATCCACCCTGCACTCGGGTTCTCACCGTCACAGCAGCAGGTTCATCGTCGCCAAGAGTGTGAAGAACAGAACGGCCTTTCTGAACGAGTCCTGGGAGAACCGCCGCACAACCCAGAAGGAGAGCAGCAGGCCAGGAAAGAGCGACGGCAGCGCCACGAGGCCGACCTTGAGGCTCTGGACCGTCAGGGTCCCGAGGCTCAGGTGCATGGGGATCTTCAGGAGGTCCAGCAGAACGTACAGGCAGGCCGTCACCCCGAGGTACGGTAATTTCTCCCTGCGAGACCAGAGAAGATACATCCCCAATATGGGGCCCGACGCGTTGGCCATCCCCGTGGCCGTCCCGGCGAGAACTCCGAAGGCCGATATGATCCAGGGATTTTCCCTCGGCCCCTCCGTTCTCTTATTCCGTCCGCCCCGTTTTGCCAGGAAAGCCGTGATCTGCTGGATAGCGAGCATGACGAGGACGAGCCATCCGATCATCGGCTTGAGCTGCGCGTCCGTCGTACACCGGAGAATGAGGTACCCTACGCCGAGGCCGAGCAGCCCCGACGGGACGAGCACGGCGAGCTCCCTCCTGTCGGCGTACCGCCAGTACTCCTTTGCGGCGAAAAAATCGCCCGCGATCACGAGAGGAACCATGACCGCCGTGGACATGCGCGACGGCAGGACCGTGGCGAGAAGCGTCACGATCAGAATGCCGCTGCCAGGCACCGCGGCCTTCCCGAAGGCCACCCCCGCGCCCGACAGCAACACAACGCTCCAGCCCCACCAAGGCAGGTGGAGCCCCGTGAAGGACTCCAGGAACTCCATCAGAAGATCGACACCCTTTCGAACAGTACGGGTTCTGCGTGCTTTCCTCCGTCACATCAGCAGCTTGATCGCCGCGACGGCCGTCAACACCTGGATCAGGCGCACGAAGACCCCCTGGGGGATCCTCCCCGCCATCCAGAAGGCAAGCCACATCCCGGGAATCAGGGAGGGCAGGGTCAGCAGGCTCACTCTCAGGACCTGTCCGGTGAGCATTCCCAGGCTCAGGTACATGGGGATCTTCAGGAAGTCCATGACGAAGAAGAACGCGGTGGACGTCCCCAGGAAGGGGAGCTTCGGCAGGCCCGCCATGAGAAGATACAGGCTGATGATGGGGCTTCCCGCGTTGGCCATGCCCGTGCCCATGCCCGCCAGGGCTCCGAAGACCATGGTGAGCGCCGGAGCAACGGACTGTCCCGACTCTCCGGCGGATCCGGCGCCCCGTCTTCTCCTGAGGTATTCGTTCCCCTGCTGAAAGGCGAGCATCAGGAGGATCATGACGCCGATGACGGGTTTCAGCTGTTCGTTGCTGGTGTTGCGAAGGATGAGATAGCCGGCTCCCAGCCCGAGAAGCGCCGAGGAGACAAGCACCGTCAGCTGCTTCCTGTCGGTGAACCGCCAGTACTTCTTCACTGAAACCACGCTCCCGACAAGCATCATGGGGAGCATGGCGGCCACGCCCATCCGAGCCGGAAGCGCCATGACCATGAGGGCCGTCACGAGGATGCCGCTCCCCGGCAGCGCCGCCTTCGCGATGCCCACCCCCGCCCCGGACAGCAGAACGATCGCCCAACCCCACCAAGGCAACGTCAGCCCCGTGAAGGACTCCAGAAATTCCATCGCCGCACGTCGCCTCCTCCGCTCTCTCGCCTCTATCATACTCCAAAGGAGGGGAAAGAATATACCCTGCACGATACAACCGTATACAAAACATGCCCCGATTGGACGGGACGAGGCCCGCTCCCGGAGCACCGCACCTCCTGTCGTCGTCGGCCTTCCGATCGTCGGACAACCGCTGCGTCAGCCCGCTCTGGGATTACTCCTCCCGTCGTTTCACGGGAAACATGTCCTGCCCATTCGATGGAAGGACGCGGGCGAAGAAGGCCCTCACTCCGTCCACATAGGCCTGTCCGGTGTGCAGGAATGCCAGGTTGTGGTCCCCCGTCATCGGGAGAAACCGCTTGGGCTCCCGGGCGGCTTCGAAGAGGATCTTCCCCTGCTCCCCCGGAATGATCTCGTCGTCGGGGCTCGAGGCCACAAGCACGGGGCACGACAGGCGAGCCAGGTGGCCGAGGGTGTCGAAGGCGTCGCCCACGATGAGTCGGACGGGCAGATAGAAGAAGAACTTTCTCCCCGCGTCGGCGAGGGTCGTGAATGCCCCCTCGAGGATCAGCCCCGCCGGGGTGAACCGCTCCCCGGCCCACGCCGCCACCGCCCCGCCGAGGGAGTGCCCGTGGAGCACAATCCGGTCCGCTGCCACTCCCCG
Source organism: uncultured Synergistales bacterium (assembly GCA_937897575.1). Taxonomy (GTDB): domain Bacteria; phylum Synergistota; class Synergistia; order Synergistales; family Aminobacteriaceae; genus CALCQG01. Next base: position 2,305 of record CALCQG010000091.1, on the reverse strand, counting down.
CTCTTCGGTGACATACCGCCAGGCTCCCGCAGCATCGCTGAGGACGCCCTCCCTGGTGGGGCGCCCTTCGCTCCGCCCGTACCCCCGGTAGTCGAAGACGAAGACGGACAGCCCGAGGCCGTGGAAGATCTCCAGCCAGTCGAGCCGGTGAGAGACGTTCCCCGCGTTGCCGTGGCACATGAGGATCGTTCCGTCCGCCTCTCCGGGGACAAACCACCCGTGGAGCGCCGTGCCGTCCTCGGCGCGGAAGAAGACGTCCTCGTACTCGAGCCCCCTGTCGAGGGGACATGCGCGGAGCGTCCGCGACGGGAAGAAGGTCAGCCGGTCGGTGAAGAGGAACGCGAATACCACGAGCAGAGCGTACCCCGCCGCCAGATATCCGAGAAAGCGCATTCTCATGAACCTCCTCCTTCGGCGATTCGTCCTTTTTTTGATGATACCACCCTGCCGCCCTTATCTGGAACCCTTCGTTTTTTGACTTGACCGACAATAACGCCCGTGCTATTGTGATTTCGTGCAGATTGCATGCTATATTCTTTGCCTAAGGAGGAATGCGCTATGAAAAGATCCGTCGTCGTGGTGGTCTTGACCGTTCTCCTTCTCTGTCTTGCGATCTCTCCGTCCCAGGCAAAAACGCACACCTTCATGATCCAGAAGGAACAGGCCTACAACGGCACCATCCGCAGCGACATCCCGCCCGCCCTGACGATCGACAGCGGGGACACCGTGATCTTCAACACCGTGATGCTGCTCGAAGGCAAGCTGTCGGCCGACATGACCATAGAGGATGTCCTCGCCCTCAGGAAGGACTTCCAGGAGCGGAAGGCTGGCATCTACGCCTTCACCGGGCCCTTCTACGTCAACGGCGCCGAGCCGGGCGACGTCCTGGAGATCCGGATCAAGCGCATCGTCCCCGGAGCGTACGGAGTGGCCTACATCTACCCCGACGAGATGGGGCTGGGCGGGCTCCCCGAGGCGAGCCCCAAGGGGTATTTCAAAACCCTCCGGTACTCCGCCGACAGAAAGACCACGGAGTTCGCGCCGGGAATAACGCTTCCGCTCCGCCCCTTCCTGGGGACCATGGCCCTCGCGCCGAAGCCCGGTGAGGTGCATCCGCCGGCAGTGCCCAACTATTTCGCGGGCAACATGGACAACAAGGAGCTCGTGGAGGGCACGACGCTCTTCGTCCCCGTCAACGCGCCCGGGGGACTCTTCATGGCCGCCGACGCCCACGGCCTTCAGGGGGACGGAGAGGTGTGCATCACGGCCTGCGAGACCTCCTTCGACGAGGTGGAGCTCGAGTTCGTCGTCCGGAAGGACATGAAGCTGGAGCGCCCCATGGCCGAAACCCCGACGCACTGGATCGTCATGGGGTTCCACAAGGATCTGAACGAGGCGATGAAGATCGCCATACGGGACGCCATCGAGTTCATCTCGAGGACAAAGGGACTGTCCCGCGAGGAGGCCTACATGCTGTGCAGCCTCGCCATGGACTTCCGGGTCACCCAGGTGGTGGACGGAAACAAGGGCATTCACGGCATGATCCCGAAGGACATCTTCAAATAGATTGCCCCGGCGTTCGCCCGCTTCATGGGCTGCAATCTGCACGACAACGCGCTCTCCTGTCCGGAGAGCGCGTTGTCGTGCAGAGCAATGGGCCCGGAGGTGATCGTCGGAGGTTGCTTCGGCCCGTGGTCTTCGCGCCGGTATTTCCGGTGGCTCTACCTCCGCTTGTAGTCCACGGCCCGCCTTTTTCCGTCCCACTCGACGGTCCGCGCCGCCGGCACGGTCTCGCAGATCACCCGCCCGTGGCGGACGACGAAGAGGCACTCGCTTCGGAGGCGGATGGCGTCCACCTCGTCGGCGGCGTCGAGGACGACGAAGCTGGCGGGCTTGCCCGCCTCGATGCCGTACCGGTCCTCCATATTCATGACGCGGGCGGAGTTGTCCGTGATCATGTCGAAGAGGCGGCGCATCTGGTGCTGGGAGCTCATGTGGGCCGTGTGGAGCAGCAGATTCGCCGCTGAGAGCATGGACCCCGTCCCCATTGGGTACCACGGGTCCATGATGGAGTCGTGCCCAATGGACACGGTGAGCCCCGCCGCGTCGAGCTCGTCCACCCTCGTGTGCCCCCGCCGTCTGGGGTAGCCGTCGGTCCGGTTCTGGAGCACCGAGTTGTCGAAGGGGTTCGTGATGAAGTTCATCCCCGCCCGCTTGAAGATGCCCATGAGCTTGAGGGCGTAGTCGTTGCCGTAGTTGTGCATGGCCGTGGTGTGGCTCGCCGTGACCCGGCTCCCCCGCCCCC
>CALCQG010000090.1 GCA_937897575.1 uncultured Synergistales bacterium | reverse complement strand
CGCAGGAGGATCGGGACGCCCAGTCTTCGGACCTTTGCTGCGTGAACCCAATACCCGCCCACTTTCGGAGCGGCCTCGACGATGGCGGCGACTTCGACGCCGGCCTGGAGAAGCTGATAGCTCACGATGAGGCCGATGTTGCCTGCTCCCACCATGAGGACTCGCTTCCCGGGCACGACACCGTACACGTTCATGAGGGTCTGGACGGCACCGGCCCCATACACGCCCGGCAGGTCGTTGTTGAAGAAGGGGACGAGTCGTTCCTGTGCTCCGGTGGCTACGACGGTCTTCTTCGCCTTGATCTGAAAGAGCTCCTCTTCCCCCTTCATGGCGAGGAAAACCTGGTCTTCGGGGTAGTACCCCGTCACCGTCGTGTTGATGTGGACACCGACGTTCTCTTTGCAGGACTCGAGTTCGTCGAGGAGGATGTTGGCTATCCTGTAGCCTCTGGTCCCGGCGTATTCGTCCTTGCTGCCGAAAAACTTATGGGTTTGCTTCACAAGCTGTCCGCCAAGATGAAGGTCGCTCTCCACGACGGTGACCTGTGCCCCCACCGCCGCCGCTTCCGCTGCGGCGCTCAAGCCCGCCGCTCCGCCGCCTATCACGAGAACATCCGTCGATATGGTCTTCATAGTCATCCCTCACTAAGCCCTGTCGGGGATACGGCCCTTGCCGTGTTGCGTTTCCACGCGCATCCCGGCCTTCAAAGGCGTGATGCAGGTTCGGACATTGGGGACGTCGTCGACGACCATGAAACAGCTGCTGCATTTGCCGATGGCACAGAAAAAGCCCCGGGGCCTGTGCATCTCCTGCGTTTCACGGTACACTCTGACGCCGTTCGCGTGCAGTGCCATGGCGATGGGTTCATCCTCAAACCCCTCCATGGGCTGTCCATCGAACGAGAAGACGACTTTCCGACGGTGCTGGAAGTCGAGGATCGGGTGTTCCTTGATGAGCTCCATAGCTGTCCCCTTCTTTCTTTCTTCGTCCAAGACAACTTCCTCCTCCCCCACGCTGCCCTGTTGCTCCTTCGAAAAACGGACCGGTGAATCGATGAGATGAAAGACCTGTGGTGTGAAAACGAACCGCGCGAGATAGACCCCCCTCCGAATTTGGGTGGCATGCCCGTCCTCAGAAAAGGCCGATACAACAGTGATTGAAACAATTCTGGTATGGGGTCTCCGCTTTGTCAAGACAGGCAACAGGCCACAAAAAACACGTTTTGCCTTCGAAACAGGAGGGAGAATCCTGACGGAATGCGACAGTTACGAGCAAAAGTGAAAAAAATAACATTTGCAACTTTGTTGCATTTGTCCAACATTATAATATATTCGCAGTGGTACGTTCATCTTGTTACCCTGGTTCAGGGGGTGACGTTCGTTCTTTTCCCGGACGTTGCGGGATCCCTCGAACCACCTGACGAGTGGGTCGCTCTGTCCTCTTCGTTCGTTTTCGAAAACGTGGAGACTGAGTTTCAGGGGAAGCGGCCGGATCAGACGTTTGGGTGCGAGGCACTCCCCCCTGTTCCCCAGGAGCGGGCCCACTCGAACATGCCGAGTGCCGCCGCGACGCTTGCGTTCAGCGAGCCCGTCTGTCCCGACATGGGGATTCGGACGACCTCGTCGCAGGT
>CALCQG010000089.1 GCA_937897575.1 uncultured Synergistales bacterium | reverse complement strand
GAGGACAAAGTCCTCCGGTCCCGCACGAATGAAGGAGGCATCTGTTCATGACGCGGAAAGGATTGTGGATCGCCCTGTGTGCGCTGTTCCTCTGCGGCTCTGCTGTGGCGGCGGAGCACCCTCTCGACGAGGCCTTCGAGCGGTGTCATAGTGAGGACCCGAGCACGGCGGGCGTGGTCCAGTGCGCCGAGGAGTTCGCGGAAAAGTGGGACCAGGAGCTCAACCGAGCCTATAAGGAGCTCATGGGGCTCCTCCCCAAGGAGGGGCAGAGCGCCCTCAGGACGGCCCAACGTGCCTGGATCCCGTGGAGGGACAGCGAGCACGCACTTGCCGGCGCCTACTACGAGACGCTCTCGGAGAAAAGCGGCGGCGGGACCATATGGAGCATGTCCCACGCCGTGAACTCCCTGGAGCCCACTCGCGGACGAACCCTCGAGTTGATCGCCTACGTGGACGAGCTGAAGCGGGGCAAACCTCGCTTCGAGGGGAGCTATCCGGCGAAGCAGACCGACGAACAGCTCGCCGAGGCCATGAAGGTCAAGAACCTGAGCTCGAAGCTCGGCAAGGGGCTTGTGGGGGACGGGGCGAAGACGGCATCCGTGGCCCTGAAGGCCTGGGAGGAGTTCAGGAACGGCGAGGCCCAGTTTCTGGCCCAGCTCTACGGCAAGAAGAGCGATGCCGCCTTTCTTCGTCACGTCCGCATGGTGAAGAACATGGAACGCAGCAAAAGGTTCGACCAGATGATCGGCGAGCTCGAGGAGGTCGCCGGAGGGGCGGAAGAGCAGGAAACCAAGGGTGCCGGGGAGACGGAAAGAGCGCCGGAGCCTGAAGGACGTACAAAGGCCCCGGAGGCCGAAAGAGCCCCCGCGGCGCAGAACATGGAGACTCGGACAACCCATGAGGCGCAGAGGACACAGGAGGCCGAGGAGACCGAAGAGGCCGGTCAGGACGATCCCTGGGGAAAATAAAGCGGACGACCATCGCCGGGTATGAGGAGACGACCTCCGGCGCCGGAGCCATTGAGAGGGGAGTGCCGTCATGAGAAAGAGCTTTTTGTGCACCGCCGTCCTTGCGCTGTTCTGCTTCGGTGTCCCCGCCGGGGCGGCGATGCCTGTGGAGGAGTTCCTCGAGCTCTGCGCCACCGGGAGCCCCGAGGAGGGGGCGCAGGCCATCGAGGCGGGATCGGACGTGAACGCCGCGGACAACGAGGGGCGCACGCCGCTTATGAGCGCGGCGGAGCACAACGGAAACCCCGAGGTGATCCGGGCGCTCGCCGGGAAGGGGGCCGACGTGAACGCCGACTCTGGCTGGACGGTGCTCATGTACGCCGCCCAGGAGAACGGCAACCCCGATGTGGTGAAGGCCCTTCTGGAGAGCGGCGCCGACGTCAACGCCGCCGCCGAGGGGAGCGGCGGCATGACGGCTCTGATGCGGGCGGCGGCGTGGAACAAGAACGCCGATGTGGTACAGGCTCTGCTGGACGGAGGCGCGGATGTGGCTGCGGGCGACGAGTCCGGCGTGACGGCACTGATGTACGCCGCCATGTACCGCGACAGCGCCGATGTCCTCGAGAGGCTGCTCTCCGCCGGGGCGGATCCGAACGCCCGGGACGGAGACGGATGGACGGCCCTCATGTGGGGCGCGAGGCACAACATGGTCCCCGACGCCCTGAAGGCCCTCCTGAAGTCGGGCGCTGACCCACTCGTCCAGGACGCGGCCGGCAACAGGGCCCTCGATATCGCCGCACAGGCGGAGAACGAAGGAGCCGTCGCGCTTCTGGAGGAGACGACGGGCGCCTCTTCCTCCGGGGTGGCCGAGCCGAAAGTGGCTGAACCGAAAGAAAAAGAAGAGGAGTGGCGGTGGCCTGTGGACGGCTCCGTGAACGACACGGGCGTGAACCTTCGGAAGGGCCCCGCTAAGACGGCTCCGGTCCTCGGGGTCTTCCGGGACGATGCAGGCAGCGCGGTCCTTGTCCTCGAGGAGGTTCGGGAGGAAGGGGACCGGTACCCCTGGTACAGGGTCCTGTCCAGGGCGCTGGGCGAGGGTTGGGTCTACGGGCAGTACCTGGACGTCCCCGACGAGGCGGAGGTGACCCCCCTCAACCGGTACGCCGCGAGGATCGAGCTGGATTTCGGCTATTCTCCGGCCCTCGCCGTGCAGAAGTTCGGCCCTCCCGAGAAGAAGACGACGAGCAAGGAACGACTCGCGGACTTCGGTGTGACGGTGCGCATCGAGATCCTGACCTACTCTGACCACGAGGCGGAGTACTGGGACGGTGTTCTCCGGCGCGTGGAGGTGTGGGGCGGCCCCTTGGGGTTCGGCTCGATCACCGTGGGCATGGACGCAGCGGAGCTCGAATCCCTTCTGGGGGAGCCTCAGGAGCTGGGCGAGGGGGAGTGGCACTACTACGACCCCGAGATGGCCTTCGAACGCCTGACGGCCATCGTGGAGGAGAGCATGGCCATCTCGTGGCTCCGGTACGAATGGGCCCTGTACGAATGACGAACGTTTCCCGTCGGACGGGGAAAGGGTGTGGGTAATGATGAAGAGAGTCCTGTGGGGAGGGCTTCTGCTGCTCCTCTGCCTCGCTGCGCCGGGCGCCTCGGAGGTTGTTTTGCCCGCCGTCGGAACGGTTCTGGGGACGAGGGTGAACATGCGGGCCGAACCCTCCACGTCGGCGTCCGTCCTCCTTCGCTTCAGCGGCGGTGAGCTTGTGGAGGTCCTGGAAAAGGCCCCGGAGAAGAGCGGTGACCAGTACCCATGGTACCGCGTCACCATGAACGACTCGACGGGGTGGGTGTACGGCCAGTATCTGGCTGTGGACAAAGCCCTGCCGAGGTTCGCCCTCGCGTCCCTCGACGGGTCGAAGGTGCTCCTTCTGCAGCGGCCCCTGATGGAGACGATAGCCCCCCGGTTTACCCGTTGCATCTTCAACGGGGTCCTGCACTCCGTGACCTTCGAGGACTACCGTACAGAGAGCCAGAAGTGGAACGGCCGCGAGACGGCGCGAACCTTCGACGACCTGGCGGGCTTTCTCTTCCGGGTGGAGGGTAAACCCCTGTCTCTGCCCTACGGGGATCCCGTGGGGAGTGACGTGCTCCTCGTGGACGACGAGTACACCGGAAGCGTCGAGCCCATCCCCCTGAAAAAGAGCCCGGCCGAGGCCACGCCGGACCAGCGGAAGGCCTTCGAAAAACGATATGGACGAACCCTGAAGGCGATCGTTCGGATCGCTGAGGCTGAGGACTCCGGGGTGGCCGTCTACGCCATGGAGTTCAAGCCCAAGGGGAAGAACGCCCTGGCCGCGATAGCCCTCGTCGCGCCGGAGGGGACCTTCTGCCTCGACTTTCCGGCGGCCTACGACGAACAGTCCACGTGGCACGTGGACGACGGCGGAGAATTCTACCCCGAGAGCTACATCGTGGGGTCCCTGCTGAAGCGGGGGGACGGGTACGAGTTCACCCTCCACGACGCATCGGCCGAAAGCTTCACGTCCCGGCTCGTCGTAACGACGGGCGGAAAGCTCGTCGAATCGCCGGTGACCTCCTCCGCCCGGTACATCGTGCCGGAATAGACCGAGCGGTCGTCATCCCGGCGCCGTGCGGCCGGGACGGAGAGAACAGAAGAGGAGGGGCGACGGAGTTCGAGCCGTCGTCCCTCCTCTGTTCCACACCCTATGGAGCGCTCCCGTTCGGGGATATAGTCAACGCGCCGACCATGGCTTGTTTCATACTCTATGGAGCGCCCTGTCCACCCCCGAAGATCATGGTGACGTACCCGGTGGTGCGGGCGGTGGGCGACGCCATGAAGTCGTCGGAGTTCCCCGTCGCCAGGACCCTCGACTTCGCGGCCCCCGAGAGCTTCATGAGCTGGAGGAAGAGGCGGGCTCCCCGCGGGCAGTCGATGTCCAGCCTGTTCAGGTCGTTGAAACGGAAACTCCGTATCGCCCCCGTGCTTCGTTCGTCCTCCCGTCGCGCCTCACTGGCCGGTTTGTAGTGGGAGAAGTCCATGCTCAGAATCACGGCGGCGCCCTCTTCGAGCAGCGGAAGGAGCGCCTTCGCGATGGCGAGTATCTGCAGGTCCGTGGCCTCGGGGCGCACCATGACGGGCAGCACGGGGACGTTCCCCCAGGCGCGGCGGATCCTCGGGATGTGCTCCGTCACGCCGTGGTCCCCCGGGAAGATGTCGTCCTGACGCCGCGCGAGTCTCTCCAAAGCGCGGACCCCGTCACGATCCTCCGGAAGGGGCCCGAAAGAGGCGTCCCACGGCGCACCCCTGAAGGTGACGGCACTTCGTCCCCGGAGGTAGTGGTCCGGGGCGATGAGAAGGATCCGCCCCGGGGAGGGGAGCTCCCTCGAGAGCATGCCGTAGACCTCGTCCATCAGAGGTGCGGCGAGATCGTGGTGGGGCATGATGGCCCCGAGGAGCGGGCGGCGCGCAGAACGCGCGCCGCCGTCCCTTCACGGTTCGAGGTGCTGCCTGTACCACGCCGGACGGAGCTCTTCCAGCTCGTCCTGCCGTTTTTCGTCGTAGACGATCTCCTTCCACTGGTCGTCGTTCATCCGCCCCTCGGACAGGGGCCGGACGAAGGAGTAGTACGAGAAGACGTACCCCGTGGCGACTCTGGCACCGCCGCCCCTGTCGTTCACGTAGACGGATATCTCCCTGGGGGTCCCGATGGCCGTGTGGAGCGCCCCGACGCCGGGGTCCGTGGCCACGTCGGCCACAAGGGCCATCTTGATCTGATGCTGCGTCTCGGGGGCGTTCGCCTCGCCGATCCCCTCGGGGAGCACCGAGGGCAGGAAGAAGGTGGCAAGCTCCGCGAAGTCGTCGTAGATCATGGTGTCCGAGACGGCCCGTCCCGCCATGTCGGAGAGCCTGTCCATTATGGCGGCGAACGCCGTCAGGTTGTATCGATAGTGCTCGTACTCGTCGGAGAACATGGGCTCGAGGAAGGTGACGATCTTTCGCGCGCAGGCGGCGAGCCCGGCGAAGAGCTTCGGCTCGGGCTCCACGTACCCCCGGCCGAAGGGCAGAGCGTAGGGGGCGGGGGTCCAGTCGCCGCCGGGACCGCCAAGTTCGGCTCCGCTCTGCTCCGCGTAGAGGATGGTGTCGTGCTTCAGCTCCGCCATGGAGCCCGACGCGGTGAGGAGCTTCTTGTAGTCCCACTGGGGCGTGCCTGCGAAGAACTGTTTCGAGGCGCTCCCCTCAAAGTAGTCGTCGTAGAGGGAGAGCCACGACGTGTAGACGTTCTGTCCCTTGGTGCTCTTCTCGTAGTCCGGCCACTGTTTCACCAGCTCTCCGGCCTTCTCCTCATACCCGGGGGTCTCCTTGTAGCGCTCCGTCTCGAGTCCGGCCGACTTCGAGCCGAGGATCGCCATGACGTCCTCGGGGGCGGGAAGCTTTCGCTCCTTGTCGGGCGTGCCGATGGCCGGCGACGTGAGGTTGTCGAAGATGAAGGCGTCGAAGGTGATCCGCCGGGGCATGACGGCGAACTTCTTGCCGGGGAGCCTCTGGATGGCGCTCTCCTTGGCGACTTTGTCCAGATCGGCCATGAGCCGATCCATGGCTGCGGAGTCCTCCAGGGTGGCGAGGTCGTACCTCTTCGCCACCTCGTTCAGGTCGTCCCAAGAGTTGACGTTGGAGGAGCCCACGAGGTAGAGGACGGGGTCCACCAAGGACCGCCACGCCGACTGGACATCCGAGAGGTCGAGGAGCCGGCAGAGAAGCAGGGTGGCCGCGGCCCCGTGGGGTTTGTCCAGCGGGAAGGGGGTTCCGAGCAGGTAGGTGGTCCTGAAGTAGCTCTTGAAGTCGTCGTTGAGGGTGTAGTGCCCCCGGGGCGCGAAGAGGGAGTAGTCCTGTTCCGCTCCCGTGAAGGGCGACCTGGCGATGCCCCCCTCCTGAATATTGGTGGCGATGCCCGCTCCGCGGTCGGAGAGCTCCGTGCCTCCGTTGGTCAGGAGGAACATGGCGACGTCGAGGTAGTCCTCCACAAGGGTCGCCGCCTCTTTCCCCGAGGGGCCGGTCATCTCCTCCCTCAAGGAGGTGAGCCCCAGTCTCATGGCCGTCAGGAGCTCGGCGGTGCGGGGCAGCAGGACCTCCTCCTCCACCTTCTGAAGCATGCGGTCGAAGTAGAGGTGGAAGGCGTGGAGGGGCAGATCGGCGGTGATGAACTTAGGGGTCTGCCACGTCATGGTGTTGTAGCGGTCCACCATGTCGTCCTGGACGATCCATTCCGGGATGAGGGGGGTGGGGTCGATGGAGAACCCCTTGGCGAGGAGTGCGGTTCGTTTGGTATCGCTCAGCGTCTTGGGCAGCCACTCCTCCTGCACCTTCGACGTGTCGGGTTCGTACTTGGCAAGGTCGACGGCGTCGGACGCCCGGATCCAGGCATACCGCCCCCCGAAACCGTCGCTTCCGCCCTGGGCGAGATCGCCCTCGAAGCGGCAGAGGAGCCAGGACTTCCCGTCTTTCTCGGCGCTGCCCTCGACGAGGATGGTGACTCCCAGCGGGAGCGCGAAGGGGTCGTGCTCCGTCAGCGGTCGCTCGCCGGGGAAGAGGGACGGGATGACGCCGTCGGAGGAGACCCAGAAGGAACGCGGTTCATCAAAGGCGTCGTGCTTGGGGAAGGGGGTGAAGAAGCGCTTCTCGGCGAACCCGAGGGAGCCCCCCTCGGCGAAGACCTCCAGCCACTTGGCGGCGCCCTTCGCATCGGAGCACTCGAGTCTGTTCCCATAGACAACGGTGGTCAGAACATTCTCGTCCTCCTCGGGGACGGTCTTCCAGCCGTCCTTGGGGGCGAGGGTCCCAGCCTTCGGCGACTCGTAGATGGGGACGACATGCCCCGTCACAAGATACTCCTGCGCCGCCCAGGCGGAGGGGCAGGTGAAGAGGAGGATCATGGCGCAGAGAAGAACGATACGTTTTCTCATCAGGATCACCTCGTATTCTGCAGTTATTTCAGGACGTTCCGGAGAAGCTGCTGGAACGCGTCCTCCAGTTCTTGGTTCACCGCCGGGTGCTGGGGCGCCTGAGGCGGTGGGGCGCTCTTGGACGGCTCCCCGGAGCTCTTCGTCTTGTCGTAGTCCCCGCCGTCCTGCCCGTCGCTGATGGCGCCGCCGTAGTTCACGTCGTCATAGTCCGCGTCGTGTCCCGTCCTGTCCGCCATGGTCACCGGGCGGCGGACGTCCAGGAAGGTGCTGCTGTTGTTGGTCACGAACCACAGTCCGTCGAACTTCCGGAGATAGACGACCCTCGGGTTGTCGGCCCCTCCGTTCCGGAGGCTGAGCTGAAGGTCCCCCGACGAGTGCCCGCTCCACCGCTTCACGATGTCCAGGCGGTAGTCGTTCCGGTCCATGGCGTAGTTGTTCTGCGGCGTGGCGCCCACGGCGTAGCTCCGGAAGAAGTACTCCCGGCCGGGGTCCTCCATGCGCTCCACGAAGGTCCTGTTGTAGGCCGTGCTCTCCCACCCCTGGCGTAGTCGGAGCGTGTAGCGGAGCATCTTGGACCCCTCGTCCCGGGTGGCGGGGTCGATGTAGCAGAAGACGGCGTCGAAGTAGAGCTTCAAGGCCCCCTCGGGCGTCCGCCCCTCTTGGGCGTACCGGGCCTTGAACTCGCTGTAGTTCCGCGGCAGAGCGGCCAGCGCCGGAGCGGCCGCGATCGCCAGGAAAAGGGCGGCGGCCGCGAGGCGGCGGATGATGGTTCGTCCCATGAAAGCGCGTTCTTTTCTCACGAGAATCTCCCTCCTGTTCGAAGTGGTTCGCTGCAGGGGGAGATGGCTCTCCCCCGACGCCGGTCCCTTATCTCGCCTGGACCTTGATCCCCTTCTCGGTCAGGACGTTCGTGTCCGCCTCGGAGAAGGTATTGGGCGACACCTGTATCTCCTTGAGTTTCGTCAGACCGATGAGGGGGCGCAGGTCGGAGATGCCCTCCGTCTTCCGGATGTCCAGGTACTCCAGGGCGGCGAGGGACGAAAGGGTCCCCGGGTTGGAGACGGGGGAGTTCGAGACGACGAGGGTCTTCAGGGCGGCGAGGTCCTTGAGGGCCGAGAGGTCCAGGGGCGTCTTGGACTCCTTGTTGGAGCTGTCCATCTTCAGCGTCTTGAGGTTCTTCAGCGGGGCGAGGAAGGCCGTGTCCGGCACCTCGAGCTGCCACAGGTCCAGGTGCTCCAGGGACGTGGCCTTGCCCAGGGGGGACAGGTCCGCAATGGCGTCCTTGAAGAAGGTGGCCCGCTTCAGGTTCGGGAGCTCGGCGGCCCAGGCGGCGGAGGTCATGGCCGACAGGCCCGTGGCGACGCTCTCCAGGGTCTTGATGGTGCCGATGGCATCATAGTCTGCGATGTTCTTGGTGGCGTAGACGTCGAGGGCCTTCAGCGACGGGACCTCGGCCAGGGGGGCGATGTCCGTCGCCGTGGACCCATAGAGGCTGAGCTCCGTGAGCTTGGCGCACCCCTTTAGGGGCGTCAGGTCGGCAAAGCTGTAGGCCAGGCTCAATTTCTGCAGGTTCGGCAGGGCGCACAGCGGCGTGAGGTCCGGGGCGGTGGACCGCCTGAGGGTGAACTGCCGCAGCTTGACCAGGCTCTCCATACCTTCGAGGGATGTGAAGGAGGCAGGGGCTTTCTCCATGGAGAGGTCCGACAGATCCGTCAGAGGGGCGATCCACTTCATGTCGGGGTTTGCGAAGTCCACTCGTGTGATCCCCATGCGGGTGAGTTTCGTGTTCTTCGACAGGGGGGAGAGGTCCGTCACCTTCGGCAGGTCCTGGAAGGTGAGCTCCGTGATGTCGGCGAGACCGGCCACGGGTGCCACGGAGGTCAGCTCCGGGGCGTTCAGCAGCTCGATCTTCCGGACGCCGGGGTAGGCCGCGCAGGCCTTGGCCACCATATCGTCGGTGACGTACTGAAGGCTGAGGGTCGCCTTGGCGATGTCGCCCTTCTTCTCTTCGAACTGCTTCGACGCATCGGCGATCATGTCGTCCGTCACGTCCTCGGAGAAGGAGATGGAGGAGCTGGAGACCTTGACGGACGGCTCGGCGAAGGCCGGGGCTGTGCTGCCCAGGACCAGTGCGATCGTGAGGATCAGCGCGATTTTTCCGAAAGTGCGGGTGTGTATCATGTTTCTTCCTCCTTAGATTTATATAGTCTCTGTATATAAAGAGCGGCGGTGCTCTGTGACGAGCCTGTCTCTTGAAGACGTCCCTTCCCTGTCCGTCAGGGTGGACCGGGGAAAGCCTCCACGAAGCGCACCCGGAGGTCGGGGAAGGACGTGACGAACTGCACCGTGAAATCGGCGGAGTGCTCTACGAACTGCCACCGGCCGGCCTTGTCGGGAAAATGTTCCACCACCTGTACCCGAAGGTCCGGAAAGTGTTCCACCACCTGCACTCTGAAATCTGCCGATTGCTCCACCACCCGGACGCGGCCGTGCGGAGCGCGCTCCTTCGCCCCCTTGGCCGCATATCCCGGGCGCCAGCCCACCGAGAGGGCGAGAAGTGCCGCGACGGCGAGGAGCAGCGCACCTCTCTTCGCCCAGGTCATTTGGTGACGGGGGGCGGCGCGATGGGTACGAACGAAGGGGCACGGGACGATGGGCGGTGTCTTGTTCTTCACGACGATCCCTCCTATTGCGAAGAGTGATGGGGACGACGGCCCCCTCTGCGACGACGCTCCTCTCCCTGTCGCGGGCGTGCGGCCCGGACGCCCGCCGTTACTCCACGAAGGCCTGCCACAGGACGCTCCGCCCCGGGGCGTCCACCACGTAGTGCCGTCCGGAGAAGGCGTCCGAGGGGATGTCGAACAGAAGGTACCTGTCCCGGTACCAGACGACGTCATGGATGGCCAGGTGGGGCAGGGCCGGGCAGTATACGGCGTACTCGGCCCCCGTCCGCTCGTTGCGCACCACGATCTGCTCGAAGGAGACCGTCCCCTCGGCGGGGACCCCGAGGTCCGATGCGGGAAGAACCGCCGTCTCAACCCTGGCGGAGAGGGTCTTCGACTCGTTGAACAGGGCGGTGGCGTCCCTCTTCCCCCTGTTCTTCTGCAGGTCCCGGAAGGCCAGAGGCGCGTCGCTTGCGCGATTCTCCCCGTTGTGAACCAGGGTCCTGTGACGGTGGAGGTCGGGGATCCGTTCGATGGGCAGCGTCTCGTCGGGGCCCGGTCCCTTGGTCGGATCGGGCAGTGCGAGGTAGTCGGAGGTCAGATCGCTGTTGTAGAAGGCCATGCTCCCGATGAAGCCGTCTTCGACGGGAAAGCGGAAGTACAGGCCGATCTCCTCACTGTAGAAGGACCACTGCCCGTCCGATTCGTCATAGCTGGGCAGGAGCTGCTTCAGCGTCCGGGCGTTGTCGCCGCTTCTCCAGGGGCCGAAGGGGGCGGCGCTGTTCCCCGGGGCGACGGACACGGCGGCAAGAGCGTCCCCACCCTCGCCCCGTTCAAAGCCGAGGACGAACCCGGGGTAGGAGAGGACGGAGAGCGCGCCCCGCCCCTCTCGGGCAGGCAGGTGTTCCGTCGAGAGCGGTGTGCCGAAGCGGGCCTGCGCCTCGTCGGGGGTGTAGCCGTACTCCGCGATGAGGAGGAGGGAGAGCCGGAAAAGCGTCCAGTAGTCCGACGGCTCGAAGGGGACCTCCTTCCCGGAGGCGAAAAACTGGACGTACTGGCCGTAGACCCATCCGTCCCTGACAGGGTAGATGATCCGGTACCACGGGTGCGTCTCGCCCGTGTCCCGCCGCTCCGCCACGATGATCGTATCCCCGGAGCCCAGGGCGCCGAGGATCTCCCCCTTCGTCGAGGGGAGGGAGCGGACGCGGACATTCTGCCCGGAGGACTGGCCGACCATGACCTGAAGGGCCTCGGGCTCCCCGGCGGCCGGCAGGGAGCCGATGAGGACGAGGAGAGCGGCGCAGCAGAGGAGCGTTATTCTCCGCCGGGTGGACGAGAGGGTCACGGTGTATCACCTTCCTCTTCCGCCGGATTCGCGGGGGGCGCGAGACGGTCGAAGGTGATGGAGGAGAGCACCTCGCCCTGCACCTGGTCCTCCACGTCGAAGGAGAGGGCCATATCCCGCTCCCCGCTCGTCCAGCGGTTCTCACCGACGTGAAGAGGCCCTCCGGACCATCCGTGGGCCGTCATGAGCTCGAGCAGTTCGTCGAGGACGTAGACTCCGTCGCCCGGCCGGACTCCGCAGAAATCACAGACGGGCTGCCGCAGCATGAATCGAACGATGTCGTCGGCCCCGCCGGTCTGGCCGTCGGCCCAGACGGTGAGCCCGGGCCATTGGTGGACGGTCCGCCCGTTCTCCTCCTTGGGGGGAGCCTCGGGTTCGCCCAGCCTCGCCGCGATGCCGGCCGCGCCGCCCCGCCGGAGAAAGTCCGTGCACCGGCGCACGGGGTCCCTGGGCGAATCGTCCAGCGCGACATGCTCGCCGTACACGTACCCCCTCCTCCGGTCCGCCGTCTCCACCTCGTACCAGAGGTGCGGTTCGCCCCGGTCCACGGCGGTGACGACCCAGAGCGAAGCGTCCCTCTGGATCGTCGTCAGGATGGTGCTTGCCCGGGACGGCTCCGGCCGCAGCGGGACGTCGTGCTCCGCGCAGAGCGCCGCTCTCGGATACTCGTTTGCCTCGCTCCGGAAGCGGCGCAGCTCGTAGATCCGTTCCGGCAGCTCCACCCCGTTGCCCGGGAAAACGGAGCTCTCCACGAGGGTCACCGCGCCGTCGGACAGGGTGAACCGGAGGTCCCGGTGCCCGCCGCCGTCCTCGGGGTCGTAGACGAGGGCGCCGCCCAAGTAGGCCGTCGCGGCGCCGAAGCGGTTCGCGATCTCGTCCTCCGTCATCCCCACGGCCGGGAAGCCGAGGAAGGCGTCGCTGGCCTCGGCGGTCCGCAGGGCGAAGTAGAGGGGGAGGACGGCGTGCTCCGTGCTCATGGTCTGGATCACGGCGTCCTTCGATGCCCAGGTCATGACGACCCCGGGGCCGTTGTTCTCGTCCCCTTCGTAGAGCGCATTGCCCCGGCGGATCCAGGAGCCGTCTGGCCCCATCCCATCGAAGAGATTCTCGAAAGCGCCGTCGGCCGTCTCGAGAGCGGTGGAGACCAGTGCGCTCTCGCCCCCGGCGAGGATGTAGAGGTCGTCCTGAAATATCCAGGCGTCCCGCCCCTCGTGGGCGATCCTGTACCAGAAGGCCCCTTGGGCGTACGCCCTCTCGGACAGGGATATCTCCTCCTCCTTCGCCTTCACTTCAAGGAACTCCGCATCACGGCCCGGTTGCTCGAAGAGCAGGACCGTCTCCCACAGAGGGTAGGCGGAGAGGGTCGTGCCCCAGGACGCCGGGGCGGAGAGGAGAAGAACGGCCAGGCCGAGGGCGGGGATGCTGCGTTTGCTCATGATCGGGTTCCCTCCTTGGGTTGGTCTGATGTCTCTCCGGTCCGAACCGTCGCCCTGGACTCGGCGAGGGCCCGTCCCACCAGGGGAGGGAGCTCCCGTCGGCTCGGGATGTTCAGCTTCCGGATGAGGTTCCGTATGTGGTACTTGAGCGTGTTCTTCGAGATGTACAGTTCGCCGCATATCCGGTCGTCCCCCGCGCCGTCCAGGAGGAGGAAGGCCACCTTGCTCTCCTGGCGCGTCAGGCCGAAGGCGTCGAAGATCCCCTTGATGAGCAGCTCGTCCTCCTCGATGCTGAGCGAGGGCGGGGCATCCTCCCGGTCCGCCCGTCCCGCCGCGGGGTCCTCCGGGGTCGCCGATATCTCCCCCGTGGGGTGGGGGAGGAAGAGGAAGAGCGTGGAGAGGGCGAAGAAGAGCCCCGTCTGGAACAGCCGCATGTTCTCCCGGAGCAGGGTCGGGAGGAAGGGCGCGAAGAGCGTGGAGAGGACGTGCGTCGAGAGCAGGGCGAAGGCGACGAGGGCGACGCCGCCGCACATGATCCGGGAGGGGTGGTCGCTTTGCGTCGCCAGGTCGAGCATGAAGAGCCAGAAGGCCACCTCGAAGAGGGCGCACCCTGCCTCGAGAAAGACGATGCCAAGGGCGGGGGAGGGGCCGAGGAGGAGCGTCCCCATGGCGGCCAGAAGAAGGGCTCCTCCCATGAAGGTGCGGGGCGAGAGCCCCTGCCGGGCGCGAAGGGTCAGGACCGTTCCCGCGAGAGCCAGACTGTAGGCCCCGTTCTTCAGCAGGGTCAGGGAGGGATCCCGGTCGAGGGAGACCTGGGTCAGCAGCTCGCTCCCGTTCAGCACGAAGGAGAAGAAGAAGAGATAGAGGATGGTCTTCACCGACAGGAGGGAGACATCGTCCCGCGCCTGGGGTTGAGGTTCGTCGTCGCCCGATGCCAGGTGGAGGAGCCCCGCGGAGAGGAAGGGCGTCCCCAGCAGAATCACGTGGCGGAGGATCCCCGTCCCCGCGAAGAGGAACTCCCCGGCGGCGAGGGTCGTCAGGGACGCCAGGGCGTAGGTGAGGGCGAATCGGTAGGGGGACAGGACGACGCAGAAGGACATCCACTGGCACACGAGCGTGGCGCTGCCCATGGCCGCCACGGCCATGGCCGCCGCCTTCAGGGGCGTCCCCATCCAGAGGAGCGCCGATGAGAGGAGGATTAGCAGAGGGGCGGCGAAGACCGTCCTCTTTCGCAGCGCCTCGGGGGCCGTGAGGTCCGTCTTCGAGAGAAGAACGGAGACGAGGCCGAAGGCGAAGAGAAAGGTGGGGAAGGCGAAATGCTCCTGGCGCAGGAAGACCACGCGCATGCCGAAGGAGAGCCAGAGCATGGACAGCGCCAGCCCGATGGGGGCCAGAAGAACTCTCAGCCTGGGGTGCCGGTCAAGGGCGAAGACCTCCGCCACACTCGTCCAACTCCTTTCCGGTGGGTGTCCGAACCTGCGCCCTTTGTACCGGTGCGGGCGAAAAAAAACAATCACCTGACGGGGTGGTAATTCCCACCCAAGGGAATTTATCTGCTTCCGCACGGCCACTCGACGGAGAACCGAGCGGCCATGCGGAGCACTTCGGGCGATCCGGCCCTCTCTACCGACCTCCGAGTCGATGGTCAGCGACCGCCCTCCTCCGAGAGCGCCGCGACGATCCGCTCCATCCCGTCCTCGAGGAGCTTTCTCGGCGTGGCGATATTGAGGCGCATGAAGCCCTCGCCGGCGGTCCCGAACCAGTGACCGCCGTTCAGGGCCACGCGCCCCCGCTCCACGAGCCGCCGCAGGAGCTCCTGGCCGCCAAGGCCCAGAGCCCGGCAGTCCAGCAGGGGCACGTAGGTCCCCTCGGGTTTCACGAGGGTGACGGCGGGCAGGCGTCGGGCGAGGAACTCCTCCACGAAACGGACGTTCCCCTCGAGGTACTCGATCAGCTCGTCGAGCCACTGATCTCCTTTGTTGTAGGCCACCTCCAGGGCGATGGTCCCGAAGGTGTTTCCGCCGTCCAAATGCAGGAAGTCGAGCACGGAGGTGTAGTTGTCCCTGAGGCGCCGGGACGGGATGACGGCCACGGCCGTGGAGAGACCGGCGATGTTGAAGGTCTTGCTCGGAGCGATGGCCGTGATGGTCCGGTCCCTGATCGCCCCCGACAGGGACGCCAGGGGGATGTGCCTGTTGCCCGAATAGATGATGTCGCCGTGAATCTCGTCCGAGACGACCACCACATCCCGCGCGACGCAGATGGCGGCGAAGCGTTCGAGCTCCTTCCTGGTCCAAACCCGCCCGCAGGGGTTGTGGGGAGAGCAGAGGAAGACGAGCTTCACCGACGAGTCGTCCAGCTTCTTCTCGAGGTCGTCGAAGTCCATCTCGAACCGTCCGTCCCTGAAGACCAGGGGGTTCTCCACGATCCTCCGGCCCCGTCCCCGGATGACGGCGGAGAAGGGGTGATACACGGGCGGCTGGATGAGCACCCCGTCCCCCGGCTGGGTGAAGGCCATGATGGCCATGGCCAGGGCGGGGACCACGCCCGGAGTGTGGCGGAGCCACTCCGTGTCCACGGCCCACCCGTGCCGCCGGAGGAGCCACCCGACGACGGCCTGGCGATAGGGGGCGAACCGGTGGGTGTAGCCGAAGACTCCGTGGTCCACCCGTTTCCTGAGGGCGTCCACGATCTCCGGGGGGGCGGCGAAGTCCATGTCGGCCACCCACAGGGGAAGGAGGTCGTTGGTGCCGAAAAGCGGTGCCATGTCGTCCCATTTGGAGGAGATCGTCCCCCGGCGCTCGATGATGGTGTCGAAGTCATATCTTTTCATAGTGTGATCTTTCCTCTCCCCAGTACGTTATAATAACTCCCGTCCGGCTCGTATGCGCGGCCGGTCTTCGCACCGTAACAAAACGATCATATCATGCTTTTTGGTTTTCACCGTTCGAAATGCTGCCCTTTCGACCTTTCTTCCCCCTCTTGACTCTTCGCCGGAAAGTGGTAGGCTTGAGTCCGCACACACAACATGTTGTGTGTATTTATTTTTAATATACTCCTAATAGTGTAGGGAGGGGCCGAAAGTGTCTTTTTCGTACCGTGAACGCTTCCGTTCGTCATTTTCCCCATCGAGCCAGGAGGAGGGTGGCGTTCTTTCGGAGAACGCCCTGTGGCTTCTCGACCAGCGCTATTTCGCCAGAAGGTACGACGGAACCCTTGAGGACCTGAGGAAGGAGAACACCTTCGAGGAGTTCGCCCGAAGGGTGGCGCGGATACTGGCCAGCACCGAGACCCTGTATCTCTCGGGCGGGGAGGGCGACCTCCAGTGGCTCAGGACGCTGGAGCGGAACATTTTCACCGACATCCTGGAGCGGCGGTTTCTCTTCAACTCCCCCTGCCTCTTCGGGACGGGCGCCGGACTGACCGTCGACCCCGAGCTGTCCGAAAGGATCTACTGCGACCCCGACGAGATGACCTTCGACGACTACGATCTCCTCCGGCGGTCGAAGACCAAGAGCCAGCAGCTCTTCGCCTGTTTCGTCATCAACGTCCCCGACAGCATCGACGGCATCTTCGATACGGTGAAGGACGCCGCGGTGATCAGCAAGTACGGCGGCGGCGTGGGCGGCAACTTCGGCCACCTTCGCGAGAAGGGGAGCGTCATCAACGGCGGGATAGGCGGTCAGGCCAGCGGCCCCGTCTCCTTCATGGAGACGTGGAACACCATGGGCGCCGTGGTGGTCCAGGGAGGACGGCGGCGGGCCGCCCTTATGGGGATGCTCTTCGACGACCATCCGGACATCTTCGATTTCATCGACGCGAAGGTGGAGGAGGGCAAGCTCCCCTACTTCAACATCTCGGTGTGCGTGTCGGACATGCTCATGTCGGCGGCCCGGGAGGACCGCTCCTTCGACCTCCTGTCCCGGAAGGACGGGGCCGTCGTGCGGACCGTACGAGGGGCCGAGCTGTGGGACAAGCTCTGCGAGAGCGCCTGGAAGCGAGGGGACCCCGGCATCTTCTTCATCGACAGGGCCAACGACGACAACCTGCTGAAGCTCGGCGAAACGTGGCGGATCGAGTCCACGAACCCGTGCGGCGAACAGCCGCTGCCCAACTACACGAGCTGCAACCTCGGCTCCATCAACATCGAGCCCTTCGTGACGAAGGACTCGAGCGGCGTCATGGCCTTCGACTTCAAGGGCTTCGTGGACCAGGTCTTCCGGTCCATGTACTACCTCGACCTCGTCATCGACGCCTGCTCCTACCCCCTGGAGAAGATCGAGATGCGGACGAAGCGCATCCGCCCCGTGGGCCTCGGAATCATGGGGCTCGCCGACGCGGCCATCATGCTGGGCATGCGCTACGGCTCCGAGCGGTTCAGAGCCTTCTGCCGCTCCCTCAGCGACTCCATGGCGAGCGCGGCCCTCTGCGCCACCGTGGGCATGGTCACGGACATGGACAAGGCCCCCTTCGAGGAGGCCCCCCTCGTGGAGGACCTCTTCCGGAACTTCGCCCGGGAGCAGGGGGAGGAGCTCTTCCCCGAGTCCTGGTTCGGACGCTTGGACAGAGGCGGCCTGAAGGCCCTCGTCGAGAAGATGCGAGCCTCCTCCACGCTGCCCTACACCCTCGTGAACGCCATCGAGGCCTTCTTCACCGCCGAGGGGCTCGGGGATGAACGAACCCGCCTCGCCCTCGCCGGACAGGTCCTGAACGCCTTCTCCCACGGCAAGATCCGAAACAGCCGCCGGCTCTCCATCGCCCCCACGGGCTCCATCTCCATGCTCATCGACACGAGCTCGGGGATCGAGCCGAACTTCGCCTGGAGCTGGACGCGCCGGATCGCCAAGGCCGACGGCGTGGGGCAGGAGACGAGGGAGTTCTGCCACAAACTTCTCTCGCCCACCCACGTGCGGGAGCTCCACGAGCAGGGGGCGATCGAGGACCCCATCTACGTCACGGCCTACGACATCCGCCCCGACGAGCACGTGGAGGTGGCCGGCGTCTTCTCCCGAATCATCGACAGCGGCATCAGCAAGACCGTCAATTTGCCCGCCTCGGCCACGGTGGACGACGTGAAGACGATCTATCTCCGATGCTACGACATGGGGGCCAAGGGGATCACCATCTATCGCGACGGCTCCCGGTCCATGCAGCCCATCGAGACGACGAAGAAGCCCGAGGAGGGGGCCGAGATCCAGACGACGAAGGCCGAAGTGCCCCACACCAGTCGGGTGAAGGAGCGTCCGGGCCTTGTCGTCTTCGGAAAGACCATCAAGGAGAAGACCCCCTGGGGAAGCATCTACGTCACGCTCAACTTCGACGGGACGGAGCCCTTCGAGGTCTTCGCCTCCATCGGCAAGAGCGGCTCCGAGCTCAAGGCCATGACGGAGGCCCTGTCGCGGGCCATCTCCATCGGCCTGCGAAGCGGCGGCAAGCTGGAGGACTTCATCGCCACACTGAAGGGGCTGTCGGGCAAAGAGTACTGGGTCTTCAACTTCGACGATCAGCACGTGGCGCGGTCCATCCCCGACGCCATAGCGGTCCTGCTCGAACGGCTCATCGGCAAGGGCGGCGCACCGCACCACGAGGAGGGCGGCGGCGTGGTGTGCCCCGAGTGCGGGGCGCCCATGGAGATGATATCGGGGTGCGAGTACTGCTTCAGCTGCGGGTATTCACCCTGCAAGTAGGGAGCTTGCCCCGACGATGCCGGAGGGATTGACATCCTGCGCAAGTGTCGTATAATTCTTCTTCGGTTTTGATGCACCACTGACAATTGAATCTCTTATCACGAGCGGCGGAGGGACTGGCCCGATGAAGCCCGGCAACCTGCCCGAAAGGGTGTATGGTGCCAACACCTGCAGCCATAGCCATATGGCTGAGCGATAAGAGGGAGCGTTTGACGGTGACTCAAAGGCCCTTCTTGCGAGGGGCCTTTTTTTGTGTTCCGAAGAATCCACATCGAGGGGGAAGGACAAGTGACGAACGAACGGTATCTTTTTTCCTCCGAGTCCGTTACGGAGGGCCACCCGGACAAGGTGGCCGATCAGATCTCCGACGGCGTTCTGGACGCGATCCTCGCCGACGATCCCATGGGGCGCGTGGCCTGCGAGGTCCTGTGCACGACGGGCATGGTCTTCGTGTCGGGCGAGATCAGCACGAAGACCTACGTGGACATCCCGAGGATAGCCCGGGAGATCGTGCAGAGCATAGGGTACACCAGGGCGAAGTACGGCTTCGACAGCGAGACCTGCGCCGTGCTCACGGCCATCGACGAACAGTCGGAGAATATCGCCGTGGGCGTGGACAACCCCCTCGAGGTTCGGGAACATCTCGTCCCGGAGGAGGAGATCGCCCAGGTCGGGGCCGGCGACCAGGGCATGATGATCGGGTACGCCTGCAACGAGACGGAGGAGTACATGCCCATGACGATCTCCCTCGCCCATCGGCTGGCCAGGAGGCTGTCCCAGGTCCGGAAGGACGGGACGATCCCCTACCTCCGGCCGGACGGGAAGACCCAGGTGACCCTGGAGTACGAGGACGGCCGACCGCTCCGGGCGGACACCATCGTCGTGTCGGCCCAGCACCACCCCGAGGCCAGGGCGGAGGATATCCGATCGGACATCCTCCGGCACGTGATCACCCCCGTGGTCCCCGCGACCCTTATGGACCCCGGGACGCGGATCTTCGTGAACCCCACGGGGCGGTTCGTGAAGGGCGGCCCCATGGCGGACACGGGCCTCACGGGACGCAAGATCATAGTGGACACCTACGGCGGTATCGTGGCCCACGGCGGCGGGGCCTTCTCGGGGAAGGACCCGACGAAGGTGGACCGCTCGGCGGCCTACATGGCGCGGTACGCGGCGAAGAACGTGGTGGCCGCCGGTCTGGCCGACCGCTGCCAGATTCAGGTGGCCTACGCCATCGGCGTGGCCCAGCCCGTCTCCATCATGGTGGACACCTTCGGGACGGCGAAGGGGATCACCGACGCGGAGATCACGAGACGCATCCGCGCGCACTTCGACTTCCGGCCCGCCGCCATCATCCGGGACCTCGACCTGAGGCGCCCCCAGTACAAGCGCCTCGCGGCCTACGGGCACATGGGACGGATCGACCTGGACCCCCTCCCTGCCTGGGAGCGGACGGACCGGGCCGCTCTGCTGTCGGGACAGTAAGGGGTCGCAAAAAGGGGGAGGCCGACGGCCTCCCCCTTCGTCTTTCCGGTGTTTTGCCGTGCGTCTACTGGAAGGCGTAGAGGTTCCCGTCGTAGCTCCCGACGTAGACCACTCCGCCGGAGACCGCGGGGTCGGAGAGAATTTCGCGGCCCGTGGCGAACTCCCAGCGCTTGTTGCCCGTCGCCCCGTCCAGAGCGTACACGACTCCCTTGTCGCTTCCGAAGACGACCATGCCGCCCGAGACGACAGGGGTGGAGTGGACGCCGCCGTCAACGGGGAACTCCCAGGCGACCTGCCCCGAACTCTTGTTCAGCGCGACGACCTTGCCGTTGATCGTGCCGAAGTACACCCGGCCTCCTTCGACGGTCATGGAGGTGGTGATGGATTCGCCGGCGTTGTGCCGCCACTGGGGGACGACGCCCCGGATCCGGACGGCCTGCATGTTCCCGTCCCAGCTCCCGAAGTAGACGACTCCATCGGATACCTTCGCCGCCGCGCCGATCGGGCCTCCGCTGCCGCCGCCCCACAGCCTCTTGCCCGTCTTCGCGTTGAGCGCGTGGAAGCGCCCCCGGTAGGTCCCGACGAAGACGACGCCGTTGTCATAGGTCGGCGCCGAGCGGAGCTCGAAGCCCGTGTCGAAGGTCCAGACCTGTCGTCCGTTCGCCGCGTTCACGGCGTACACCGTGCCCGACGCGCTGTTGAAGTACACGCGCCCGTCGCCCGCGGCGGGAGAGGACCATATGGCCTGGGGCGTGTTGTAGACCTTCGGATCCTTGTACTTCCAGGCCTGGGTGCCGGTTTTCAGGTTCACGGCGAAGAGCGTTCCGTCGGCCCCGCCGATGTAGACCCTGTCGCCCAGGACCGCGGGAGCACCGTTGATCGTCGTTCCCGTGGGGAAGGACCACAGCGCCTGCCCCGTGTTTTTGTCCACGGCGTGCAGTCTGCCGTCGATGTCGCCGATAAGCACCGTGTTGCCGACCACCAGGGGAGAGCCGGACAGGCTGACGCCCGCGTTGTACGTCCAACGGAGGTTCCCGCTCCATGCGGCAGCGGGAAGGGCCGTCGCGAGCAGCGCCAGGACGCCGAGAAGGAGCGCGGTGGAGGAGATCATTCTTCTCATACTCTTCATACTCCGAACACCTCTCTTCACAAAATGTTTTTGCATACCGTTCCTGTTATTATACACGAAGTGGGTGGACCGCCGCCCCGTGCACGAACCTCAAAGCGGACACCCACGCGCCGCCGCCTTCCACGACGAGCGCGTATCGACGTGCGGATCGCAAATCCGTTGGCCTCCCCGGGAGCGGAACGGACTGGGAAAGGGGCGACGGCGCGAAAGGAGAGAGACGACGCTTATGATGAGACATCGTTCGGAGCTATGGTTGGCGGACTATATCGATACCTTCCGAGACGACAGCGGCCGCCTCCACCCTCTTGTGGAGATGAAACGGACGCACAGCTGGCGCGTGCTGGCCAATGCGGAGCGGATCGTCGGGGCGCTCGGCTGGGACGAGGAGCTCTCGGACGGCGCCCTGGCGGCGTCCCTGCTGCACGATACGGGGCGTTTTCCCCAATTCGCGACCTACGGGACGTACTACGACGGCTCGTCGGTGGACCACGGGCGGCTGGGGGCCGACGTCCTGGCGGTATCCTTCCCGTGGCGCGGGGGCGACGCCGGCCTTCGGGAGGCGATCCTCGGAGCGGTGCGTCTGCACAACAGGAGGGAGCTGCCGACGGAGGGCGACGAACGGACGCTCCGCCTGGCGAGGCTTGTCCGCGACAGCGACAAGATGGACGTGCTGAACCTGGTCCGTCGCTACGCCGAGGAGGGCAGGATAAACGACCTGCTGCCGAAGATCACCCCCGACGGGGGCCATTCGCCGGAGCTCCTTCGGGAGTTCAGCACCGACGGCCGCGGCTCCTATCGCAATGTCCGGACTCTGCAGGACTTTCTTCTGCTTCAGCTGTCCTGGGTCCTGGACCTGAACTACGGCCCCTCCTTCTGTCTGCTGAAGGGGAGCGGCTGGCTCCAATGGGTGGAGGCCCGCCTGGGGCGGGGGGCAGAGACGGAAAAGCTGTGGAGGAGCGTCGAGGATCGCATGGCCTCGGAGGAGTGACCGGACCTTCTTGAACTCCCGGGCCACCTTCTGTATAATCTCGATGTTTATGGAATACCTTTTATTCCAAAATATCCTGTAACGGAGGGGTGGCTGAGTCATGAAAAGCGTCAACGATCTTCTCCTGTCACGGTATGGGCCGGCCGTGACGGGCGCCGTCGTCGGGACGGCGGCGTCTCTGCTGGTCTCCTGGGGCAATCCGGGGAATATGGGCATCTGCGTGGCATGCTTCACCAGGGACATCGCCGGGGCCCTGGGGCTGCACAGGGCGGCCGTGGTGCAGTATCTTCGGCCCGAGATCCCCGGCTTCGTGCTCGGCGCGCTGCTGGCCGCCCTGCTCGCCGCGGAGTACCGTCCGCGAAGCGGTTCATCCCCTGTGGTGCGCTTCTTCCTCGGTTTTTTCGCCATGATCGGGGCGCTGATCTTTCTCGGCTGCCCGTGGCGGGCCTATGCCCGCCTCGCCGGGGGCGACTGGAACGCCCTCGCCGGGATCGGAGGGCTCATCGTCGGCATAGGAATCGGCATCGTCTTTCTGTGGCGCGGCTTCAGCCTCGGCCGGGCAAGCGCCTCCCCGAAGTGGGCCGGCGCCATCATGCCCCTCGCGGCCGTATCGCTGCTGCTCCTGCTCTTCATGCGTCCGCTCTTTGGTCCCGAGGGGGCGGGCCCCGTCTTCTTCTCGGAGAAGGGACCCGGAGCGGCCGCCGCGCCGGCGCTGATCTCCCTGGGCGCAGGCCTGCTCATCGGGTGGATGGGACAGAAGAGCCGTTTCTGCACCGTGGGGGCGATCCGCGATGTGGTCATGCTCCGGGACGGACACCTCTTCAGCGGCGTTGTCACGTTCATCCTGGCGGCCATCGTGACAAACCTCCTCCTCGGTCAGTTCAAGCCCGGGTTCGAAGGGCAGCCCATCGCCCACACGAATCAGGTCTGGAACTTCACCGGGATGGTCCTCTCGGGCCTCGCCTTCACCCTGGCGGGCGGGTGCCCCGGACGGCAGGTCATCATGTCGGGCGAGGGGGACGGCGACGCCGGCATATTCGTCCTCGGAATGCTGATCGGGGCGGCCTTCGCCCATAACTTCTCTCTTGCGTCCTCCGGCGCCGGGGTCACCTCCTTCGGGATGGTCGCCACGGTGATCGGCCTTCTGTTCTGTCTGGCCGTCGGGGGGCTGTTCCGCATACGAATGGACTAGGAGGAATATCTCATGACGGATACGGTGCGCGTGGATGCGAGGGGGTTGTCCTGTCCTCAGCCGGTCATGGAGACCAGGAGGGCGCTCGAGGGAGCGAAGGGCGGAAGGGTGGAGGTCCTGGTGGATACGGTGACCTCCCGGGAGAACGTCGCCCGTTTCGGCCAAAGCCGGGGGTGGACCGTGGAGAAGGCGGAACGGGATGGGGGGTACTGCGTCATCCTGACGAAATAGGGGCGGAAGGCAGAAAGCCCGGAGGCAGAAAGTGCGGAGACCGCTGAAGAGCGGTCTCCGTCCCATATCGTGAGTACGGTCGCGGCGGTCCTTTGTCGTCCTTGTCCGAAATTTTACTTGCCCCGAGCGGTGGGATGGGATAAAATATGGCGGTGCCGGATTTCCTCAGCACATCACATGGATGCTGGCTGTCAACGGTCGGCAAATACGCGCGGGGGAGAGAGCCACGTGAACGAATTGCCAGTTTTGAAGATAGGGAAGCATCAGCCTCGATATCCGCTCATTCAGGGGGGGATGGGCGTTTCGATTTCAGGGCCCCTTCTCGCGGGGGCGGCGGCCCGGTGCGGGATCGTGGGTACGATCGCCAGTGTCGGATTGGCCTGCAACCACCCGGCCTATAACGGCAAGAACTACTTCGAGGCCAATCAGACGGCCGTAAAGGACGGCATCATGAAGGCAAGGGAGATCGCAGGCCACGGCGGCGTCATCGCCGTGAACTGCATGGTCGCCCTCACGGACTACGATCGCCACATCCACGCCGCATGCGAAGGCGGGGTGGACGTGATCATCTCGGGGGCGGGGTTGCCTCTCCGCCTTCCGGAGTACACGAAGGACTTCCCCGACGTGGCCCTCGTCCCGATCGTGAGCTCCGTCAAGGCGGCCGAGCTCATCACGAGACGATGGCAGAAGACCTACGGCCGGGTGCCCGACGGTTTTGTCATGGAGACGCCGAAGTACGCCGGAGGACATCTCGGCGTGACGAAGATGGAGCAGGTGGACGATGACGTCTTCTCCCTGGAGGCCGTCGTCCCAGTGCTGGCGGAGTACGTCGCGAGGGAACTCGGCCCCGACGTGCCCGTCATCGCGGCGGGGGGGATATGGGACAGGGAGGACATGCTCCGCGCCTTCGCCTTGGGGGCGAAGGGCGTCCAGGTCGGAACCCGGTTCGCCTGCACCTACGAGGGGGACGCCGCCGAACGGTTCAAGCAGGCCTACATCGACGCGACGGAGGACGACGTGGTGATCATCCAGAGCCCTGCCGGCCTACCCGGACGGGCGTTGAAATCCCCCTTCATCAAGCAGTACATCGAAGGGCACGTGGAGTCCAAGCCCTGCATCGCCAACTGCCTCACCCACTGCCGCTACCGCAACGAGAAGGAGACCTTCTGCATCGCCCAGGCGCTCATCGACGCCTACCACGGAAATTGGGAGGAGGGGCTTTTCTTCTGCGGATCAAACGTCACGAGGATCACGAAAAAGGAGCACGTCGAGGACATCGTCCGGACGTTTTTCCCGGAATGAGCGTCTCCGGAGTGACGGACGGGGTGCCGGTCCGGCCCCATCCTGCAAGCTACGAAGGAGGATCGGAGTGAGGAGGGCGACGTTCGGACCAGGCGCGGCATGTCCATCGCGACGGGGCCTTCGGCTCCTTCTTGCCGGGCTCTTGCTCCTGTTGTTTGCCCTGGCGGCCGGCGCGCAGACCACGGAACCGGCGTCCAACGCCCCTGCCGCGTCCCAGGGCGAGACGGCCGCGACGCCCGAGGCGGCCAAATCGTCCTTTCAGCCCTCCCTGACGGCCGAACAGGCCAAAGAGCGGGCGACGGCCGTCCAGGCGGAGATCGACCAGTATACCGCCCGCGCCGACAGCGTCGCCAGCGGTGATCTGACCGCCGACGGGCTGCAGCGCCTCCTGACGACCCTCGGGGCGCTTCATTCCTCCTACGTGCGGTACCCCTCGGCCCTGGAGGGCCTTCAGAAGGCGAAGGACGAGACGGCGGAGTACGAGAGCCAGAAGGACCAACCCGTCCTCGGCGACGCCAATCCCCCCTACAACCTCTCCTTTTACGAGAAGATACGGAACGAGTACGAGGGCCTGAACCAGCAGCTTCAGTCCGTGCTCGCGTCGATCCGGCTGGTGGGAGGCACGGGCACGATCGTCCAGGGCGGCATCCCCGACGCGGAGAAACGCCTCTCCCAGCTCAAGGCCGATACGGGACAGCTCTCCGACGAGGCCATGGCGCTCCGGTCCCTTGAGATCCGTGACGCCGAGGCGGCCCTCGAAAACGCGAAGATCACCCATGAGCTGTATCAGCTTGCCGAACAGGCCAATGGGCTCCGCAAGGGGGTTCTGGAGAAGAGAACGGCCGCCTATGTGGAGGCGCTCAAGACGGTGAAGAAAAACCTCCGCTTCGACAAGGAGGACCTGGAGCAGCATCTTCGCGCGGCGAACGAACGGGCGGCGGCGGTCCAAAAAGAGCTGGCGGCGGCCAGGGTGGAGTACGAGAAACGCAGGACGAGCCTCGCCAGGAGCCAAAATACCCCCGCCTCGGCGAAGAGCGAGCACGAGCGGGTCATCAACCAGGCCACCATCGCCGACAAGGAGGCCCTGGTTCGCCTCAGCGAGATCGTCATCGAGAGCGGAGAGCAGTCGCTCCTCTTTCTCGAGGAGACGAAGAGGATATGGGAACTCCGGTATGAGCTGATCAACGGCTCCATCGACGGGGAGAAGATGTGGAACACCCGGTCCGCCACCACGTCCCGCATGGAGTCTCTGGAGAGCTCCTTCCAGATCCAGCAGCGGAATCTCGCGTCCATCCAGACGGAGGTGGTCGCCGGCAGAAAGGATCTCGACGCCGCCGAAAAGGACGCGGGGCTCAGAACGCTCATCCGGAACAGGATCACCACGCTCAACAAGCAGTCCGAGACGATCAACGGCGCCATCGCAGAGACCCTGAACCTCTTCAACCAGTACGGGCGGCTGCACGAGGAGCTCAGCGGAAAACTCGACGCCGTTCGCATCGCCGAAAAGGTGTCCAGCGTCGGGAAGGAGAAGTTCTTTGCCTTCTGGAACACCACCCTCTGGTCCGGCGATGATTTCGACGTCACCATAGCGAAGCTGACCCTGGCCATCTTCCTCTTCATCGGCGCCTTCTTCCTGAGCGGCCGCGTCACGAACTTCCTGGCAAAGAGGCTCTTCGTCCGCTTCGGCATGGATTCCCAGGCGGCAGCGGCCGTCCAGAAGGTTCTCTTCTACGTGCTCATGTTCGCCTTCCTGCTTTCGGCCCTGGATCTCGTCGGGATACCGCTGACGGCCTTCGCCTTCCTCGGCGGCGCCCTGGCCATCGGCATCGGTTTCGGCGCGCAGAACATCTTCAGCAACCTCATCAGCGGGTTCATCATCACCTTCACGAAGCCCATCCGGGCCGGCGACATCGTCGAGGCCGACGGCGTCACGGCCGTCGTCGAGGAGGTCGGATCGCGGTCCACCAGGCTGAGGACCTTCGACAACATGGACGTCCTCATTCCGAACAGCTACTTCTTGGGAAACCGGATAACGAACTGGACGCTCCAGGATCAGAGGCTCCGCTACAAAATCGACGTGGGCGTCGCCTACGACTCCAACGTCAGAGAGGTGGAGCGTCTTCTGCTCCTGGCGGCCCACGACCACACGAAGGTCCTGAAGAGCCCGGATCCCTTCGTCTTCTTCAGAGATTTCGGGCAGAATTCACTTGAATTTTCGCTCTACTACTGGCTCGATATGTCCAATTCAAACACTTTCAGGGTGGCAAGCGACCTTCGGTACCGGATCGTGGCGCTTTTTGAGGAGAACAGCATCAGGATCCCCTTCCCTCAAGTGCGGGTGTACTTCGACCACGTCATCGAACGGAACGCTTCCGCATCGCAGAAAGGTCCGCGAAGCGGGACGGCTGCGGAAGCGGATCATCCAGATCAGCCGACGTCCGATGGGGGACGGGAGGCGTGAGCTTGGCATGATCGCATCGAACGAACGAGACCTCTATGAGCTGCTGCTCGGCCTCGTGGCGATCCCGAGCATCTCGGACTCGCGGTCGGGCGAAGAGAACCGGGCGGCGGAGTTCATCTACGGAAAGCTCTCGGAGCTCGGGTATTTCAGAGAGCGCCCCGACCTCCTTCGATACCTCCCCTGCGAAGGCGACTTCCTGAAGAGGACGTCCGTGTGCGCGTTGGTCCGCGCGCCGGAGAAGACACGGTCGACGGTGATCGTGACGGGGCATTTCGACGTGGTGGACGCCGAGGCCTACGGCCCGCTGAAGGCGCTCGCCTTCTCCCCCGAGGAGCTGACGAGGCGTGCCGGGGAGCTTGAGATGCCCGACGACGCGAAGAGGGATCTGGCCGCGGGCCGGTCCCTCTTCGGACGGGGCGTCTCGGACATGAAGGCCGGCGTCGCGGCGGAGATGGCCTTTCTCGGCGACCTCTCCCGGTCCCTGGACCTCCCGGTGAACGTGCTCTTTCTCGCCGTCCCCGACGAGGAGAACAACTCCACCGGCATGCGGAGCGCCGTCTCCTGGTTGGTCCGCCTCAGGGAGGAGTGGAACCTGGACTACGCCGTATGCCTCAACGGAGAGCCCTCCGTGGGGAGCGACGGCCTGTCGGTCTACCTCGGGACCATCGGCAAGATGCTGCCCTTCTACTTCTGCGTGGGCAAGGAGACGCACGTGGGGCAGTATTACGACGGGGTGAGCTCGTCCCTTCTCGTGGCGAACCTCTCCCTTCTCCTCGAGGGGGCGGCGGAGACGTCGGAGGCCTTCGGGGGGCAGATGTTCCCGCCCCAGGTGTGCCTCCGGTTCCACGACCTCGTCCGCCACTATTCAGTGACCCTGCCGGAGCGGGCGGTGGCCTACTACAACCAGTTCACCGTCGTGAAAACCCCGGGCCAGGTCCTGGAGGAGATGAAGAAGACGGCCGCCGAGGCCCTCCGCAGGACCGTCGCCTATCTGAGGGAGCAGCGGGATATCCTGCGGTCCAGAGGGGCGCTGTCCATCGATGAGACCCCCGTGGAGCCGAGGGTGATGACCTACGGGGAGCTGGAGCGGCGGGCACGGGAGAGGACGAGCGACTTCGATGAGGCCTTCGACGCCTTTCTGAAGGGCTTGCCCTCGTCGCTGGACCAGCGGGAACGGGGCACGGAGGCCGTCTCCTTCCTCCTCGACCGTTCGGGGGAGAAGGGGCCAATGATCGTCGTGGGCTTCCTTCCGCCCTACTGCCCGCCCCGGGTGAACACCAGACGGTCGGCGGGGGAGCGGAACGTCCTCGACGCGGTGGCGAAGCTGAAGGCCGACGTGGAGCGGGAAGGGCTCTCCCTGACGGAGGTGGAGGTCTTCCAGGGGATCATGGACCTGAGCTTCATGGGCTTTCAGGGCGACCCCGACGACCTGGACGCCATGGCGGCGAACATGCCCCTCTGGGGGAGGGGCTATGACATCCCTCTGGCGGAGCTCACGCAGATCGACATTCCCATCGTGAATTTCGGCCCCATCGGAAAGGGTGAGCACAAAAACTCGGAGCGGATAGACCTTCACTTCTACCTGAAGACGTTCCCGAAACTCTTCCGCAGCTTTGTGAAGCACCTGGCCGAGTCGGCCGTCCGGTAGCCCTGTTTGTATACGTTCCACACTATGGCGGTCTGCTGGGTGGAACGGGCGATGTCGTAGTACAATAACGTAGGGTTGATAGGCATTCTCTCAGGAGGTGGCAGGCGATGAAACGCAATTGGATCATTGCTCTGGCGGTGCTCATCATTATCGTAGGGTACTTCATGACGCAGCAGAAACAGACGGTCGAACCCCCCAAGGAACCGACGAAGCAGGAGACCACGGTATCCCCCGACAAACCGGATGTGAAGAAAGAGGTCAGCGAGGCTGTTGACGCAGTGAAGGAGGCTGCTGCGGACAAGGCCGCCGAGGTTAAGGAGACGGTGACCGAAGCCGCCGGCGCGGCGACGGAGGCCGCCAAGGATCTGGCCGCCGACGCGAAGGACAAGGCCGTCGAGGTGGCGGCAGCGACGAAAGAGGTCGTCCAGGAGACGGTCGCCGAGGTGAAGGAGAAGACGGCGGAGACCGTCGAAGCGGTGAAAGAGGCCGTGCAGGGCACCGTCGCCTCGTCCGATGTGCCGGCAGCGTCTGCACCGGCCGTTGCGTCCCCCGATGTCCCCGTGGCCCCTCAGGTGACGGCTCCGGCAGCCGGTGAGGCGAAGAGCCTCGTCGCCTCGGCGGATGCGACCGTTCCGGCCGCGGCTGGTGCGGCAGCCGGAGTGGCTGCGGCGACGGCACCCTCCGCCGAGCCCTCCAAGGGTGTGGTGAAGGTGGGGTACCTGGCCGCCATGACGGGCGACTGGGCCGCCTACGGTCAGACGGAGGTGCGGGCGGCGACCCTGGCTGTGGAGGAGATCAACGCCTCCGGCGGCGCGGGCGGGCTGACCATCGAGCTCATCCCCTACGACTTCCGGACCAGGGCGGAGGACGCCGTGAACGCCGTCCGTCGGATGATCGAGCAGGATAAGGTATCGATCATAGTGGGCTGCAACGGCAGCGGCATCAACATCGCCACGGCCCCGGTGGTCAATCACGCCGGTGTATCCCAGATCGGGACGGTCACCACGAATCCCCTGGTCACCGTGGACGAGAAGGGCGCCGTCCGCCCGTACTCCTTCAGGATCTGCTTCACCGATCCCTACCAGGGCAAACTCATCGCCAACTTCGCGGCCGTCGAGCTGAAGAAGATGACCGCCGCCATCCTCTATGACGTGGGCAGCGACTACTCACAGGGTCTTCGCGAGTTCTTCATGAAGAGCTACGGTGAGTACGGCGGCCGGGTCGTGGCGGACCTCGGGTTCCGGGCGGGTCAGGACGTGGACTTCCGCGCCCAGATTACGGAGATCCGGGACAAGGGCGCCGACGTCCTGATCCTGCCGAACATGGGCAAGGAGATGGCCCTCATCATGAAGCAGGCCCGCGAGCTCGGCCTGAAGGACATCGTCTTCGTGGGCGGCGACGGCTACGGCGAGTTCATGTGGGAGATCGCCGGGAGCGCCATGGAGGGCTCTTACTGGATCAACCACGTTGCGCCGGAGGACCCGGCCATGGCCCCATTCTTTGCGGCGTACAAGGC
>CALCQG010000088.1 GCA_937897575.1 uncultured Synergistales bacterium | reverse complement strand
TTTCGTTTTCTTTTTTCTCAAGACCATAGGCAAGCGCGGAGGTCCCGTTTCGGCAGATAGGTGGCGGCGAAGAAGGGGAGGCCGGCGGGCGTCAGCAGGACGTTGAGAGGCCAGCCGCCGC
Source organism: uncultured Synergistales bacterium (assembly GCA_937897575.1). Taxonomy (GTDB): domain Bacteria; phylum Synergistota; class Synergistia; order Synergistales; family Aminobacteriaceae; genus CALCQG01. The sequence continues at coordinate 16,995 of CALCQG010000088.1, read as the reverse complement.
TGCCGTTCATGACCTGCGATACGGCCATGAGGAGGCCGTCCACGTCGGGACGCTCCTCCCGGTCCACCTTCACGGGGACGCAGACGTCGTTGAGCAGCGCGGCCGCCTCGTCGTCGCCGAAGGATTCCCGCTCCATGACGTGGCACCAGTGGCACGTGGCGTACCCCACGGAGACGAAGAGCGGCTTGTCCTCCTCCCGGGCCTTCCGGAAGGCCTCGTCGCCCCAGGGGTACCAGTCCACGGGGTTGTCGGCGTGCTGGCGAAGATAGGGCGACGGCTCGCGGGCGAGGCGGTTCGTCATGACTTCTCCTCGGGGAAGAGGGGCAGGATGTCCCCGATGTCGTCCACGACCCGCCAGGCCCCCGCGCGCTTCAGCTCGTCGGGCGCGAAGTTGCCCGTGGTGAGCCCCACAGCCCGGACGGAGGCGGCCTTCGCCGAAACCATGTCGTCCAGGGTGTCGCCCACGAAGAGGGTGCTGTCCGTCGTCCCGCCGAGGTCCCGAAGGCCCTTCAGGATCATGTCGGGCGCCGGCTTGGGGTGTTCGACGTCCTCCGTCCCCACCACGGCTCGGAAGTACCCGTCGAGCCCCGTGGCCTTGAGCACGGGCCGGGGGTCCTGGCGGTTCGACGCCACGCCGAGGCCCACCCCCCGCCTGGTCAATTCGTCGAGAAGGCCGACGGTGCCCCGGAAGGGGACGATCCCGGCGAACTCCCGCTCCCGGAAGATCTCCCGGTACCCCGTGAGCCAGTCCTCATGGAACCGGCCCCACAGAACGACCCAGGACTCCCGGATCGGGAGTCCGATCACCGAGAGCACCTGCTCCCTCGTCACGGGGGACAGCCCCTCCCGCTGGGCGAGAAGGTTCATGGTGTCCCTGATGGCGTAGCTCGAGTCCACCAGGGTCATGTCGAAGTCGAACAGCGCGTGGAGAAACATGGCGGCATCCCCCGTTTCCATTCTCACGATTCTCTTTTGTCGTTTTCATACCTTTCGATGGTACCCCATAACCCGCCGAAAGCAAAGCAGGCGGGACAGAGCGGGGAGAGCCGATGGGGCCCTCCCCGCTTTGTCCCTGCGGACTGAAGTCCTTCGGCGTCAGTGCCGCACCGTCCTGCAGATGAACATGTCCCGGCCCCGGTAGGTGAAGTGCTCGATGAACACACGGTCGCCCTCGAAGGTCATGGTTTTGGGCACGAGGATCGTGATCGCGCCCGAGGCGTCCTTCAGGGGGAAGAACTGATCGGGGTACTTGGGCAGGCCGCTCCCGACGAGAGCGGACGGCTCCTCCCCTCAGGTGTTCATATAGGTGGCCCACTCCAGCGTGAGGTCCTTCATGGAGACGAGCTTTTCCCGGGCTTCGGGGGTGAACTCCAGCGTCAGCGGGGCGGCCGCGGCGACGGACGCCGCGAGAATCACTGCCAGCAGCGCGACGAACAGACCGCGCCGCAATCCTGTCCTTTGCATGAGCATTCCTCCTTCGGATGGTTTCTTGCCGTCAGTGTACCACGGCGGGGTGGGGGGTATGCTACACTAATTTTACTGATCCTGAGGGGGCGATTGGCCTGATTCTCCACCCGTACCGCACCATGGGCGACATAGGGGGCGATCTGCGTCTGGCGGCGAAGGACAAGGACGTCGTCTTTCTCGTGCCCTCCAACAGGGACAAGGGGCTGCTGCGGGATATCCTCGCCGGGGGGGAGATGGACGGGCGTCCCCCGATGTGGATCTGGGACGACCTGTACCGAGGCCTCGTGGAGGCCTGCCCGCCCAGGAAGGTGAGGGTGCAGATCGACCCGCCGGACCATTGGCTGCTGCTCCGCTTCGTGGTCTCGCGGCTCAGGGAGGAGGCGGGAGCGGCCATGCCCGAAGGGACGGGTTCTCCGGCGTTCCTCGGCCTGGCGGGCGAGGCCGTCCGGGAGCTGCTCCGGGAGGACGTGCCCCGGGAGGAGCTGGCCGCCGCCATCGGCTGCCCGGGCTGCCCGTCGGAGAGGTGCCCCAACCTCGCCGACGAGGCGGGGTTGCTCTGCCGGCTCTACGGCGACTACCAGTCCCTCCTGGATCGAGAGGGGCTGGCGGACAGCGCCCAGATTCCCGCCCTCGGGGAGCGGCTCCTTCGGGAGGCCCCTCAGGGTCGGGCGTGGGCGGCGACGCTTCGTCTCAGGGCCGTGGGCTTCCTCAGCTTCGCGTCGGGTCAGCTCCGCCTCCTCAGGGGGCTCGCCGAGGCGGGCGCCGACCTTGAGCTCTGGGTCCCCACCTGCGGCGAAGGGGACTTCTACACCGCCCTGGACCAGTTCCCCGAGGCAACCGTCGTCCCCGCGACGGAATCGGCGGAGCGCCGCCCCTTCGTCGCCATCGCCGCGGGCGACCGGTGCTTGTCCACGGACACGCTGGCCAGAGAGCTCGTCCTCTGGTCCCTGGGCGAAGGCTTTCTGCCCTCGGCCACAGGGATGGACTTCCCCGGGTGGGACGCCATCGCCGCGAGCGGCGGACCGGACGACGCCGCCTCGGCTGCGGAGAGCTTCGACCGGTACGGCGTGCCCTTCTCCATGCAGGACGGGCTCCCCTTCTCCGAGACGATGCTCTGGACCTCCGCCCTCCGGGCCAGAGACCTCACCGGCGAACGCTGGCCCGCCCGCGAGACGGCGGACCTGCTCTCGGGGCTCCTCTTCGCCCCCTTCACCTTCCCGCGTACGGCCTTCGCCGGGCGGCTCCCCGCAGGCAGGACGGAGTGGAGCGCCTTTCTGGCCGAACACCCCGCCGCCTCGGGTTCGGCGGCCTTCGCCCGCGCCCTTCGGTTCACGGACCGCATCGCCGGAGGCGGACGCCCCGAGGAGCTTCTGGACGCCCTGAGAGACCTGGCGCCGGGCCGGGAGGAGTGGAAGGCGATTCTGCCCCGCATCGCGGAGTACCCGGCACTGGACCGCAGTATGCGCTCCGTGGTCCTCGCGGCCCAGGAGGCCGGGGACAAGGCCGACGCCCTCCGGGACCTCCGGAGGGATCTGGGCGACGCGGGGCGGGCCGTCCTCTCGGGCGACGAGGCCATGGCCTTTCTCGCCCAGTGGGCCGACACCGGGACCATCTGGCGCGAGAGCCCCCTCTCGCCCGCCGTGGCGCTCCACCCGGGCAATCCGCCGGTGCTCGCCTCGGCCGCGGTCTGGATTCTTCTCGGCGCCACGGGCAAGCAGTGGCCCGGGCAGGTGCGCCAATCGCCCCTCCTGGACGACGAACGCCGGAGGGCCCTGCACGAGAACCCGGCCCTCGGCCTCGGCCGGAGCCATCTGCCCCTCGTCCCGGAGAAGCGGCTTCAGCGGGAGGCCCTCTTCCGGCGGCTGACGGCCGGCGGCGAGGACCTGTGCATCCTGGTCCGCCCTCTGTCCGACGAAAACGGGCGACCCCTCCCCCCCTCCCCCTTCGCGGAAACCCTCGCCGGGGGCCCTCGCCCCTGGTTCCTCCAGGCGACGGAGGAGCTGCGGCGGCCTCTCGGCGAACTGCTTTCGCCGGGGGGCACCGCTGTGATCGACGGCGTGGAGTACGGAGAGCGGGAGGGGCACCCCCTCGGCCTCTCCCGGGGCAACCCGGCGGCGGTCCCCCTCCCCCTGCCCGGGGAACGGGCCTTTCCGCTGAGCGCTCTGGACGACTACGCGGCCTGCGCCTTCTTCTTCTACTGCCGGTATGTGAGCGGGATCGAACCGCCCTGCGAGGACCGCTTCCGGCCCGATCTGGCCGGGAATGCAGTCCACAAGCTCTGGCAGATCGCCTGGGAGGAGCGGATCGAGTCGGGACGGCCGCTCTCCGCCGTCACGCCGGACCTCTTCGAGTCCGTGGCGACGCGGGAGTATGCCGCCCTGCTCTTTGACCCGAGGCTGGAACGGCACCGAGAGCGCCTGAGGGAGCAGGTCCGCGCCCTGGCGCACCTTCAGGACGAGATGGACGGCGTGCTGGCGGGGCTTCGGGACGGCCAGTCCAGGGAGGAGCCCCTGCCCGACTTCGCCGTGGACGGGCTCCCCTGCAGAGGGCGGTGCGACCGGATGGACCTGCTGTCCGACGGCCGCGCCCTGCTCTTCGACTACAAGTCCGGCGCGAAGGACCGCCTCAGGGGGTCCCTCCAGCTTCCGGCCTACGCCCTGGCCCTCGAGAGGGCGGGACGCCCCGTAGCCGGGTGGGGTTACCTCACGCTGAAGGATTCGGGCGTGACGGGCGCCGTCCACGAGGACCTCAAGGCCACCCTGGCCCCATGGAAGTTCGCCGGCAACTTGGACGACAGGAAAAACTCGGCCCTCGAAGCCCTGCAGAGGACCGCCCGCTCCTTCGCCTCCGGCCTCTTCCCGCCGAACTACGACTCGCCGCAGTGTCGATGGTGCCCCTACCCCGCCCTCTGCCGGCGGGGGGATTTCCGCGCTCCCGACGAGGAGGAGGACGGCGATGAGCAGTGAGGCCATTCTGACCCGACGGTTCAGCGACCACATCGAACGGACGGGGGCCCTGCTTCCGGCCCAGCGGGAGGCCGTCTTCTCCGACGCCCCCCTCACCCTCGTGGGCGCCGGGGCGGGGACGGGCAAGACCCACACCCTGGCGTGGCGCTTCGTCCGCTGTCTGCTCCGGGAGGGAGTGCGGCCAAGGGACATCCTCACCCTCACCTTCACCGAGAAGGCCGCGTCGGAGATGGCGGAGCGCATCGGCGCCCTCTTCGCAGAGCTCCGCCCCGTGCTCGACCCCGACGGCTCCCTGCTCGCGGCGACCGCCGCCGAGCTTCAGGAGGCGACCATCTCCACGATTCACTCCTTCGCCCTGGCCATCGTCCGGGAGGAGGCCCTCTTCCTTCCGTCGGGGCTTTCCGCCCGGGCCATGACGCCGCCCGAGGCGGACCTCTTCGTCCGGCGGTGCACCGACGCCCTGGACGAGATGGACATGGACTGGTTTCGCCGCGCCCTGTCCTCCGGACGGGGCCTTGAGGCCCTCCTCGGCGGAGGGGAGCAGGACCTCGCCGATGTCCTGAACGCCTACGGGGCGAAGGGCGTGGCCGCCTTCGCACTGGCCCTCTCGGACATGCTGGAGAGCCGGGGAGGATCGCCCGAGACCCTCGCCGAGAGCGCCGAGCGCGAGGACTTCATTGAGTCGGTCAGGGAACGGCTCGAGTCCCTGCTCCGCGCCCCGGCCGTTTCGGCGGCGGACCTCTGGCTTGGGCGGGTGCTGCCCGGCCTGCCCTCGGAGCTGCCGGGCGGAGGGGCCTTCAAGGAGAGAACGGCCCGCCTCCGCTCCCGGTGGGGCGGCCGACGGGCCGGGACGCCGGAGGAGGCCATGGCCTTCTGCGCCGACCTGCACGGCGAGCTTCTCGGCAATCTGACGGGCAGCACGAGCGGCAGCGGGAAGGCCCTGGCCGAACTCCTGGGCGAGCCGCTGAAGGACTACCGCGATCGCCGCGCCGCCCTGTGGGACGGCCTCCGCTTCCTGAGTCGGGGGTTCCTGCCCGAGGACCTCCGGCTGCGGAGCGTCCTGCTCCGGACCGCCGCCATGGTCTGGGAGACCTTCCGGGAGTTCCGGCGGCGGAGGGGCCTTCTCTCCTTCGACGACATGATCCGCGTGGCGGCCTCGGCCGTCCGGGGGAGCGGCGAACGAGCGCGAACCTACCGGGACGTCCTGGTGGACGAATTCCAAGACACGAGCCCTCTGCAGGAGAGCCTTATCCGATCGGTGGCCGGAGAGGAGGGCCGGGTATTCCTCGTGGGGGACGTGAAACAGTCCATCTACCGGTTCCGCCACGCCGACCCGACGCTCTTCGGCGGCCTCATCGAAGGGAGCGGGGAGGGCGTCCGGTACATCCCCCTGCAGAGCAACTTCCGCTCCCGACCGGCGCTCCTCGGCCATACGAACGACCTCTTCGGCCGCCTCTGGTCCGACGGCGTCTCCTCCTCGCTTCGCCAGCCCTACGAGGAGCTCCTCTTCCCCGACGACGGCGCGCTTCGGGCACGGCGCGAGGAGACGGCCCTGCCCGCGGTGACCTGCCTGTTCATGACGCCCTCGGAGGAGGACGGGAGGAAGGAGACCGTGGGGGCGGTCCGGCGGCGGGTGGCCCGTGCCCTCGCCGGCCACCTGCTGAACTCCCTGGGACAGCCCGTATGGGACAAGGGGCAGGGGGCCTTCCGCCCCGCCCGGTGGGGGGACATGGCGATCCTCGTGCCGTCGCGGACGTCCTTCGCCGCCCTGGAGGACGTCCTGTACCCCGAGTTCGGCATCCCGACGGCCTTCGAACGTGGGAAGCAGTACTTCGCCCGGGGCGAGACGAGGGATCTGCTCTCGGCCGTCGCGGCCATCGCCAACCCCGGGGACAGGGCCGCCCTGCTCGCCTACATGAGCTCGCCCTTCTCGGGGCTCTCGGTGGACCAGGCCATGACCCTCCTGGGCCGCGAGGGGGCCGACTCCGATCAGGCCTTTCCCGAGGCGGCCACTCGCCTCGACGAGCTCAGGGCCACGGCCGTCTGCGGCGGGCTGTACCAGGCCCTGCTGCTTCTTCTGAGGGATCAGTCCTTCCTGCGCCATATGCCCGCCTGGGGGCGCAGGGGGGCCTTCGCGAACCTCCGGAAGGGGCTGGACATGGTGCGGACGTACGAGGCCGCCTTCGGCCCCGACGCGGCGGGGTGCGCCGCCTCCCTGTCGGCCATGGCCGGACGCCCCGGGAGCGTGGAGGAGACGGCCTCCCTGTCCGACGACGAGGACGTGGTGCGCGTCCTCACGGTGCACTCCTCCAAGGGGCTCGAGTTCCCCGTCGTCGCCGTCATGGACCTGAACAACAGACCGGGAGGGGGCGGCGGCACCGAGGTGCTCCTCCCCTCGCCCCTTCTGGGGGTGGGGGCCTCGTCCTACCCCGGGGCGTGGAGCGGCGAAAAGAACGAGACGCGAAGGCTGGCGCGTTTCCTTGAGGACGGCGAAAACGGCGAGGAGTGGCAGCGCCTCTTCTACGTGGCCTGCACCCGCGCCCGGGACAGCCTGATCCTCTGCTCGCCCTGCGGTGTCGAGGACGATGTCCCGAGGCCGACGCCGGGCTCCTGGCTCGACCTCCTGGGGCCGAACCCGTCTATTCTGGAAGAGGAGCGGTCCGCCCCGACGGGCCGGGGCCCCGAGGACGGGCCTTCGGGCAGGACCATCCGCCGAGTCCGCCCTCCTCGCCCGGACCTCGCCCTGGAGCGGCTGAGCGCCACGTCCTACGCCCTGTTCCGGTGGTGCCCCGCCGCCTGGCGCATGAAGTACCGCCAGGGCTTCCCCCTCGTGTGGGAGCTGCCGGCGGAGGACGCCCCGGGGGGCGCCGACCTGGGCTCTCTCGCCCACTGGGTCCTCGCCCGGTGGGACTTCCTGCCCCAATCGGCCGAACGCCTTCTCGCCCCCGAGTCACCGCCCGCCTATCTGCCCGGCGATCTCCGGCCCGTGTGGCGCAGCGAACGAAGCCGCGACGCTCTCGGCCAGTGGCTGCACACTTTCGCCGCGTCACCCCTCGGCCTTCGCCTCGCCGACCTCGCGGTCCGGAAGGCCCTCCGGCGGGAGACCCCCTTCCGGCTGTCCGAAGGCGGCCTTCTGCTCACGGGGTCCATGGACCTGCTCTGGGAGGAGGAGGGGACGGTCTTCATCCGGGACTACAAGATCACCGCGGCGGACCTGAGAGGGCAACGCCCCTGGGAACCCCTCTACGACGCCCAGCTCGCCTTCTACGGCTATGCGGCGTCGCGGCTCTTCCCCGGCAGAGGCCAGGATATCCGCCTGGTCCATCTTCGGGAGGGCCGGGAGGGGGCGCCGTTCACCCCCGAGGGGACGTGGGAGGACGAGGGAAGAATCATTGCCGAAACGGCGCACCGCGCCGCCCAGGGCCCCTTCGACCCCGTCACGGCGCGGTGCTCGGACTGCTTCTACCGCCTGGACTGCCCCTTCGTATCCGAAAAGGGCCTGAGCTCGTAAAAACTGCACGGCGGAGCGTGATCCGACCTCGCCTCGTCGGGTGTTACAGATTCTTCCAGCTCTTGAACCCCTTCCCCACGACCTCGGAGGCCTCGGAGACGGACATGAAGGCCTGCGGGTCGTTGGCCGCGAGGTACTGCTTCAGCTGCACGACCTTCCTCGTCTCGAGAAAGGTTATGATGATCACTCTTCTTTCGCCCGAATAGCCGCCCGTGGCCGGGATCAGCGTCGTCCCGCGGTTCAGCATGGAGTTGATGTACCCCGACACCGCCTCGGGCATGGTCGTTACGACGAAGGCCTGCTTCCGCCGGTCGAAGGACCTCGTGGTGTTGTCCAGCACGATGCCGAACACGTAGAGGGCCGCCGCTCCGTAGATCGTCGCGTCAAGGCCTACGACGAAGAAGGAGAGCACGAGGATCGCGATGTTCACATAGATCGAGAACTGACCGATCTCGACGCCGTAGCGCTTCTGTATGGCCACGGCGGGGATGTCGAGCCCGCCCGTCGAGCCGCCCACGAGCAGGACGAGCCCGCAGCCGAAGCCCCGCAGCACGCCCGACACCACGGCCGCCATGAACTTGTCCCCCACGAAGGGGATGGGAAGGTAGCCGAAGACCTCCAGGAGCAGCGAGAAGAGCATCACGGCGTAGGCGGTCCACAGGACGAACCGGGGCGACAGCTCTCTCCACGCCCAGACCATCAGGAGCGTGTTCAGCGCGAGGAGGACGAGGGACGGCGAGAGGCCCAAGGCGTAGTGCGACAGGACGGCGACGCCCGAGACCCCCAGATCGGGGAATTCGTTGGGCAGCACGAAGAGCACCGTAGCGAAGGCCTGAATGGCCACACCGGCCGTCACCGCGAGAAAGGAGGTCCACTCCCGCCGGACCTCCTGCACAACCCGGACAATTATGGCGCGAAACTCGCCGCTCATCTCCCTGAAACCCATTTCCACCCGCTCCTTTTTTCAGTCCTGCCAAGAGTTCTGGTATAATAGTGAGGTTGTAGATCACGCATTGGAGTTGACGAGGAATGTTCATCCCCCTTGAAGGAAAAAGCGCCGTCTCCATCCGCCGGGTGGTCGCCCTTGTGCGGTACGGGAACGAGACCGCCATCTGCCTGCGGGACGGCTCCCTCCTCTCCACGGGCTTTCGGCCCGAGACCCTGGCAAAACGATACAACGCTTTCGCGAAAGAGGCAAGGGAGAACGCCCGACCCTTTCTCGCCCACACTGGAGGAAGAACGAAATGAACGTAAGTCCGTCGGATACGCAGTATACCGCGAGCAGCATCCAGGTCCTCGAGGGCCTGAAGGCCGTCCGGATGCGGCCGAGCATGTACATCGGCGATACATCGGCCAAGGGGCTTCATCATCTCGTGTACGAGGTGGTGGACAACTCCATCGACGAGGCCATCGGCGGGTACTGTGACCGTATCGTCGTCACCGTCCACGAGGACGAAAGCGTCTCCGTGGAGGACAACGGCCGGGGCATCCCCACGGACCCCCACCCCTCCAACGGACGTCCGGCCTCGGAGGTCGTTCTCACCGTCCTCCACGCCGGCGGCAAGTTCGACAACAAGGCCTACAAGGTCAGCGGCGGCCTGCACGGCGTCGGCGTCTCCGTCGTCAACGCCCTTTCGGAATGGCTGGAGGTCACCATCTGCCGCGGAGGACTGGCACGAAGCCAGCGCTTCGAGCGCGGCGTGCCCGTGACGGACCTCTCCGACGGCGTCCCGATGGACAAACAGGGGACCATCGTCCGCTTCATGCCCGACAAGCTCATCTTCGAGGAGATTCACTTCTCCTTCGAGGTCCTCAGCGCCCGCTTCCGCGAACTGGCGTTCCTGAACCCGGGGCTCGCCATATGCCTCGACGACCGCCGCGAGGGGAAGGTCAAGGAGTTCTGCTACGAGGGCGGCATGCGCTCCTTCATCGAATACCTCAACAGGGGCAAGACCCCCCTCTTCCCCGAACCCATCGTGATCTCCGGAGAGAGGGACACCGTGGCCGTGGACCTGGGGTTGCAGTACAACGACACCTATATGGAACGCGTCTTCGGCTTCGCCAACCTCATCCACACCATGGAGGGGGGGACCCACGTGTCGGGCTTCAGGACGGCCCTCACCAGGGCCGTGAACGAAGCGGCGCGGCGCGGCAAGTACCTGAAGGAGAAGGAGGAGAATCTCACCGGCGACGACCTCAAGGAGGGCCTCACCGCCGTCATCTCCGTGAAACTCCCCAGCCCGCAGTTCGAGGGGCAGACGAAGACCAAGCTTGGAAACAGCGACGTGAAGGGCATCGTGGACTCCATCGTCTACGACGGCCTCCTGAACTGGTTCGAGGAGCACGACGCCGCCGTGAAGGTCGTGGTCGAAAAGGCCATCAAGGCGCGCCAGGCCCGCGACGCGGCCAAAAAAGCCCGGGAACTCGTCCGCAAGACCGCCATGTCCGGCCTGAGCCTCCCGGGAAAGCTCGCCGACTGCTCCAACAAGAATCCGGAGCACTGCGAAATATACATCGTAGAGGGCGACTCCGCAGGCGGCAGCGCCAAACAGGGACGGGACAGAAGCTTCCAGGCCATCCTCCCCCTGCGGGGCAAGATCCTCAACGTGGAGAAAGCGCGCGTCGACAAGGCGCTGGGGAACCAGGAGATCCGGACCATCATCCAGACCCTCGGCACAGGCATCGGCGAGGACTTCGACCCGACGAAGCTGCGGTACCACAAGATCATCATAATGACCGACGCCGACGTCGACGGAGCCCACATCAGCACCCTGCTCCTCACCTTCTTCTACCGCTACACGCCGACCCTCATCGAAAACGGCTACCTCTACCTCGCCCAGCCCCCCCTCTACCGGGTGCAGAAGGGCAAGACGGTGACCTACTGCTACAACGAGAAGGAGCTCCGGGCCATCCTCGACGGCGCCGCCGACCCCACCAAGTTCAGCGTGCAACGGTACAAGGGCCTCGGCGAGATGAACCCCGACCAGCTCTGGGAGACCACCATGGACCCCCAGAACCGAATGCTCAAAAAGGTCGAAATCGAGGACGGCATGGAGGCCGACGAGTACTTCAGCATCCTCATGGGCGACAGGGTCGAGCCCAGACGAGAGTTCATCGAGGCCCACGCCCACCTGGTCAGGAATTTGGATGTATGAAGCAGACAACCAAAAAACGAGAGGGTTCAAACCCTCTCGTTTTTGTCCTCTGGATAGCATCTGTCGCGACTCCTTGGCCTCCGGTGAGGCCAGATCGTCGGACATATGCTATGTCGGTCGCTAACGTCAAAAAGCAAACAGGGCGCTTCAGTGACTCAGGACGCACCGTAGGGAGTCCGTCGAGGAACTAAGCGTTCGTGCAGCGTTTGACGAGCAGAAGCAGATGACCAAAAAAGGTCCCGGCTTTTTGCCGGGACCTTTTTGAGTCAATCGTTTCCATCGAAAAGCAAATAAATCAGCCCAGTGAATCCGTGCGCACCGAATGGGAGCACGAAGATGAACCGGGCTGATTATGAAGCGTTCGATGTTCCATTCCCCCGCGCACACCGTAGGGAGTCCGTCGAGAAACTAAAGCGTCCGTGCAGCGTTTGACGACCGGTGCAGGCTGCCGGCGCACCGTAGGGAGCCGTGCAGATCGCCTGAGAGGACACTAGGACGTTCGATGTTCCATTTCTGTGCGCACCGAACGGGAACGCGGAGACGCACCGCGTTGACCGTGAAGTATTCGACGTTCCCTTCACTTCATTTCCCGTCAATGAGCATAACCCAATGTAAAACCTTCGATATTTCTCTTTCCGACCTATCAGAGCAGACGAACGATGCAGCGAAGATCAGGCTGCCATCGTATTTGCGCAAGTTTTCGATGACTGGAACATGAAACTGTAACAATATCATGCACAATGTATTTTTTTGTGATAAGATGCCCTGTTAAATAATTCAGTGAAACGGGGGGTGCATGATGGAAAAAAGTCTGTTCATTCCACTGCGCAATGAGGGATTGACGACCATGAGGATCCGGTACGACTTCAAGACCGGTGCGGTCCGGCTCTATGCGGCGAAAGAGTGGGAGAAGGACTTCGATTTCTCGCAGTACAACCGCGCATGGTGGATCGACGGCATCTTCACGGAGGACGCGAAGTACCTGAACACCAGGGAGGTATGGGCTCTCTTCGAGAAACATGGCCAGAAGGCATATCTGGAGGAGGTGCTCGACCTGCTGAGGGCGGGCAAACACTTCGGAATCGACCTCTTCTACTATGCGAAGTACGACATCCGGTACATGATGCACGAGCACAGCCGGAAACTTGGTCTGCACAACAAAAGCCACGCCATCATGGCCGGAGGCATTCGCCGCCACTCCTACGACGAGGAGGAGCTCGACGTCATCATCGACGGTCTGAACCTCGGACGAGGGATGAGCTTCAAGAACATCGCCGGGCATCTGCCCTTCGGAGGCTGCAAGGCCACCGTCACGATGGCGCCGCTGGACCTGGAGAACATGGAGGTTATGGGCTTTCTGGCCTTCGCCCTCGACAGCTGCAGGGATATGACCGGCCCCGACATGAATTTCCCGACGGAGATGTCGGACGTCATGATCCGGGAAGGCTACTCCATGCAGTTTACCGGTGGACCCGCCGCCAAGACCGGCGAAACGGGAAAACCCACCGCCTACGGCGTATACCTCGCACTTCTGGAAGCGGTGAAGTTCCATGAAGGGAAGCCCGGCATCAAGGGGAAGACCGCGGCAGTGATGGGCCTGGGAGCCGTCGGCTGGTATATGGGAGAGCACCTGCTCGAGGGGGGCGTCTCGGAGCTCGTCGTGGCCGACATCAACCCCGACACCGTCCGGCGTTTCATCGCGGCGCACCCCGGCTACAACATCGTCTCCTGCCCCGTGTCGGAGGTGCTCTTCCGGAAGGTCGACATCCTGAGCCCCTGTGCAATCGGCGGTATTTTCGACGAGAGCACCATCGCGAAGCTGAACTGCACGTATATCTTCGGCTCCTCGAACAACGGGCTCAAGGCATCGTCCCAGGAGGAGGAGATTCGTCTGGCCAAGCTGATCGCCGACCGCGGCATCGTCTACCAGGTCGAGTGGTGGCACAATACCGCCGGCGTCATCTGCGGCGCCGAGGAGTACCTGTTCGACGGCACGGAGGAGAGCCTGCGCAAGAAGATCGAGGCAATCATGCCGGCCAACACGATCATGTCGCTGCAGGGCGCCAAGGAACAGGGCATCACCCCCACCGAGTTCGTCTACAGGCACTGCGAGGACCTGCTTTACAAGTAAGGAGTCCAGGCGCCATATCTTTCGAGTGAACGGAGAGAGGCGGAGGATACTATGTCGGAACGCACAAACGAGAACGCATTCAGCTCTTTCATGGGGTTCCTTTTCACTGCGATCGGTTTTGCGGTGGGCGTGGGCTCCATATGGCGGTTCCCCTATCTGCTGGGCACGAACGGCGGAGCGCTCTTTCTCATCGCCTATGTGGCGATTATCCTGGTCATCGGTATTCCTCTGCTGACGGCCGAAATCACCATGGGCTTCAAGACGCAGAAGACCGCCGTGCTGGCGTACAGAGCGCTGGCTCCCCGTCAACGCATCTGGTCCTACGCCGGATACGCCCATCTGCTGGCGGCGCTGCTGATCATCTCCTACACGCTCCCCATCTATGCGTGGATTCTGGGGTACCTGTACCACGCCGCCGCCGGGACCTTCGCCGGAATGGACTCTGCGGCGCTGGGCGCCTTCTTCCAGGCCTTCACGGGGAATACCGGCCTCGTTGCAGCGTTCGCTGCGCTGAACCTGGTCATCACCGTCGTGATCGTCAACGGAGGCGTGAAGCGAGGCGTAGAGCTGCTGACAAAGGTCTTCCTGCCCGTGCTCGGCGTCATCATGGCCGTGCTGATCATCGCGGGATTTCGGATGCCCGGCTCCTCCAAGGGACTTGATTTCCTGTTCCGTCCGAACATGGAGAACTTCGGCCTTGCTTCGTTGCAGACCGCCCTGGGTCAAGCCTTCTTCGCCGTCGGCATCGGCATGCTCGCATCCATGGTCTTCGGGAGCTACATCAAGAACCCGCGGGAGAACATCGGGAAAAGCTCCTTCATCATCTGCGTCGCGCTCATATCCGCAGGGCTCATGGCAGGGCTCATGATATTTCCCGCCCTCTTCTCCGCGGGCTTCGAGGCGACATCCAGCGTGGGATTGGTCTTCATGACGGTGCCGCTGGTGTTCAACACCATGCCGGGAGGAGCTATTCTCGGGACCCTGTTCTTCTTCGGCTTCTATATAGCCGCCATCACCTCCTCCGTCGGCGTCGCCGAGGCCGTCGTGGGCATGTTCATGGACCAGTTCGCCATGAGCCGCAAGAAAGCCCTCGCGGTCACCCTCACTTTCATGACCGTCGTCGGCTGGTTCTGCCTGCCTGCTGGACGGTTCTTCGCCATCTGCGACGCGCTGACCAACAACTACATCCTCCCCCTGGGGGCCCTCGCCATCGCCATCTTCGTCGGGTGGATCTGGGGCGCCGACAACTTCGTCGATGCGACGAACGTGCAGAGCCCCTTCGCGCGTACCTGGCTGAAGGTCAGCGTGCAGTACGTAAGCCCCATCGTCATCGCCTTCATTTTCCTCACCTCTGTGCTCTGATTCTTTGGAGAACATGTCGGAGGACAGGACGACTTTGCAGAGTCACGACATGAGAAAGGCGGCTGCTGAGCAGCCGTCTTTCTCATGCAGATTGGGCTCATCCCTTCGGTTTGTTCGGTGAATCTCGCCACAAGGACCCCTTTCCCGATATAATCACCGTGGGTGTGCTGCAGAAGAGGGGGCTGGCTTCATGACCACCGAAAGTTGGGACGACTGTTTTTATACGGCTCTGATCGTGTTCTGCTTCCTGATTCGGGGCGACGAGATTCTCTTGATCCGCCGGGCCAACGAGCCCTACCGGGGTGAGGTCACCATACCGGGGGGACGGAAGAAGCGCGGCGAGAGCCTGAGTGACGCCTGCGCCCGAGAGATGTTCGAGGAGACGGGCTACGTCCTGGGTGGACGGACCTTCGCCGGGGTGCTCCACGCCTGGCGCCACGGAAGCCCGAAGGAGTACGTCTCCCACTACTACGTCTGCCGCGACTTCACGGGGACATTGCGGGAAAGCGACGAGGGGCATCTGTTCTGGGCCGGACTCGACGAGAGCATGACCCTGCCGGGCATCCACCCCTTTTACGTGAAGCTGCTGCCCATCATCCGGAGCGGCGTGCCCGCCGACCTGCCCGTGGAGATGTTGGAAAACGGCGAGTGTATCTGGCGCTGACCGAAGGGTTCTGCCGACAGAACACCGGTCTATGGGGCGTGCCGCCAAACAGCAGGCGGCACGTCGTTTTTATCGCACGCGGCGTTCCTCCGCCGCCCTGCTCCTCCGGTCTCAGAAGACCTCCGTTCTCTCTTGTGGACATCCTTCCGCCGGAGCGACCGAACCGAGGCTGGGCGACGGTCGACGTGTCAAAGGCGCTCGCAGCCGGAGCACGCCCGATGTCGGCGACCGGATGACGGGCCGCGGGGTCTGTCATGCCGACGTGGCGGTCACCCTTGACGAGGACGGCGTCTGTTCATTCCGCCGCGTCCCTGCCGAAAGGGGTCTCCTCAGCGGCTGCAAGAGAAAGGTACCCGCGGTCGCTTTGCCTCCTTTCATCTTTTTGCCGTTTGCCATTCGGGGCCGCTGTGGCTACAATGCAGGGGACACCACGAAAGCGAGGAACGGAGAGCGTGAACGTAACCGGAATTCTGTACTGCTTCGCCGCGGCGGTCTTCTGGGCCATCGGCCCCGTCTGCCTGAAGAAGACCCTGGAGTCCATGACGAGGACGGAGACCGCGGCGGCCAGAACCATCGGGTTCCTCGCCATCACCATCGGCTACTGTCTGTTCAGCGATAACAGCCTCGGCTGGCCCTACGAACTTTCCCTGCTGCCCACGACGCTGCTCCTCACCCTGTCGGGAAACGTCCTCGGCGATCTGTCCTACTTCCGGGCAATTCAGCTCATCGGGGCCGGGAAGGCCGTGTCCATCTCCTCGTGCAACCCCATCCTCGTCGCCCTGGCCTCGACCCTTTGGCTCGGAGAGCCCCTCACCGTCCCGCTGATCCTCGGGCTCTGCTTCATCATGGCGGGGCTTTTTCTGCTCCGGTCCGGGCCGCACGGAGAAGGTACGACGCCCTCGTCCACGGATGCGGCCCGCTCCGCCTCGGGCTTTTTCTACGCCATCGTCGCCGCCGTCGGGCTTGCGGGCATGTCGCTTCTCCAGAAGTGGCTTCTCTCCCGCGGCGTCACCCCGGGCTCCGTCACGCTGTGGCGGTCATATTGGCTCTCCGCCGTCTCCTGGGGGTACTGGGCCGCCATCGTCACCGCGAAGAGAGAGCGGCCGCCCATGCTCTTCCAAAGAGGACGGATCGCCTGGTTCTGGGCGACGGTCGCAGGCATCACGGGCATGGGGCTCGGCGGAATCGTCTTCACGAAGGGCATCGAACTCATCCCCGTCTCCGTTGGGACGGCGATCACGGCGACAAGCCCGTTCATCGCCGCCGCCTTGGGCGTCCTGTTTCTGGGTGAGACGATGCGCCCCCTCCAGTACGCCGGCATTCTCTCCATCCTCGTCGGAGTCGTGGCCGTGAGCCTGTAGCTTTCTTCTTTCGAAGAGGGATCCGGTCAGGATACCGTTCACCGGGGGAGGCGGAAGGGATGCCCCTGGCCAGGGTGCCCGCGTCGCGCAAAGTCCCGTGCAGGTGCAGCACAAGGCGGGGCCCCGGTTCGTCTCCGGGGCCCCGCCTTGTGTTCGGCTGTCCTCACATCGTGCTCTTGGGCAGACGGGTCTCGAAGGTCGCACCCTGAGCCGAGGGAATGTAGAGGATGTCCCCGCCGGCATGGGTCAGTATCTTCTTCGCGATGGCCAGGCCGAGGCCGTAGCCGCCCTTGCCCCATTCGCCCCTGGCCCGATGGTGGTCCCCTCTCCGGAAGCGCTCGAAGAGGAGCGGGACTGTCTGAGGCGCGATGCCCGGCC
>CALCQG010000087.1 GCA_937897575.1 uncultured Synergistales bacterium | reverse complement strand
GAACATCCCCTCGGACACGTTCGCCGCCGCGTTCCTGTTTTTTCTTATCTCCTTGGCCACCCACTCCTGCCCCTTGATCAGCAGCGCGATCTTCTCGTCGACGTTCGGCAGCGCCTCCACCTTCTGGACGAAATCCCCCGTCTCCTTGCTCGCCTCATGACCGGCATTCTCTATCATCGCTTTGAGTATCTGGCAGTTCATTCCCTCATCGCGCAGGAACTTTCGCGCCAATTCCCGCGTCCGGGCGTTTGCGATCTTCGGGATCAGATCGCTCAGCACCTTGACCCCTGCCCTCTCCGCTTCGAGCATCCGGTTGAGAAACTCTATCACACCGCCCGCCGTGTTCCGGTTCATGCAATACCCTCCCCTCCATAGTGTTCGTGGGTATCAACGGTTCGGAGGAAAAGAAAAGATGAGGGACAAAAAGCACACCTTGAAATACTCTCGGTGCCGGGTGACTTGCAAGGGCTCGTCCCCCGTTGCCTCCGCCGATAACCGTTCTCTTCTTCACGGACCTCCTCCTCGAGGAACAAACGGGAATATCGTGGACAATGTTTTTTAATGAGATTATAATTTTCTGCTGTTATACGATACATACTATCATGGACGGAGGGAACGGAAATGAAAAAACATGGATGGTGTCTTCTGCTTGTAGCCCTGATGCTGAGCCTTGGGGCACTGCCGATGCGAGCGGAGAGCTCGGATATCATGAAGAAAGACGTCCTTGTCGTCGGGACGGAGGCCACCTACCCGCCCTTCGAGTACCGGAACGAAAAGAACGAGATCGTGGGGTACGACATCGACGTCGTCCGGGCAATAGCCCGCCACATGGGGAAAGAGGTGGAGATTCTGGACATGGCCTTCGACGGTCTCATCCCCTCCCTCATGACGAAGAAGGTCGACCTCGTTGCCGCGGGGATGACCAACACGGCGGAGCGGAGAAAACGCGTGGACTTCTCCGACGTCTACTATGAGATAGAGAACGCCTTCGTCGTGCGCAACGACGACTCCTCCATCGCCACGCTGGACGATCTGAAGGGGAAGACCGCCACTGTGCAGATAGGGACGGCTCAGGACACCTTCATCACCGGCACGGGGCTCCCCAAAGAGATCAAGCGTTTTCAGAAGAACGACGACGCTCTGATGGAGATCCTCCTCGGCCGGGGAGATTTCTCCGTGCTGAATCTCACCGTGGCCAACGCGTTCCTTCGGAACAACAAACTCTTCGGCGAGTATCTGAAAATCGGATTCCGCAATTTCATCCACAAACAGGGCGAAGGGATCGCGCTTGGAGTCCCCAAGGGAAACGACGACTTCCTCAAAGCCCTGAACGATGCCATCGCCCTGATGAAGGAGAACGGCGAGTTCAACGAGCTGAAGAAAAAGTACCACATGGATTAAGGCCAGTCATGAGGTCCGAAAGAAAGGAGAAACAAACCATGTGCCGTCTGCTGTGCCAGTCCGACCTTGAGGGGCTTCTCTCCATGGAGGAGGTCATCGGGATCCTGGATAAAACGTATCAGGGGATGGGAGAAGGAACCGTGGTGAATCCCGCGAAAGGCACCCTCGACCTCGGGGAGAGCGGCACCTTCCCTCCGTACCGGGCGGACATCAACTCCATGCCGGCCTACGTGGGGTGGGTGGACACAGCGGGCATCAAATGGGCCGGTGGGTGGATGGACAACCCCTCTCAGGGACTTCCCTACGTGAGTGCCATCATCGTCCTGGTGAACCCGAGAAACGGGATCTTCACCGGGGTCATGGACGGCACGCTGATCACCAACCTCAGGACGGGGGCTCAGACCGCCGTCGCCCTGAAGTACCTCTACCCTGGGCGGCAGTCCCTCACCGTAGGGCTCTTCGGTGCGGGAGTTCAGGGGAGAACCCAGACCAGGGCGATCTCGAGCCTCTTCTCCATCGAAGAGCTGCGGGTGTACGACACCTCCATGAAGGCCGCGGAACAGTTCGCCGAGGAGATGCGGGGTAACGTCGCGGGGGAGATCCTCCTCTGCGAATCCCCCGAACAGGCCGCGCAGGGGGACGCCGTCATCACCGTCACCCATGCCAAGGACGGCTTTTTCAGGAAGGAATGGTTCGCCCCCGGTACGGTGCTCTTCCCCATGGGATCGTACAAGGAGTGCCAGGACGAAGCCCTTCTTTCGGCGGACTTCATCGTCGTGGATCACGTGGAACAGTGCCTCCACCGTGGCGCCCTGAAGAGCCTCGCCGATGCCGGTGTGATCACCCGGGACCATATCGACGCCACCCTCGGGGATCTGGCATCGGGAAAGAAACGCATCAACCACTCCCCTGCATCCCGTACCCTGTGCATCCCCATAGGAACGGGAGCCATGGACGTGGCGGTGGCGTCCATCGCCCTTCAGAAAGCTGAGGAGGCCGGGGTGGGAAACACCTTCGATTTCGCCCGCTGAACGTGGAAAATCGGCCCCATCCTCCCTGTCACCTCAATGGTACGGCGACGGACAGAAACAACTGCCGTCCGTCGCCGTAGTTACTGCTCCACTGGAGTGCGCGATCGCACACCTCGGTATTCGCAGCACCAGACAACCCCATATTCTGCCTTTTCATGAATTCGAAAATAACGTTTCATCTGCTCCGGGTCATCAAATTCCCGTCGGCACGAGTCGAAAACTCTCAACAGGCGAGGTGCGACCGAAAGACGAAATATCTCGGATATCCTGTTTTTACTCGCGACGGACGGAGAAGAAAACGATGCACCTCGCAAAAATCGAAGAGAAAACACGCTGCTATTCAGGAGACTACAAGACCTTCAGTGCTCTACCCGAAGAGGGAGATGCCGTGAAACTTGCCGAAGCGCTGATTATGCGTGCGGAGTGCAACAAGCGGATCGAACAATTGAAACATCGCATCATCGGGAGCACAACGGTCCAAGAGGGCGACACTCCACCGGAAGATCCCCGAGAACTCCTGGAGGAGTTCGAGAGAACCGTGAACGACCTCATGGGCTGGATACGCCGGATCAACAGGACGAACTCTCTGACGGAGTTCCAGCCGGGCGAGTCTCTGGCCGACGCTCTCGCGAAGAGAGACGTCCTCCTGCTTCGTCGCAAGGCGTATAGCAAAATCATCCAGAGCGCATACATCACGCAGAACCGATACAGCCGGTCGGAGGTCAAATATAAGGCAGCCCTCGACGTTCAGGAGCTCCAAAAACTGGTCGATAGTCTGTCGAAGGCCACCCGGGAACTCGACTCGAGAATTCAGGAACTTAACTGGAAGATCAATCTGATGGACTAGCAACAAAGAGAAGGTGGCCGGTTCGGCAGAGGCGAGCACACTCGCCAACTGGGCAAGTTGGACTTCGAGCGCGAGGGGCCGCGCATCACAATGACGGAGTACGGTGTAGTGTAATGGTGGCTACCACGTACTGGTCTGCCGAAACGGTGAGGGGAACTTTCATTGCCGATTATTCCTGTGCCGAGCGAACAGTCCTCAATAAACGCCGGTGTCCCCCTCGGATGCCTAGAAGACGGCACCAGGAAACACCGGGGAAAGAGCGTCAGGACCTACCACCGAAGGATCAGGGGTATCTCCGGGTAGAAGCACCGCTCGGCGCCCTGAACGCCTCCGTCGAACTCCACCTCGATGAGGTTGTACCGGCTTTTTACGAAGCGAATCCCGGCCCCCTGCCGGACGATCTCCGCTGTCCCGGAGAGGCTGTCCCGGGTCGTGTGGATCCTGTACCCGCTTATGGAGTCCACCTCATGCCCGGCGATTCTGTGTTTCTTGCACGCGACGTTCTCTCGGCCGACCAGAAAACCCAAAAAGATGAACCGGGGCTCCGTCGCATACTCCCCCACGGATACGTCCATGGATAGCCCATCGGGCAGATAGAGCGGTCGATATTTTTTCGCCTCGTAGGGAACGGTGCTCCCCTCCCCTTCCGACGGCCTGAGGACCACCCCTATGCCGCACTTCTCGCCATAAAACTGGTCGTACAGGCCGAGGACCTGCGTCCGCTCCGATCGCAGCTCCTCCACATCCCGTACATAGAGGAGTTCGAGCATCCCGTTCCTGAAGTAAAAACGCCTGTTCGCCGTTCCTTGGCCGGGGTGCACGTTGGTCTCCCCCTCTACAAGACCAAAATCGTGAAGGAGTTTCGCATGTTCTTCAACCGCCTTCGTACAGATGTACACGTGATCCACGTCCATCCAAGACCCTCCTCGCACGGAAAAAACCTTTGGAAAATTTATCTCGTGCTTCCGTTACTTGGGCTTCGTCAGCAGCTTCTCGTACACCGCTCGATCTCTGTCGGAGAAACAGCAGAACACGACCTTCTCGATCACAGGGTAGGCAGGCAAAACTTCTTGGACCGTCGTCACGGCGATCTTTGCGGCCTGGTCCACCGGGTAGCCGTAGACGCCGGTGCTAATCCCCGGGAAGGCGATGGAACGCGCTTCCACATTCGCAGCCACCTCCAGAGCGCGCCGGTAGCACGAGGCGAGAAGGTCCGCCTCTCCGCGCTCCCCACCATACCATACCGGCCCCACGGTATGGATCACATACTTCGCAGGAAGCCGGTACCCCTTGGTGACCTTGGCGTCCCCCGTGGCGCACCCGCCAAGCCGGCGACACTCCTCCAGCAGCTCGGGCCCCGCCGCGCGGTGGATCGCCCCGTCCACTCCCCCGCCGCCCAACAGTGAATTATTGGCGGCGTTCACTATGACATCCACCTCGAGCGTGGTGATATCCGCTTTGACAACTGTGAGCAATAAAATCACGCTCCTTCCGTTAAATGCGTCCATAACATCACCAATCTCATAATACATTTCTATATTCTCTTGTATAGTATCCCACTGAATGGATACACTGACAAACTCATCTAATTATACGCATTGACACGTATATAATAATACAGTATCCTTGGCTCACATCGGAGATGAGCTTCTTGGGAAAGCAATACAGCCAAAAAGAGCTCATAAAAATAGCGAAAAAAAGGGGGTGAGAAGTAGACGAAACCAGAGGAAAGGGCAGCCACGTTCTGGTGATGAAAAAGGGAGAACGGCCCTTCCCTATTCCGCAGAAAATAAAACCAGGTCTTCTGAATGCGTTGAAGAAACGACTCGGGATCAAAGAATAAGGGGAGGGCACCTCCTCCCGTTACTGATAAAGAGATAGTTTCATAAAGTAAATCATAAGGTAGGCGAATTCCGTGAACCCAAAATTTTATAGGTATCCAGCTCTTTTCTCGCCCGACGGCGACGGATGGACAGCTACATTTCCCGATCTTGAAAACTGCTTCACCTCGACCGATACTCTTGAAGAAGCCATTGTAGAAGCCCAGACCGTCCTCGAAGACTGTATGTACTTCCGAGAGGCCCAGAAGGACGACATCCCCTCCCCCACACCCTCGGAAAAACTCTCCGCTCCGAAAGATGGAATCGTTCAGATAGTGGTGGCCGTCATGGCTCCGGTGCGCAGGGCGTGGAGCAGAAAAGCCGTGAAGAAGACGCTGACTATCCCGGCATGGATGGAGGAGGAGTTGAAGGAGCGAAGCGACATCAACGTCTCGCTCCTGCTCCAGGAGGCCATCAAAAAGGAGCTTGGCGTCGAAGAGCCCGCAACCCTATAGCGGTCAGTCCATACGAAAAGGCCGCCTGAGGCGTATCGCTCCCGGCGGCCTTGATTTTTCACGCTATCACCACATCGATTTTTCACCATATAGCAATCGTTACAGTGACCGCGTTAGCAACCATCATAGAGGTGGCATAGGAAACAAAAATCTTTAAAAACTCGGTGGCTAATTAACTTCTTATACCCACATACAATTATTTCTAGGTAAGGGAGGGTGCCACCATATTGAATGTTGAGTAATCGCTTCTCACTGTCTCCGTGAAGTTATAGCACTAGCCTTGCAACAGTCTTATAAATGGTGCTTGAACATTTCCGGGTAACTGTGCTCCAGTTAACATGGTAAATTCGTCTTCGGGCAAGGTGATATTATCGCAAATAACCCCCACATTTTGTATCTTATTTTCGTATAATAACTCGATTGCCTTCTTGAGAACTTGAGGGGTCTCGTGTCTGATTTCATCATCATAGGGTTCCTTCTTCCTATACCCACGGTAACTTATCTGCTTATTCAGGTAGTGATATTGCGGCTCCCCAATCATTCCGATGTTTTTCACTCTGCGTATCAACGCTTGTATAGAGACTCCCCAACGTTTCTTCAGACTAATATATGAGCTGATAGATGAAAGGGCGTACCCTTCATTAAAAATGGTCTCTCTCGGAACAAGAAAAGCGCCCGCAAAATTATTTGCTTCATTTTCAAGGCGATCATAATTTTCTTTTAAAGACGCATATTCATCATCAACCCAGCTATGCAAAATGATGTGCCCCAATTCGTGTGCAGCATCGAAGCGTGATCGTACCGCTGATTTCCCTCCAGAAAGAAAGATCATGGGACATAAACCATCTGGACCGATGTACATAGAAGAACTCGCATCAAGTTCGCTGACACCAAATTGAAATTTGGAGACAATAAAACCGTTATTTTCCAGTAGAAGGATCATGTCACTAATGGGACCCAACCCAAGACCCCAGAAAGCCCTCGTTAAGCTCGCAATGGTTTCGATTTCCTCTAGGGAGTACTCATGATACTTTTTCTCTATCTCGTAGATATTGACTGGCATAAAATCGATAAATTCTTTCAGATAGGACAGAATTTCTCCCATCCACACTGCTCTGACGCGGATAGCTTCCTGCATTTTTTGAGGAGCCGTCTTAAATCGTCTGAAAAAAATAGGAGATACATGTTCATATATGTTCTCTTTATAAAAAAAAGCAACCGGGAAATTCAGAACTTCATGCAACAGTTCTATGATCTCCGGTTTGGGGCGATATGTTCCAGCTTCATATTGACTTATGGACTGCCGATGTACTCCAATCTTTTCACCCAGTTCGGCCTGACTCACTCTTCTTGCTACACGCGCTTGTCGTATGCGATCGGGATTCGGATACCCTTCTCTCTTTGTATCAATCATGTTTTATGAGCCCTCCCATCGTTACGGAAAACTAAACGAAAAAGACTCTGTGTTTTCTAGACAGACGAAAGACAAAATTCAACGCACATCAAGACTATCTACTCATCTCTAGGAAATGAGCGATAAAATCACGATGAGCGTGATCACAGTCCAACATTTTCAGACATGAATTGAAAAGTTACATGGTGCTTTGAGGCCGATTAACTGCAATACAAGCTACTGATCAGCTTGATTTTGATTTTTTGCGGAGAGTTTTTTTGAGTTCCGGCTCACCCACGTCTGCAATCTTTTCCACGCTTTCCAATAATCTCACTCTTGGTATCTCGAAACTCTTGTAGTCTAACCAGCGTATATAGCTTTCGTCTGGGATGCCCAATCCCAGATGAAGTAATTCACTCCCCTTATAATCGTAACACAGAACTCCATAAATAATGTCTTGAACAATACTTGCTCTATTCAGCCTGATAAAACCGATTTCTTCGGTTCCAAGCAGAAGTTGCCTATTCAATTGACTGTTCCGTTCTCTGAAGCCAGATTTCCTGGGCATGGAATGCTCTCCCTCCGTCTTGCTCACTGTGAAGCAAAGATCATTAAAAAGGAAGCACAGATATGGGAACCCGTTCTCCAGGACTCTCTGCTCTAAATAACGAAACGGCAGCTCCCCACTATCGATTGCCTGTTTTATGGAGGAGTCAATTATGTAGGGCATTTGCTTCCGAGCCCAGTACCTATCGCGTTTGCTGCCTTCTTGACTAAGTGCAAGGCGCTCCACTTCTCTGCAAGAAACCAAGAGACATTGTATTAGTAGTAATTGATGCTTTGGGGAAAGAAATTCCTGCATGGCCTCACTCCTTGCCAAATTCGTCATTTTTAGTATGATTCCTTGCCGAATATTATGCAAGTTATCCTACCACTTTCGATGAATTTGTCAAGCTTACTCCTCGCAGTAACACGTTGTTCATCATGCAAGCCACCATGGCGATTATTATAGAACGTCCATAAACGCTTACGGCACACTGTGTCCAGCGAGACCCCGAAAGAAATGGCTAACCTCTGGACAGGAGGCTCTTCTATTCCATTTTAGCGCCGCCACAGGCGTCGATAAAACCGAGGTCGACTGCTTTCGCCTGTCTATCGTCAAAATAGTGGTGACGAGACAAAGATTTTCACAAAAACCCCTCCGAAAACCCTCGAACTGAGCGATTAAGAGTAGAGTCCGAGATCTTGCTGCAAGGCAAAGTCCTCGTCCCCGGCTCTTCTGCTTAATACACAAAAAAGCCGCAGGCTGGAGTTTGTTCCCAGTCTGCGGCTTTATGTAGTTGGTGGAGCCGGGGGGAATCGAAGGGCCAGTAATTGCAGGGCGTTCTGTCAATTTGCCTACTGCTTTGCCTCCTGTGCGGAACCGAACCAAAACGAATAAATGGGCCCTAAGGCCTATTTCCCTAGCGCAATAAATGAGATATACTATTCTCAGATCGACGGGCAAGGCCCGGGAGGAGGAGACAAAAAATGATGCAGGTGAAGGTTATCGAGACAGGCGAGGTTAAGACGCTAAGGCTTATTGATCCCGACAGTGGAGTGGATTTCGTGCAGGATTTTGTTGGTAACGGCGGCGGTTTCGAGAACAAGGATTTCGTCTACAACCACGAGGATGATGTTTTTGAGGTCACAGCACAGGCGTTTGGCTGGTGGAATCAGGTAATCTCCGATCAGCAGGAGCTCGTCTATCGCATTGACGAACTCAAGGAAGAGCACGGCAGCGATGCGGTTAACGAGGTTCTGTACTCGGTAGGCGGCCACGATCTTGAGGATGATGCGGCGGTTGTCAACGCCGCCCTGGATGAGGCGTTCGGTGAAGAGGATGTACAGGTGGAGGCGCAGGACGCAGGCGCAACGTGGATGGAGGTGGTCCTCACCGAGTGCGAGAATCCCCAGGAGTGGCTGGGGCTGAACTACCAGGAGTTTCTGCAGGCCGCCGCAAACGCCACCCGTCCCGCCTTTCCCGCCTTCGAGACCACAGCGGAGATGGACGCAGCCTATCAGGGGGCATGGGGGCAGCTTGAGTTTGGGTGGAAGCTCCACGCCGCGGACAAGGCTTATCAGGAAGACCTTGAGAAGCGTAAGGTGGAGGGATGGAAAGATCCCGGATTCAAACCGGAGTGCCCCATTGTCCACTAAAATCACCGTCAAAACCGCCGCCGCCCTTCTGGGGGTAACACCCCAGAGGGTGCGGCACATGATAAAAGCAGGGATTTTACAGGCGGAGAAATTCGGGAGGGATTGGCAGATCGACGCGGAGAGCGTGGAGATTCGGCGAAAAGCCATGGAACAAAAAAAGAGGGAGCCCTAAAGGCTCCCTCTCCTCATTTTTGCCGTCTAACTCGCGCCCAGTTGCATTTTTTCCTTTCAGCCGACACTTTATACCTCTTGCCTCAATATCGTTCAACTTGGGGCATTTTAGGGGCATGTTTCAAAATATCTTCCACACGATTCCCGCACCGATCACAAAATTTCCATCCCCGTGGGAATCGAACCCATAACCGGCGAAAATTCCGAAGCCGGGGCCTTTCGCCTTCCGGATCTCCCCCTTCCAAGCCTCCCTCTCCTTATCGAGGCTCTTCTCAAGTGCTGCAAACTTCATGTCAAGCTCCGCCCGGAGAGTATCGAACTCCGCCTTCAGGGCGTTGTAGGCCGCTTCCCATGCTGTGGCTTCCTCGCGGTACGTCCGGAGAGCCTCGAGGGTATCCCGCCCGTCCTGCTCCGTGCCGAAGTAGCCAGCGTCAGGGGTTGTCCAACCTTCCGGTACGTACTTCCACGCCGCGGAAGCGGGCGAGCTCGCCATTGAGACCATCAGCCACACCGTCAGGAGGCAGAGCAGATACTTCTTTCTTTGCGCTCTCACGGATTGAGGTCACCTCCTTCCGTACTTTATCTGAGATGTTTTCTACCCTTCGGATACTTTCCAATAAAGCCTCGGGGATCGCTTGCAAATCGGCGTCCGTCTGCTGTGACTGTGGAGGTAACGGTACTGGACGATTCATATAAGCCATCGTTCCGCCCAGTATCAGGGTAATCGCTCCCGCCAGCAGCATCATTTTCCATATACTCCCGCTCTGCTCCGGTATAATTTGACTCATAAGCAGTCACCCCCTTCACGGCCTCCGTGGTCGAGGACGTATAGTAGGCCAATATCGTCAGCCCTCCGAACCACTGTATCAATGTCGTGAGATTGTCCGGCAAGTCTGAACCCCTATAAAGACAACACCCCACAGATATCCCGACCAGCAGCGCCGCGAAGATTGCGAGGGGCTTCCTGATAGGCCATTCTGAAATATTCATTACACCCTCCCCTGGATGACGGTTATCTTTCTTCCCTTCCCCGACAGCTCTATTATCGGGCAGCCGAGGACCTGCGGCTCATACCCCTTCGCTGCGGCGTACCCCTCGCCACGATCAAGGAATGAACCGGAGTTTATAAACCACATGACTCGCTCCGTCACCGCGTCGTTTTTAGTCTCCGGCACATATATGACGCTTGGGAAGCTGACCTGCCCATGAGTGTGCGCCATAACGTACACGTCGCACAGCACGATGTTTTTTAACCGCTCCAAATTGTTTACCTTCCCCCCGCGTAAACGCCCGCCGCCCCAACCATGAGTGGCATAGAGGGTGTAATAGGTCTGCCGCCAGTGGATATTTTTGCCCAAGCGAATTTTCAGCAAGGCCTCAATCCCGAAATACGGCACGTTCAGTTTCTCCGCCAGAATCTCAACTGGTGAAATACCTGACTCCTTGTCCGTGCGACGTTCGTGATTTCCGCTCACGATTCCGAGTATCCTGTCAGCGACGGGGGCGAGCAGGTCTGCGGCGTGCTCAATCTGGCGGCGGGGCTGCATGGTCTCAGCGTAGATGTCGCTGACGCTGGCTTTTGTGGCGTTGTTGAGGATGTCGCCGTTGAGGAGGATAAAACGATTCTCTCCTCCGAGAATATAGGCGAGATAATCTTTCAGTGCTCTTTCATTGAAGCCAGGGTCGCCGATGTGAAAATCGCTCAGGGGTAAAATCTCGGCTGATTCTACCTCTTCCCCGAGAGTGACAGGATGAACAATCATGCCCCTTTACCTAACAGGTCAGTTAGCTTCGGGAATAAATTCATGCCCCATGTTATAAGGGCTCCAAGTCCGATTAACAGGCTAACAACAAGTTTCCGATAGTTTTTCTCTTTATCGATAAAATCTTCCACGACATCTACCCGGTTCGTGAGATCATTTATCATAATAAGCCGCGCCTCACAGAGTCTGTCCCTGACGGTGTGCCTCTCAAGCAGGAGGTTAACATTTTTATCCACATTGATAAGGAGTTCTTCCTGTTTTTCCGGCGTCATCTACTTCCCTCCCCACGCTTCGAGGCCATCAAGAATGACTTCAGCTATCTTCTTAAGGTTCCCTTTCTCTCTGAGCCAGGTCTCCCACTTCGGGTTTGAAATAAACGCCGTCTCAAGCAGTACAGCGGGCATGGCCGTGTGCTTCAGGACATAGAACCCGGACTCCTTGTCCACGTCGCCGTCGGACCAGTCGGCGCGGATCAGGTGATCAGGGAAAGCTTTTGACCACTGGTGCGTGATGGACGAGGCGAGTGTGTCGGAGGTATTCTGTCCCCGAGAGGTCCATATCTCAAAACCTGCCGGGACTGGAGATGTGAAGGAATTGCAGTGAATGGAGACGAAGCACTTCCCCCCCTGCGTGTTGGCGAACTTTGCCCGATCTTTGAGTGACACGTACTCGTCACTGGTCCGTGTCATAACGGGAGTATGTCCGACCATCTTGGAGATTGACTCAAGAACCTTACCGATGGCGAGGGTGACGTCCGCCTCCTTCAGCCCGGTCGGCCCGATGGCACCAGGATCAGTTCCTCCGTGGCCGCAATCTATAATGAACTTCATTCTTCGTTCACCTTTTTCATCAGTTTTAGAATAGTCTTCCCCTGCTCCGGCGTCAGTGTGTCCCGCTGTTCTGCCAGCTCAAAGGCGAGATATATCCTGCCTCGCCAGCCTTTCCCGAGCAACTCCGGCGCCAGCCTCACGGCCATCTCGGCCAGCTTGTCAAAATACCCCGGATCAGTCGCCCATGCTCCCCACCTGCCGCGGTAGAGCCCGGCGAAATATCCCCAGAAATTGTCGGCGGACGCCACGCACACCGGGTACAGCTCCCGGATCTTCCCGGCATAGTCCGCA
>CALCQG010000086.1 GCA_937897575.1 uncultured Synergistales bacterium | reverse complement strand
CAGGATGTGCCGCGAGTAGAGATTGCCCATATGGGCGAACTGGAAGAGGTTGAGCGGCTTGCTCCGCACGGTGGCCCCCACGTCGAGCAAAAAGGTGTGCCTGTCGAGGGTGGGGAGCCCGACGCCGAAGGCCGGTCTGTCGATCCCGGGGATGCGGCTGACGACGAGGACGCCGCCCGCGACGATCGCTCCCGTGTTGCCGGCGGAGACGCACCCGGAGGCCTCGCCGCTTCGTACGAGCTCCATGGCCACGCGGAGGCTCGAATGCCGTTTTCGCCGTATGGCGACGCTTGGGTGCTCGTCCATGGATATCTGCTCCTCCGCATGGACGACGGACAGGCGTCTGAAGACGGCGTCGGGGCTCTCCTCGATAAGCGGCCGGATTTTGGACTCCACGCCGACGAGGATCAGTTCGAGATCGGAGTGCTCGGTGCACGCCGCGATCGCGCCTCTGCATATTTCGTCGGGGGCGTGGTCGCCGCCCATGGCGTCGAGCGCGAGGATCATAGGTTCTCCTCCCGGTGGCCGTCCTCGGCGTTCGGTGGGATGGCCGCGGTGATGAAACGCCCCACGAAAATCTCTCGCTCCCCCACCTTCGTCCGCACGCTGACGATGTACTTGTCGTCCTTGTGGACGCCCACTTTTGCCCGCGCCACGAGAGAGTCGCCCACCTGAGCGTGCCCCTTGTACTTGCCCCTCATGGACTCCACGAGGACGAGGTCCGCCTCCACGACCGCAATGGCCAGGGAGCTGGCCTGCGCGTAGATGTAATGGTCGCATACCATGTTCGTGTCGCGAAAGGCCATGTCCCGCCTCGTCGCCAGTATGGAGAGGGACCACCTGTTCGGCTCGAGCTCGAGAAGGTCGCCGACGATCTCCTCCTGCTTCAGGGAGCGGAGCCTGCTCGTGGCCTTCTGGGCCATGGACTTCATTCGCTCCCTGAGCTCGGGCAGGCCCAAGACAGCCCTGTCCAGCCGGATCGTGCTGACGCTGACGGAGAGACGGTCCGCCAACTGCTCGTCCGTGGCCAGAGGGTTCTGAGCTATGAGTTTGAGGAGCTTCTCCTGTCTTGTCTTTTTCTGTGAGCGCATGGACATCCTCATCATCTTTAAGACTAACTCTTAAGACCTGCTACTAATTTCGGTAAGTATACTGTCTCCTGGCCCGACGGTCAAGGACGTCGGTATGAAAAAAGCGGAGCAGGGAGATCCTCCCCTGCTCCGCCCGTTCCGACGGGTCTTATTCCTCTTCTTTTTTCTCCGCTGCGCCGGCCATCACTTTTCTGCCCCGATAATGGCCGCATGCGGCACATGCGCAGTAGTTCATGATCGTCTCCCCGCAATGGGGACATGTGGTGCGTCCCGGTGCGGAGAGGCCGTTCTGCCATTCGGACTTTCGTGTATGGGTGCGAGCGTGCGATTGTTTCCTCTTCGGAACTGCCATCCTATCTTCCCCTCCTCTCCCTTTTCTCATTCTCCACGGCGTCGTCCGCGATCTCTTCGTGTGCCTCGGGGAAGAGATCGGCCAGCTTCAGATCGCCGTCGGCGGTCGGACATCCACAGGGGCCGTCGGCAAGAGGTCGGCCGCATACGTGACAAAGCCCCCGGCACTCCGAGGAACAGAGCACCCGCAGTGGAAGCGAGAGCATGAGCGTCTCCCAGACCTGGTCCGATACGTCGAGATGGCTTCTCCACGCACTCACGGGAACCAGTCGATGGTCGCGCTCTTCGGAATCGTCCTCCGAAGAGGGCCGTTTCCCCTGCAAAGTGTAACGATACATGAAATCCGACGAAATTTCAATATCCGTCGGCTCGAGGCAGCGGGAACAGGGTGTCGTCACCGTCGAGGACACCTTCAGGGAGACGGAGAGGTCCGATTCGCTCCAGAGGGCATGAGCCTCCACCGTCAGGGGTTTCGAGAAGCGGAAGACCTGCCCGGCATAGACGATCTCCTCCCGAATGGCACAGGTCCACGTGTGGGAGGATGAGCTGTGTATGTCCCCGTAAACGGGGACCTCGATCTCGAACGAACAGTCAACGGGTTTGCCCGTCATGGATACCGGACAGTCCTCTCCGTCTCCGCTCAGCCTTCGAGCGTGATCCGCTTTGTGTCTCTGGCGATCACGAGCTCCTCGTCTGTGGGGATGACCAACACCTTCACCGCGCTGTCGTCGGCGTTGATGAAGCGGTCCTTTCCGCGCGTGGCGTTCTTCTCCCTGTCCAGTTTGACACCCATGAATTCGAGCCCGGAGCAGATTGTCTCCCGCCCCTTGGGGCAGTTCTCGCCGATCCCCGCGGTGAAGACGATCGCGTCGACGCCCCCCATGGCCGCCGCGTAGGCGCCGATGTATTTTTTGACGCCGTAGTACAGGATGCTCTCCGCGAGCTGGGCGCGGCTGTTGCCCTTCTCCGACGCCTCCTCGACGTCCCGGAGGTCGCTGCTCACGCCCGATATCCCGAGCAGACCGCTCTTCTTGTTGAGCAGATCGCTGATGCTTTTTGTGTCGAACCCCTCCTGCTGCATCAGATAGGGGATTATCACGGGGTCCAGATCGCCGCTGCGCGTCCCCATGATCACGCCGGGGGTGGTGCCGAACCCGAGGGTCGTGTCGACGGATTTTCCTCCCTGAACGGCCGTGATGGAGCTTCCGTTGCCCATATGGCAGGTGATGATCTTCAGCGATTCGATGGGTTTCCCAAGCATCTCGGCCGCCCTGTTCGAGACGTACAGGTGGCTCGTCCCATGGAAGCCGTAGCGCCGGATCTTGTACTTCTCGTAGTACTCGTAGGGGATGCCGTAGATATAGGCGTGGCTCGGCATGGTCTGGTGGAAGGCCGTGTCGAAGACGCCGACCTGAGGGATGTCGGGGAGCGCTTCCGTCACGGCGTTGATCCCCATGAGGTTGGCGGGGTTGTGCAGAGGAGCCAGGGGGATGCACTCCGTGAGGGCGTCGATGACGTCCTTGGTGACCAGGACCGATCCTGCGTACTTTTCTCCCGCATGGACCACCCGATGGCCGACGGCCGCGAGCTCGCCAAGGCTCTTGATCACTCCGTACCGATCATCGAGCAGCATGGTCGTGACCTCTTTGAAGGCGACATTGTGGTCGGGGATGTCCGTCTCCTTGACCACCGGGTCCATACCTGTCTTCGTGTGCTTGATCCGGGAACCAGCGATCCCGATCCGCTCCACGAGCCCCTTTGCGAGAACGGACTCGTTGTCCATCTCGAACAGCTGGTACTTGAGAGAAGAACTGCCGCAGTTGATGACCAGAACTTTCATCGCCTATACCCCATCCTCTCGTCTTGACCGTCCTCGCCCTGTGGATTATTGTTACAGGCACTCCATCAGGAAGGTGTCGGTCAGAATATATAGAACCAACGTCGGTATCGTTGCCGAATATAACCCGCTCCATCTGGGCCACGTCCATCATATCAGGGCGGCGAGGGAGAGAGCGGAAGGCGCAAACGTCGTCGTCGTGCTCTCCTCCTACTGTACCCAGCGCGGCGACGCAGCGCTGCTCAGCAAATGGGATCGCGCGGAGACGGCAGTCAACGCCGGCGCGAATCTGGTGCTCGAGCTGCCCGCTTTTTTCTCGTGCCAGAACGCAGGAATTTTCGCCGCCTCGTCCGTCGACATCCTCGAGGCGACGGGGCTCGTCTCATCCATATCCTTCGGGATGGAAGACCCCGATTTTCCTGTAGCCCCAATTCTTGATATTCTAGTGCACGAGCCGCCCAGTTTCAAGGAGGCCCTGAAAGAAAAGCTGGCAAGCGGACTCTCCTACGTCCGGTCCCGTGCCCAGGCCCTTTCGGATATCCGGCCGGAGTACGGCGAATTCATCTCCACCCCGAACAACCTGCTCGCCCTGTCCTATATGGAGCGAATCGCGAGGAAGGGGTACGATCTGACGTGCATGCCCGTACAGCGGGTCGGGGCACTCCACGACGACGATGGGCTGGACCTCCCTCTGCCCTCCGCTTCGGCCATCCGAAACGCCTGCAGGGACGGGCGGCACTCGGAAGCTGAAAAAAAATTGCCCGCGAGCACGGCACTTGTCCTGCGGCGTTGTATCGAACAGGGGGCTGTCGTGCGCTCGGACGACACCCTCTGGAGGATCGCACGGAGCGCCCTGGCGAGGGTGCGTCGGGAGGAGTTGGCGCTGTCCTCCGGCATGACGGAGGGGATGGAGAACCGCCTCCTTCGCTTTGCCTTCTCGAGCGGGACCTGGGAGGACTTCCTCGCCCGCTGCGCCACAAGCCGGTACACAAAAGGACGAATCCGTCGGCAGGTGCTGCACTTCCTGCTCGGCGTGTCGCAGAGGGAGAACCTCGAACTTCAGCGCTCCGGCGTGGCGTACATCCGTGTTCTTGCTGCGGACGAGGCGGGACGGGCGATGCTGCGTACCATGAGAACGTCCGCCACGCTCCCTCTGTTCGGGAAGCTCCCCCTCTCCGTCCGCGGGCAAACCGGACGGATCGCGTCCATCGAGCGCACGGCCACCATCCTCTGGGAGAGCCTCGCGGAGAACGTTCCGCCCGGTTCGGAGCTGCGGCGTTCGCCCTTTATGGCGCCAGGTCCCGAGGCAGGGGGAAGCGCTCCCTGAGACGCCGGTACACGCCCGGGGGGACCATCTCGTGGACCGCCCCTCCGAACTGATAGATCTCCTTGACGGCGTGACTCGAGAGGTAGGAGTACCGGGCCTCCGTCACGATGAAGAGCGTCTCGATATCGGGCGCGAGCTGTCTGTTCATGAGGGCGAGCTGAAATTCGTACTCGAAGTCCGAGAGGGCTCTCAGCCCGCGGATGATGATCCTGCTCTTCTCCTGTCGGAGGAAGTCCACAAGCAGGCCGGAGAAAGAGGCGATCTCCACGTTCGGCAGGTGGATGAGGGCCTCCCGTGCCATGGCCTTCCTCTCCTCCACGGTGAAGGCCGCCTTCTTCTGGGGGTTGAGCAGGATGCTGACCACTACCCTGTCGAAGAGCCCCGCGGCCCGTTCGGCAATGTAGACGTGTCCGTTGGTGATGGGGTCGAACGAGCCGGGGTATACGGCCTGTATGGGTTGTCTCATGATCCTTCCTCTCCCCTCGCGGCCGAGAGAAACGTGAGCACCGTGTCCCCGTACTCCCGGCGGTCGATTAGGGCGTACCCTGCACCCGGCGGGATCGTCTCCCGCCGGGCATGTTCCACGACAGCGATGCCGCCCGGAGCAATTATACCGTTCTTTTCAGGAGGGAACAGCAGCGCTCCGATCTCGGACGTCCATCGGGCGCCGTAGGGGGGGTCGGCGAAGACCACGTCGAAGCTGGAGCCTTTTCGGCAAAGCCAGTCAATGGCTCTTCGGACGTCCATGGTGAGGACGGCGGCGTCCCGATAGGGCGAGAGCAGAGAGTGGACGGTGCGTCCTCGCGACGGCACGAGCTCCACGGCCGTCACAGGACACGCCCCTCTCTTCAGCGCCTCCATCGCAACGCGCCCCGTTCCGGAAAAGAGGTCGAGAAAGGATCGCCCCTCCATACTCCCCAGAATATTGAAGAGGGCCTGAAGGACCTTCCCCGAGGTGGGGCGGACGTCTTTCATGCCGGGGGCTCCACGGCCCCGTCTCCACCGGACGAGGCTCCGCTTTTCAGATGGTCCGCCAGGGCCCGGAGAGCCCCCTTCACGGACTTCGTCCGGAAGGGAACCGAGTGGGGGGGGATCTTCACAAGGCAATTCGACGCCCGTTCGACGACCTGGAGGAAGAACTTCTGCTCGAATCCGTCATCGGAGGTCACCACCTCGATGAGATGGAGCCCGTCCCCGGAGCTGAAGGTTTTTTTGTATATCCAGATGGTCTCGCCGGAGCCGCCGCCCTGTCCGTACAGGGCTCTCAAAGCGTCTGCAGCCGAATCGCCCCGCGGTACTACTTCATGCATGGGTTCCTCCTCCTTCGGTGTCGGCGGTTCACAGTCGGGACACCACCCCCGCCTGATCGTCCTGAAGAGATAGATATCTTTCCCGAGGGCCTTCCACCGCCGCTCGTACTTCGTCGTTGCGCTCCTGGGCGGATTCACGGCCCACCGCTCCTTCACGAGGGCCGGATGGTCGGAGAGGGCGAGCTCGACCTCCCGCCCGTACCACTCCTCGTCCGTGACAAGCTCGAAAAAACCGCCGGGCTTCAGATTCCTGGCCAGTTCGTCGGCAAAGCCTCCGGCGGAGACCCGTCGCTTGGAGTGGCGGCGTTTAGGCCAAGGGCAGGGAAAGTTCATGTATATGCCGTCCAGGGCCCCCTGCTCGAAGCACTCGGCGAGAAAAAATCGGGCGTCCCCGCAGAGGAGGAAGACGTTGTCGAGCCCCGCCTGCTGGACCCGCTTCATGGCCCTCAGCACGCAGGCTCTGGACATCTCCGCCCCCCAAAAGGTCTCACCCGGTCTCTTCCCGGCGAGGTGGACGAGGTACTCTCCGTTTCCGAAGCCGATCTCCAGAAAAACTCCACCCGCCTTTCCGGATTTTCGAAGGAGGAGTGGCCAGGGCTCCCGTTCGGGCAGAATCAGAATATCCTCTATTGGCCTCACGGTGAAATGCACCTCCCGGAACGGATGGGAACCATCAGGCATTATATCAGCCCCGGGTCACGACTGGACAGGTGTGACGCTCCGAAAAGAACGTATCGCCCCCTCCGCCGGAGATGATCGGGGCATTCGCCATGTTCATTTTTTCTCTTATACTGTACAATAAATAGGCGGTTGAAAACCCGTCGATTCACGTGCATCGCCAATAACATATCAGGGGTGTGCCCCTGAAAATAACGGAGGGATACCTGTATGAAGAAAAATTGGAAAACGATGGATGGCAACACCGCCGCGGCCCACGTCTCCTACGCCTTCACGGAGGTCGCTGCCATCTACCCCATTACGCCGTCGTCCACGATGCCGGAGGTGGTGGACGAGTGGGCATCCCACGGGCTGAAGAACATCTTCGGCAAGCCGGTCCGGGTGACGGAGCTGCAGTCCGAGGCGGGCGCCGCTGGCGCCGTCCACGGCGCGCTGTCCGCCGGGTCTCTTGCGACGACGTTCACTGCCTCCCAGGGACTGCTCCTCATGATGCCGAACATGTACAAGATATCAGGCGAGCTGCTGCCGGGCGTGTTTGACGTCACCGCACGAGCTGTCGCCGGCCACGCCCTCTCCATCTTCGGCGACCACAGCGACGTCATGGCCTGCCGCGGGACGGGGTTCGCCTTCCTCGCCTCGGCGAGCGTCCAGGAGGTCATGGACCTCACGGCCGTGGCCCATCTCACGGCCATCAAGGGAAGCATCCCCTTCGTGAACTTCTTCGACGGCTTCAGGACATCCCATGAGATTCAGAAGATAGAGGTCTTGGAGTACGACGACCTCGCCAAGCTCGTCGACTACGACGCCATAGCGAAGTTCAAGGCGAGGGCCCTCAACCCGGAGCACCCCTATCAGAAGGGGACGGCCCAGAACCCCGACATCTTCTTCCAGGCCAAAGAGGCTGCCAACACGTTCTACGAGGGCATCCCCGACCTCGTTGAGGAGTACATGCAGGAGATCAAGAAGCTGACGGGCCGTGAGTACCACCCCTTCAACTACTACGGCGCCCCCGATGCGGAGCATGTGATCGTCGCGATGGGCTCCGTGTGCCAGACCATCGAGGAGACCGTGGACTATCTGAACGCCAGGGGCGGGAAGACGGGCGTCCTGGAGGTTCATCTCTACAGGCCCTTCTCGGCGAAGTACTTCTTCAAGGCGCTGCCGAAGAGCGTGAAGCGAATCGCCGTGCTCGACCGCTGCAAAGAGGCCGGCGCCCTCGGCGAGCCCCTCTACAAGGATGTCTGTGCCCTCTTCCAGGACCAGAAGGACCGGCCGGTTATCGTCGGCGGCCGCTACGGACTCGGATCCAAGGACACGACGCCCACGCACATCAACTCGGTGTTCGAGAACCTGAAGCTGAAGGAGCCGAAAAATGGTTTCACGATCAGCATCGTGGACGACGTGACCCATACGTCCCTTCCCGTGGGAGAGCCCATAGTGACCGCCCCGGAGGGGACCATCCGCTGCAAGTTCTGGGGCCTCGGCTCCGACGGCACGGTGGGGGCCAACAAGAACTCCATCAAGATCATTGGCGACGAGACGGACCTCTACGCCCAGGGCTATTTCTCCTACGACTCCAAAAAGTCCGGCGGCATCACGGTCTCGCACCTTCGCTTCGGAAAGAAGCCCATCAAGTCCACGTACCTCATCGACTCGGCCGACTTCATCGCATGCCACAAGCAGGAGTACGTCCACCAGTACGACGTCCTCGCCGGGCTGAAGAAGAACGGGACGTTCCTGCTCAACACCCAGTGGACCTCCGAGGAGGAGCTGGAGAAGAACCTCCCGGCCAAGATGAAGCAGTTCCTGGCGAAGAACGACATCAGCTTCTACGTGATCAACGCCACGGACATCGCCGAGAACATCGGCCTCGGCAACAGGACGAACATGATCATGCAGTCGGCCTTCTTCAAGCTGTCCAACGTGATCCCTCTGGACGACGCGGTGAAGTACATGAAGGACGCCATCGACCACACCTACGGCAAGAAGGGCGAGAAAATCCTCGAGATGAACTACAAGGCCGTGGATGAGGGCATAGCGGCGCTGAAGAAGATCACCGTCCCGGCAGCCTGGGCGACCTCCACGACGGACCCGGTCCTCGTGTGCGGCCTGCCCGAGGAGATCCCTGCTTTCATCAGGGACGTATGCATGCCCATCAACGCCCAGAAGGGCGACGACCTCCCGGTGAGCGCCTTCGTCGGCAGGGAGGACGGGCACTTCCCCTCGGGGACCAGCGCCTATGAGAAGAGGGGCGTGGCCGTCAACGTGCCCGAGTGGGACGGCGTCAAGTGCATCCAGTGCAACCAGTGCGCCATGGTCTGCCCGCATGCCACCATCCGCCCCGTGGTGCTCGACGAGAAGGAGCGCGCCGGTGCGCCCGAAGGCTTCGGCGACGTGGCGATGAAGGGCAAGGAGTTCCCGGGGCACACGTTCAAGATCCAGGTGGACCCCCTCGACTGCCTCGGCTGCGGCAACTGCGCCGACATCTGCCCCGTGAGCGCCCTTGAGATGAAACCGCTCGCGTCTCAGGAGAAGGAGATCTGCAACTGGGACTACGCCGTGAAGGTCTCGGACAAATCGGGCGCGACGAACAAATTCACCGTCAAGGGGAGCCAGTTCTCCCAGCCGCTCCTGGAGTTCTCGGGAGCCTGTGCCGGGTGCGGGGAGACCCCCTACGCCAAACTGGTGACCCAGATGTTCGGAGACCGCATGGTCATCGCCAACGCCACGGGCTGCTCCTCCATCTGGGGCGCTTCCGCTCCCAGCATGCCCTATACGAAGAACGCCGAGGGGCACGGTCCTGCATGGGGGAACTCCCTCTTCGAGGACAACGCGGAGTACGGCTACGGCATGAAGCTCTCCATCGACACGAGCGTCCAGTACATCGTGGACGCCATGAACGAGCTGCTGACCAAGGATATCCCCGAGGACATGAAGGCCGCCTTCACCGAGTGGCTGGAGTCCAGGGAGGATGGCGAAAAATCGAAGGTCGCCGCGAAGAAGGTCCTGGCGGTGCTCGGCCAAAAGGTGGCTCCCGAGGTCGAGGGGCTCGTCGAGGAGATCCGGCGGAACAAAGACTACCTCGTGAAGAAATCCGTCTGGATCTTCGGCGGCGACGGCTGGGCCTATGATATCGGCTTCGGAGGCCTCGACCACGTTCTCGCCTCCGGCGAGGATGTGAACGTCCTCGTCTTCGACACGGAGGTCTACTCCAACACAGGCGGCCAGTCCTCGAAGTCCACCCCGACGGCGGCCATCGCCAAGTTCGCCGCCTCGGGCAAGAAGGTCAAGAAGAAGGACCTCGGCCGCATCGCCATGACCTACGGCTACATCTACGTGGCGCAGGTCGGCATGGGCGCGGACAAAAACCAGCTCATGAAGGCCCTCAAGGAGGCCGAGGCATACAAGGGACCCTCTCTCGTGATCGCCTACTCCCCCTGCATCAACCACGGCATCGAGACGGGAATGGGCAAGACCCAGGAACAGACGAAAAAGGCCGTGGAGGCCGGCTACTGGCACCTCTATCGGTACAACCCCGATCTGATCGAGGAGGGGAAGAACCCCTTCATCCTCGATTCGAAGGAGCCGAAGGCGAGCTTCAGGGACTTCTTGATGAGCGAGGTCCGGTATGCCGCGCTCACGAAGACCTTCCCCGAGCAGGCTGAGGAGCTCTTCGCCAAGGCCGAGAAGGATGCGAAGCAGCGGTACGAGGCCTACAGGCAGCTCGCCGAGATGGGGAAGGAGCCCGTCGAGGCGAAGGCGTAGCGGAGGTACGGGTATCCCTTGACCTCTGCTGCGGGAAAAGGTACAATATCCCGCACAATCGGGACGTAGCGCAGTCTGGTTAGCGTACCTGCATGGGGTGCAGGTGGTCGGAGGTTCGAATCCTCTCGTCCCGACCAGAGACATGAGCGGAGGCTGTTTTCAGCCTCCGCTTTTTATGACGGCAGAGTCTGCTCCATCGGGGAAAGGGGGTTGAAAGCGTGCAGTCTTCGCCGGAGTTCCGGAACAAGAAGCGGCTGGGGCAAAACTTTCTCAGGGATGAACGTATCCTGGACGGGATCGTTCGTCGTGCCGCGCTCGAGCCCTCGGACTCAGTGCTCGAGGTGGGAGCCGGCCAGGGTGTGTTGACGAAGGCCCTGCTCTCCTCCGGCTGTCGCCACGTCCATTCCGTGGAGATCGACAGGAGGCTGGAGCCCTTCCTCGCGCCGTTGGAGGCGGCTTTCCCGGGCAGGGTGACCATCCTCTGGGGCGATGTGCTGAAGATTGCCCTCGGCGCTCTGGACCCTCGTCCGACCAAGGTCGTGGCCAACATCCCCTACAACATCACGACGCCCCTCCTGTGGCGCCTGCTCGAGGAGCTGCCGGGGACGGGTTACTATCTCCTCATGGTCCAGAAGGAGGCGGCGGACCGCATCATCGCCCCCTCCAGGACGAAGGAGCGATACCCCCTCGGCGTGACGCTCGAGATCATGGGCACGTCCCGTTCGGTCCTGAAGGTCCCCCCGACGGCCTTCCGTCCCGTTGCGAAGGTGGAGTCGCGGGTCATTGAGATCGCGCTGTCGGGGCGATACGGAGCTCTTCCCAGGGACGGCGTGTGGCGGGAGATGCTCCGGGAGGCCTTCTCACAGCGGCGGAAGAAGCTGCTGAACAACATGAGGAGGCGATGGCCGACCCTGCCCTGGGAGGGTATGCTGGAGGGCGCGCGCGTTGATGGCAATGCGAGGGCCGAGGAGCTCACGGGCGAGCAGTGGTTGGCGCTCTGGGAGCTTATGAGAGCGAGGGGACAATAGAAAAGGCTCCTCCGAACGTTCGGAAGAGCCTTTTTGATCGTGCACAGGGTTCGATTGCGCTATTTCGCCTTTGCGACTCTGTCCTTGAGGGCTTTGCCGGGTCTGAAGACGGGGACTTTCTTGGCGGGAATCTTGATGACCTTTTTCGGATCCTGGGGGTTGCGCCCCTCGCGGGCTGCCCGCTTCCGAACTTCGAAGGTCCCGAACCCAACGAGCTGAACCTTGTCCCCTTTTGCAAGGGCTCCCTCGATTGCCGCGAAGATCGCCTTGACAGCCTCGCCGGAGTTCTTCTTGTTCATTCCGGTCTCTTTTGCAACTTGGGTCACCAGTTCTGCCTTGGTCATGCGTACTACCTCCTCTGAATGTGTGGTGTGCTCCCCGTGCCTTCCACGCGCCGCAAAACGCAAAAAAACCTATGGCATCTATTATTAGCAGCTTCTTCAGTTCTGGTCAAGTGTCAATCGTCATTTTTCGCTTTTTTCCGCCAGAAAATTCGCATTGGAACGCCTCCGAACTCCGCGAGCCCTCGGAGTTCCTTCTCCATATGGCGGGTGAAAGCTGTCGTTGCAAGGTTCGGATAGTTCACGAAGAAGATGAAGGTGGGCGGCTCGATGTCGGCCTGGGTACAGTAAAATATTTTGAATGCCCTGCCTTTTCTATCCGAGGGCAATCGGTCGAAAGCCAGGATGTCCCGAAGAAGCCGGTTCAGTTGCG
This sequence comes from uncultured Synergistales bacterium, assembly GCA_937897575.1. Classification (GTDB taxonomy): domain Bacteria; phylum Synergistota; class Synergistia; order Synergistales; family Aminobacteriaceae; genus CALCQG01. The sequence continues at coordinate 5,714 of CALCQG010000086.1, read as the reverse complement.
TCGTCCCCAGGCGCCTCCTTCTGTTTTCCTGGATCGACAGCAGAAACTCGGGGATTTTGTGCATGCCCCGTCCGTTCTGGGCCGAGGCGAAGTGCAGCGACGCATAGGACAGGAAGGGCATCTCGTCCCTGAACTTTTTCTTCAGGGTGTCGCCCAGGTCCGTGCTTTTGTCGAGGATATCCCACTTGTTGAGGACGGGCAGAATGCCCTTGCCCCGCTCGATGATCTCTCCGGCCAGCCGTTTGTCCTGATCGGTGAAGGGGTCGGAGGCGTCCATGACGAGGAGGGCCACGTCGCACCGGTCGATGGCCTGGAGCGTCCGGACGAAGGAGTAGTACTCCACGCTGCTGTCCACCTTGCTCTTCCGCCGCATACCGGCGGTATCGATGAAGCGGAAGAGGGTCCCGTCGATCTCGACGAGCGTGTCGATGGCGTCCCTGGTCGTGCCGGGGATGGAGCTGACGAGGGCCCGCTCCTCCCTCGCGAAGACGTTGAGCATGCTGGACTTCCCCACGTTGGGTTTGCCGACGATGGCGACGCTGATGTCCTGTTCTTCGATCGTCCCTTCGGGCTCCTCGGGGAGACGTTCGACGACGAGCCACAGAAGATCGGAGATGTTTCGCTTGTGCTCGGCGCTGACGCCGATGACCTCCTCGAATCCCAGGGAGTAGGCCTGGTAGATGAGGTCCTCGTGGATGCCGTCGTCGATCTTGTTCGCCACCACGATGACCGGTTTGCCCGACCGGCGGAGCATGTCCGCCACGTCCTCGTCCATCCACGTGGGCCCCTCCCGCCCGTCGATGACAAAGAGGACGAGGTCGCTTTCGTCGAGAGCCGTTCGAATCTGGGCGCGCATCCCCTCCACGAAGGCGTTTTCGTCCTTCGCGAGGAACCCTCCGGTATCCACCACGAAGAACTTTCTGTCGTCCCACTCCACCTCTCCATACAGGCGATCCCTGGTCACCCCGGGCATGTCGTCCACGATGGCCTCCCGCTTCCCAACAAGCCTGTTGAAGAGGGATGATTTTCCGACGTTCGGCCTTCCTATGATGGAGACGATGGGCATGAGCAACTCCTCCTCGGACGTGCTAGTCGATCCAGACGGTGATCTCGGGAAAACCTCTGCCGGAGTTCCCTATGGAGAAAAATGGCGCGAGGGCGCGACGGATGCGGTCCATGGAGGGAACGGTCGCCCAGAAGGAGAGGGCCGTCTCGTCGGGGTCCATGGGGGCGATGGCCGTCTGCTCCAGTCGTGCCATTATACCCCTTTTTGCCTCCAGGGACGGACACCGGATGCCCAGGAGAAAGGAGAAGGGCGGCAGGCCGAACTCCCTTCGCTCCTCGAGCTCGTCTCTCCAGAAGTGGGGCCACCCCAGCGCGACCCCCCTCTGCCACCCCGAGCCGGGACGCCGGCTCTGAAGAAGGAGCACGCGGTCCTTCGCGCCCCTCCCCCGCCAGAGCGACTCCCAGATCATGGAGAAGGCGGTGAATTTCGCCTGGAAGGCCACGTTCCTGGCCTCGGCGTCCGCGTCGACCCACGCGACGAATCCGACGTCGACGCTGTCGCAGGCGGCGAGCGTCCCGCGCGTTCCGACGACGATCCCGCCGGAGCTCATCTTCCCCGCGAGCTCCCTTCTCTTTTTCTCCCCTGTGGGCCTTTCGTCCTCCCAGAAGACGGCGGGGCATGCGTCCGACGCGAGGGTCTGCGCGATGGCGTAGAGTGCCTCGAGGCCGGGGCGCTTCCCCGTCAGGAGGGGGCCCCTGCAGGCGGGGCAGACCTCCGGAAAGGGGCGGACGGCCCCGCAGGCGGAACATCGCAGACGGTTTTTTTTCTCCTCCCAGGCCATGACGGAGCCGCATTGCGAACAGAGGACCGCGCTTCCGCACTCCTCGCAGGCCACCTCCCCCGCATAGCCCTTTCGGTCGAGGATCCAGAGGCTCACCCGCTTGGCGTCCATGCAGGCTCTCGTCTCATCGAAGAGCGCCTTGGACAGGGACAGGGACCCGGAGATCCCCAGGCTCTCCGACGCGAAGCCCTTCCGGATGTCCACAAACCGGATGTCGTTCCGGGCGGGACGGTCGCGGGAGACGACGTCGTCCCGCAGGGCGATCCGGGACGACGGCAGTCGGCCGGACAGGACGAGGTGTGCCCCTCCGACCCGTGCGCGTCGCCCTGCGATGGTCCTGCTGTGCACGTGCGGCCATTTGTAGGCGCTGTGCGCCCGGCTGCTCTCCTCATCCACGACGATCGTCCCGCCCTCAGGAAGGGGGGCGAAGACGGCCCCAGGGCCTCCGACGACGCCGGCGACCGTGCCCTGCCGGACGGAGAGCCAGGCGTCCCGGAGTTTTTTTCCGCCGGTGGACGGCCAGAGAATGCTTTTTTCCTTCAGGGACGCAGGCAGATCCTTCCAGAAGGCCTTTGCCAGGGCCTGCTCGGGGAAGAGGGCGATGAAGGAGCTTCTTCGTTCGAGAATACCCCGGAGCTGCCCCCATCGAGCCTCGTCGTCGCAGTCATAGAGGAACGTCTCCTCGTACTCCCGCTGCGAGGGGGCAACGGGCTGCGAAAAGGGAGGAAGGGGGGCCCGATCGGCGAGAAACTGCGGCGGAAGGACCACCGTTAGCATCACGCCCGCGCCGCAGAGGAAGGTCCGTCCGCCCCACAGCAGGAGGTCCAGCATGTCGGGGGGCAGAAGGGCGCCCTCGTCGGGGAACTCCCTGATGGACCGGAGCGAGAAGGAGCGGTCGTCGGGGGGTGTCTCCCGTGCGCTCTCCACGACGCCGATGCGGACGCCCCGCCCGACGGGGACGATCACCCTCGCTCCCGGCTCTGCCGGGACGGGGGGCTCATAGGTCAGGCTGTTCCACCATGGGCCGGGGAGCAGGACGTCGCAGAAGGGCAAAGAGGGCCTCTTCCTTTAGGACGAGGGGGGCCATCCGCCGAGAAGGATATCCCAGATTCCCTCCGCCACATCCTCTTTCGTGCCCTCGATCGTGGTGCAGGCTCCGCCGGCGTCGATGACCCGGACGGTGTTGGTATCCGTCCCGAAGCCCGATGCGGGGGCCGTGATGTCGTTGGCGATGATGAAGTCGAGGTTCTTTTTGGCGATCTTGCCCTTTGCGTTCTCCAGCAGGTTATGGCTTTCCGCCGCGAAGCCCACGAGGAGTTGGCCTGTCCTCTTGCGTTCACCCAGTGCCGCTGCGATATCGGGGTTCTGTTCGAGTTCGATGGAGAGGACATCCCGGTCCCTCCGCTTGATCTTCTCGCCCGAATAGCTGGCGGGACGGAAGTCGCCGACGGCCGCCGCCTTCACGATGACGTCCATGTCGTCCGACCGGGCGAGGACCTCCCGTTTCATGTCCTCGGCCGACACCACGGGGACCACCGAGAAGCCGTAGAGGTTGTGCAATGCCGACGGACCGAGCACGAGGGAGACGTCCGCCCCTCGATACCATGCGGCCCTCGCCATGGCGTACCCCATCTTCCCGGTGCTCGGGTTGCTGAGGAAGCGAACGGGGTCGAGGAACTCCCACGTAGGGCCGGCCGTGACGAGCACCTTTTTCCCTGAGAGGTGCCTGGAGGGGCTGATGGCCCTCCAGAGCTCCTCGAGGATGACCTCCGTCGAGGGGAGCCGCCCTCGGCCCTCATAGCCGCAGGCAAGGCTGCCCGATTCGGGGTCGACGACGATATAGCCCCGTTCGCGGAGCAGCGCGATGTTCGCGGCCGTCGCCGGGTTGTCGAGCATGTGGACGTTCATGGCCGGAAAGAGGCAGACGGGAGCGTGTGCGGCGAGGAGCAGCGCGCCGACGAGCTTCTGTCCCTGTCCATGAGCCGTATTCGCCAACGTCTCCGCCGTGCAGGGGGCCACGAGGATGGCGTCGGCCCAGTCGGCGAGGGCGATGTGGGGGATCTCCCAACCGTGGTCGTCGGAGAGGAAGTCCCTCTGCTGCCAGACCCTCCTCCCGGCCAGGGTGGACAGCACCATGGGGCTCACGAAGCGCTCAGCGTCCTCGGTGAGCACCACCTCGACCCGGCACCCCGCCTTCACGAGCCCCCGCAGGATATCCGGAGCCTTATAGGCCGATATTCCTCCCGTTACGGCGAGGAGGATCTTCCGGTCAGTTTTCCATGGCACCATGGGGTGCTTTCTCCTGCCCCTTGCCGCCATCGGCCGGCTCGCTCTCCAGGGTGACGGTAATGAGACCGCGGTCGAACTCCTCGAGCGTCAGGGAGATGAACTTCTCGTTCTCCTCCTCGAGGGTCCGCCCCTTCTGCTCGCTCAGCGAGCGCGCCCGTGACGCCACAGCCGCCGTGAGAAGGTATTTGTTGTCGATGCACTGCGCATTTTCCAGCGAATCCAGGTCATAAAAAATCATGTTCGATCCCCCCTGATGGTCTTTGTCCTGAAGCTCAGAATGATGTCGGCGAGCTCGCGGGATGCCCGCTCGGCGTCGTCGTTCTCTATCACGTAGTCGTAGTCGCCCGAGTGCTCCATCTCCCATCGGGCGTTCTTCAACCGCAGGGCGATCCGCTCCTCTTCCTCGGTGCCACGCCCTCTGAGGCGCCGCTCCAGCTCCCCCAGAGAGGGCGGCATGACGAAGATCAGCACGCACTCGGGAAGGGCCGCCCGAACCTGAAGGGCCCCCTGAACATCGATCTCGAGGAGGATGTCCTCCCCCGTCGCCAGAACACGCTCCACGTCCCCCTTAAGGGTTCCGTAGCAGTACCCGTGCACGTCGGCGTGCTCGAGAAAACACCCCCGGTCGAGCAACGACCGGAAGGCCTCGTCGGAGAGGAAGCGATAGTCCACGCCGTCCCGCTCCCCTTCCCGCGGAGGTCGGGTGGTGCAGGAGACGGAAAACCGTACGCCCGAAAGGGCCTCGAGGGCCTTCGTCCGAACCGTTCCCTTTCCGGCGCCGCTCGGCCCGGAGAGGACGAAGAGCCTACCCTTCCTCCGGGCCGTCATCGTCACCTTTTTCTTCGTACCTGTTCACGATCGTCTCGGGCTGAATGGCGGACAGAATGACGTGGTTGCTGTCGGTGACGAGAATCGCCCGCGTCTTCCGCCCCTGGGTGGCGTCGATGAGGCGGGAATCCGCCCGGGCCTCCTCCTTCAGGCGCTTGATGGGCGCCGAGGAAGGGTGGATGATGGCGACGATCCGTTCCGCCACGACCATGTTGCCGAATCCGATATGGACAAGCCTGCCTTCCATGCGTCATCACTCCACGTTTTGAATCTGCTCCCTGATCTTCTCAAGGAGGTTCTTTGCTTCCACGACCATCCAGCGGAACTCCTCGTCGGCGGTCTTGGACCCCATGGTGTTCACTTCCCGGTTCATCTCCTGGATGAGGAAGTCGAGCTTCCGCCCCTCGGAGGACGCCCCGTCGGCGATGGAACGGAACTGTCGGATGTGGCCGCCCGATCGGACGATCTCCTCGGAGATGTCCCACTTGTCGGCCAGGATGGCGATCTCCTGGGCCACCCTGTTTCGGTCCAAATCGGTCAGGCAATCGCCCAGAAGGGTGGACAGCTTCTTCCTGTGCTCCCCCAGGGCCACGTCCCGCCGCTCCTCCCACCGCAACGCCATCCTGCCGAGCAGGGCCTCGAAGGACTGGAGATACTCCGCCACACACTCGGCCAGATGGCGCCCCTCGCGCTCCCTCATGTCGATCAGGCGATCGAGGGCCCCTCCGACGGTCTCGTCGAGGGCGCCCC
>CALCQG010000085.1 GCA_937897575.1 uncultured Synergistales bacterium | reverse complement strand
ATGCAAGCGCAGCATATCGACCGCAAGGCCAGAAAGCGGCGAGTAATGAAAACTGCCATGTCGGCGGCCAACCACAGACTGAACAACTTCGTCGGGATCGTGGACTACAATGGACTTCAGATCACAGGGTGGGTGAACTCGGTCAACCGTATTGAACCTCTCGCAAAAAAATGGGAGAGCTTCGGCTGGCTGGCCTTCGAAATAGACGGAAATGACATGACACAGGTCCTCTCATCCTTCCAGAGGGCAAAGAAAATGGCAGGGCCAGTGATGATCATAGCCCACACGACGAAAGGGAAAGGCGTTTCCTTCATGGAAAATGTAGCGGAGTGGCACGGAAAAGCGCCTAACAAGGAACAATTGGAACAAGCTCTTTCCGACATCAGGGGAGGCGATCAATAATGCCCCTCGCAACACGATTTGCCCTTGGAAAAGAACTCATCGCTCTGGCGAAGGATCATGAATTCCTTCTGTTCAACGTGGATACGAAGGCCGTGGGGTTGGAGGAGTTCGGTACGCTCTTCCCGGGGCGAGAGTACAATCTTGGTATCGCCGAACAGTGTATGATGGCTGCTGCTGCGGGGGCGGCGTCTTGTGGCAACAAAGTCTACGTCGTCTCCTACTCCGTCTTCGCTTCTATGCGAGCTTGCGAGCAGGTCCGTAGTTTTATCTGCTACCCGAACCTGGACGTCACCATCATCTCAAGCCACGCTGGTCTTCAAGTTGGCAGCGATGGGGCGACCCATATGGCCACCGAAGATGTCTCCATCATGCGCTCCTTTCCTAACCTTACAATCGTTCAACCCTCGGATGAGACCTGTGCACGAGCTATTGCGAGAGCATCCGTGGACTTTCACGGGCCTCTTTACATCAAAGTACATAAAGCTCCGGTGCCGGACATCAATCCATCGGAAGGGTATGTTTTCAAGTTGGGCAAGGCGAACGCAATGTGCAGCTACGGGGACGACATCGCTATATTCGCGACGGGCGTGATGGTCGGAAAGGGACTTGAGGCTGCAAAGAGACTCCGCGAAAAGGGCATTAATCCCTGCTTATACGATTTTCATACGTTGAAGCCGCTGGACGAAGCGACGATACTGGAAGCAGCGGCACGATGCCGATGCGTGCTCACCTTGGAAGACCATACCATCCTCGGAGGCCTCGGTGGAGCGGTCGCCGAAATCCTCGGCGAAAAATGCCCCGTCCGGATGAAACGGATCGGGATACGAGATGTCTTTGGCGAGTCCGGAGAACCGGAGGATCTGTACAAAAAATACGCCATGTCCATGGACGACATTCTTTTAGCTGCAGAGCAGCTCGTGGGGATAAAATGAAATACGATACCGTGCAGCACAAGAAATACGTAGGGTTCATCGGTCTGGGTGCCATGGGATCGTCCGTGACAAGAAACCTGGTAAATGCTGATTACGACCTTTGCCTGTACGACGTTCGGAAAGAGGCTATGGACTCATTTCCTGAAACAAGGACCATGAAGGCCTCCTCTCCATTAGACGTGGGAAACGCCGCAGAGGTTTGCTTCTTGATGGTGAACACCTACGAACAGTGCCTCAGCGTACTAACCGGGGCGAAAGGCCTGCTCTCAGGCAATCGCTGTAAAACGTTGATTCTTCTCTCCACCGTGGCTCCCCAGGATGCCGTCGCGATAGGCAAGGAGTGCCAAACACACGGAGTGCAGCTCCTTGACTGCCCCGTCAGTGGAGGGACAAAGGGCGCAGCGGACGGCACGCTTACACTCATGGTCGCCGGGCCTGAAAAAACTTATCAAGACTGTACTCCCCTTCTCCAAGCATTCTCGTCGAAGATCTTCTTCATCGGAGAGGAAGTGGGAATGGGACAGAGCATGAAAGCAGTGAACCAACTTCTCTTCGGAGTACAGATGGTCGCTATGGCCGAGGCAGTTGTATTTGCCGAAAAATCAGGAATACCCCCAAACCGCGTATTCGAGGTCATTTCCAATTGCGCCGGTTGCTCGAACGTCTTCATGAGCCGCATGCCGTCAGTCATAAAACGGGATTTTTCGACGCGAAGCACCTTGGACATCCAGGTAAAGGACATGAACATCTGCCTGCAAGCAGGAGAAAAAAACCAAGCCCCCCTCTTCTTAACATCAGTCGCGAAAGAGATCTTCAAACTGGCCAGGAAAGATATTGACCCAAGAGAAGACTCGAGTGCCGTGGTGAAATTTTACGAAAACCTCGCGGGAGTAGACCCCGAAAAACTCTGACCGAAACATAACAGCAGATATAAAATCAGACGTATCACCTGTCAATAACACGTGAGGAAGGTGCCATAGCCTCCTCACGGTTCGTTGTTTCTTTAAAAAACTCGTGTAAACGTTTTGTTGACTGGTTCGAGATGTCTATCAGGTTTGTTTCTTTCTTTGGCATGTCAAGAATCCAGAGTGTTGTTTACAGTTTTTATGGATAAAAGTACTCGATCAATTTCTCTTCTTGAGGTCAGATTCCCTATCCCTTTATGGGGTTCCACCAAGTTATAACCAGATCACGAACCTTCGCAACTCATTCTTACGGTGAGCGCTAGACTGGAACTCCGTCTTTACGTGCCACTGTTCCATAACTGCCCGGATAACATGTTCTGCCTTCTTGTTCGTCTGGGGTGTCTTCAGCCAAGTAACGTCCTACACTATTCTCGTCTCACAACATTCCATCATAAAGACATGGACTTCAGGAGAACTCGTACACTGCCGACCATTGTCCGTATAGTACACCTCTATAGTGCGTAAGCGCGTGGTGTTGTCTACACAAAAAGAGAATCCCTTGTTGAGGACCTGACCAGCCTTACAGGTTTCTCAACGCGTCACATACAGAACCAGATTTGTGAAGTTCTCTCTTCGTTATATACCGTATCTCATTGTTTAGTGGAGCTAAGGGGACTCAAACCCCTGATCTCTAAGTGTTTGACTATCTGACCGTAATAGGAACATCACATTAGACGGAGCTTCAATTCCCCGGCTCCAACAGTCACACAAACGCGTATGCTAAGCACAGGTCTCGCGGTTCCTTTTTTGCGTATAGGACCGACAAACAACGCCAGAGGTGTAGCCATAGGATACCGGTATCTTATACTCTGTACCCTGGCTGCCTTTCTGTCTGTCCTCTAGCTCATCACCGCGAGACCGTACCCCACAACGATGGAAACAGCCCAGAGGAGGAGGCCGAAGAGGATGCCCTGGGCTCCGGCCTTTTTGACGATGGAGCGATGGAGACCGAAGCCCACCATGTAGAGGGCCATGGCCATGAAGACCTTGCCCAGGGAGGCGAGGGCCTTGAAGAAAACGGGGTACGGCAGCACCGATGCGATTGCCGAGGCGAGGATGAAGAGGACGATGAACATCGGGATGGAGATCTTGCCCTTCCCTCCCCTGCCGAGGGAGAGGGCGAAGACGATGGGGGTGATCCACAGCGTCCGGGTGAGCTTCATGATGGTGGCCGTCGAGAGGGGGACGTCGCCGAGGGCTGCCGCCGCACCCACGACGGAGCTCGTGTCGTGGATGCTCAGGGCGCACCAGACACCGTACTGCTCCGGGGTGAGGGGTGTGAGGCGGACGAGCATGGGGAAGGTGAAGAGAGCCACAGTGTTCAGCAGGAAGACCACGCCCATGGCGACGCCGATCTCCTCGTCCCTGGCCTTCATCACCGAGGAGACGGCGGCGATGGCGCTCCCTCCGCAGATGGACGTGCCGAAGGTGATGAGTTTCAGCGTGGTGGGGTTCAGCGTGAAGTGCCGCAGGAGGAGGAATCCCAGCGTCACGATCACGGCGAGGCTCACGGCGGTCTGCCAGAAACCCTGCCCTCCCACGGCGATCACCTGCCCTATGTTCAGGCCGAAGCCGAAGAGCACCACCGCTGTGTTCAGGGTGAATTTCCGCATCCTTCCGAGGTTGGCCGGACCGGCGCCCGAGCGGGTGTTGCTCACGGCCGCCCCGAGCAGCAGGCTTATGCCCACCGCCCACGACTTCGTGACGGGGAGTACGGCCAGGAGCACCGTCACCCCGAGAAAGAGGTAAAACCATGCACTGTCTCGCTGTGAGATCAAAGGGCGCTCTGTCCCTCCCCCTCTGTCTGAGATAAACCCTCTCTGCGTTCACCCTCGCCGGGCCAAGGACTGCCGAGGCGGACGCGTGACCGTTCGACGCCCGATCTCCGTCTATTCGAAGCGGACGGTGACGTCGCCGAGCTCCGTGAAGGAGGCGGTGAACACGTCGCCCGCCTCGGCGGGAAGGGCCGCCGTCAAGGCGCCGGACAGTATCGCTTCTCCCTTCTTCAGCGCGACGCCGTAGGTCGAGAGCGCGTTGGCCAGCCATGCGACGGAAAGGGATGGATCGCCCAGCACATCGGCGCCGACGCCCTCGTTGACGACCTGTCCGTTCTTGACGAGCTTCATGGCGAGGGCCTTCAGGTCCGTGCCCCGCGGGTCCACGCGCTTTCCCCCCAAGACGTACAGCGCGGAGGAGCCGTTGTCCGCCACGGTGTCCACCAGCTTGATCCTCCAGTCCTGTACCCGGCTGTCCACGATCTCGATGGACGCCACGACGTACTCCGTAGCGTCCAGGGCCTGCTCCGCCGTGACGCCAGGCCCCACGAGGTCCTTCCCCAGGACGAAGGTGATCTCCCCCTCCACCTTCGGCGCGATGAGGCTCTTCATCGTGACAGCTCCGCCGTCTGCGACGGCCATGTCGTCGAAAAGGTGGCCGTAGTCCGGCTGGTCCACGTTGATGAGCTTCTGCATGGCCAGCGAGGTGAGGCCGATCTTCTTGCCCGTCACCCTTCTGCCCGCGGCCAGCTCGTCGGCGACGTTCAGGAGCTGTATGGCGTACGCATCGGCCACATCGGCCCCGGGATGGGTCTCCGAGACGGGGGCAATGGTGCCCCTCGTCCGCCGGGCCGCCGCCAGGGCATGGGCAATTTCTCTCCGTTCCTTGTCCGAAAGCATGCTCTTTCCCCCCGTCTTTCAACTATCTCCACGAAGGCCGGGTTCGACCTTCGTGCGCCCTTTTACTCCACGACCAGAGTGCTCGACAGCGCACCGCCCCGGTTGCACTCCGTCCTGACCGATACCTTGGTGCCGGCGGCGAGGTCGCCCACATGAAAAACCGCCACGGATCTCTCTTTGTCCAACTGTCGCTTCATTTCGAGGGAACAGAACTCCGTGTCGGCGATGGCCACCTCGTACTCCTCGATGTAGTGCACCGCGCCGTTGGGGACCTTGTGAGCAGCCACAACGGTCAGTACCCCGCCGGTCCGGTCATACGTCATTTCCAGGCTGGACGCGGAGTGCGCCGCGGCCAAAGTCGCTCCCCCCAGCACGAGGGTCACCGCAACCATCCATATCGCCACTCTTCTCATCACACTCTCTCCCTTCTCGTCAAAGCACGTTGTCGCAACGCATCCATGGGAAAAAACCGGATCTGATCTCCTCTCACAGAGCACCCGAAACGGGATGCCGTGAGAACCGCCGTCTCCGGAACGCTTCACGGAGCAGCCCCGCTCCCGGCCCTCCTTCTCAGACTCCCGCCGCCTCGAAGACGGCGTCCACCATCGCCCGTGCCTCGTTCTGGATTCGGGCGAGATGGTCTAAACCGATGAAGCTCTCGGCGTAGATCTTGTACACGTCCTCGGTGCCTGACGGGCGGGCGGCGAACCAGCCGTTCGCGGTCTCGACCTTGAGGCCGCCGATGGGCGCCCCGTTCCCCGGCGCCGTGGTGCGTTTCGCCGTGATGGCGTCGCCAGCCAGGGTCTCTCCCGGAACGGCCTCGGGCGAGAGGTTTTTCAGCAGTCTCTTCCGTTCGGACCCCGCCTGGGCTTCGAACCTGGCGTAGTAGGGCACGCCGAGCCGCTCCGTGATGCGGTCGTACCGGATGCCCGGGTGCTCCCCCGTGACGGCGAGGATCTCCGCCGCCAGGAGGTTCATGATGATGCCGTCCTTGTCCGTCGTCCAGACGGTGCCGTCCCTCCTCAGGAAGGACGCCCCGGCGCTCTCCTCGCCACCGAAGCCAAGGGAGCCGTCCAGCAGCCCTTCAACGAACCACTTGAACCCCACGGGAACCTCGACGCACTGCCGCCCAACATCGCGGGCCACCCGGTCGAGGAGGGAGCTCGACACGAGCGTCTTGCCCACGGCGGCCGATTCGCTCCACCCTGGCCGGTGGGTGAAGAGGTACTCCACCGCTACGGCAAGGTATCCGTTGGGCGTCATGAGCCCCCTGTCGGGGACGACGATGCCGTGCCGGTCGAAGTCCGTGTCGTTGCCGAAGGCCACGTCGTACCTGTCCTTCAGCCCGACGAGGCCGGCCATGGCCCAGGGCGACGAGCAGTCCATGCGGATCTTCCCGTCCCAGTCCACGGCCATGAAGGAGAAGGTCGGGTCCACCACGGGGTTCACCACGTCCAGGGCAAGGCCGTACCGCGAGGCGATGACGTCCCAGTAGGCGATGCCCGAGCCGCCCATGGGGTCCGCGCCGATGGAGACGCGGCTCTCCGCTATGGCCCTCATGTCGAGGACGTTCTCCAGATCGTCCACGTAGGGGAGGACGTAGTCGTACTCCCGGACACAGGGGGACTTCAGGGCCCGGGCATAGGGTATCCGGACCACGCCCTTGCCCCCTGCGGCGACGATCTCGTTGGCCCGCTTCTGGATGGCGTTCGTCATCTCGGGATCCGCCGGGCCGCCCGCCGGCGGGTTGTACTTGAAGCCGCCGTCCTCGGGCGGATTATGGGACGGCGTGATCACCACGCCGTCGGCGAGACCGCCCGTCCGGCCTCTGTTCCGGCACAGGATGGCATGGGAGATGACGGGCGTGGGGGTGTAGCCGTGTCCGGCCTGGATGACCGTCTCGACGCCGTTGGCGGCGAAGACCTCCAGGGCCGACCGGAAGGCCGGCTCCGAGAGGGCGTGGGTGTCCTTCCCGACGAAGAGAGGGCCCGTGACGCCGAGGGTCGCCCGGTACTCCACGATGGCCTGGGCGACGGCCAGGATGTGCAGCTCGTTGAAGGAGCCCTTGAGGGACGACCCCCTGTGCCCCGACGTCCCGAAGGACACGAGCTGGCCCGGATCGCCGGCGTCGGGGTGGATCGTGTAGTAGGCCGAGACGAGCTCCGGGATGTCGGCGAGCATGGCGTGGGGGGGACGGTGCCCTGCAAGGTCGGACTGGGACATGGAACGCACCTCCTGATACTCTGTTTAGGGAAAAAATGCAGCACATCCGGGGTCTTTGGGGCGACAGCCCCGCGGACCTCTCTCAGAGGGAGCCGCCCCTCTTCAATGCCTGAGGAAAGAACCGTCGTCCAGCTCCCTGAACGCCTGATTCAGCTCCTCCCTCGTGTTCATGACGATGGGGCCGCCCCACGCGATGGGCTCCTTCAAGGGCTTCGCCGCCAGAAGCAGGAAGCGGATACCCCGCTCTTCGGCCTGCACCCGGAAGGTATCGCCATCGGAGAGCAGAACGGCGTGTTTCTCCGGCACACAGTCCTCCGGCCGGGGTCCGAAGCAGCCCTCGCCCTCGAGGATATAGGCGAAGACTGTGTCCCCGTGATCCGTCGGGACGGTCCACTCCATGCCCGGCCGCACCGTCACGTCCAGGTACGTGGGGCGCACGTGCCGGGGCGTCATCGCTCCCTGCCGTCCCATGTAGGTCCCCGAGAGGACCCGGACCGCGGCCTTCTCCTCGTCAAGGAGGGGGATGTCCTTCCCGAGGATATCGCCGTACCGGGGCGCGGCCATCTTGTCCTTCGACGGCATGTTGAGCCAGAGCTGGGTGCCGAAGAGCCGCGAACTCGCCCTGGGCATCTCCTGATGGACGATGCCCGAGCCCGCGGTCATCCACTGGCAGTCTCCCGACTGGATTCGTCCGTGGTTTCCCAGGCTGTCGCCATGCTCGATGTCGCCCTCGATCAGATAGGTAATGGTCTCTATGCCCCGATGAGGGTGCCACGGAAAACCCTTCACGTAGTCCTCGGGGTTCGACGAGTCGAAGGCGTCGAGCATGAGGAACGGGTCAAAGTCGTGCACGTCCTCCCGCCCCAGGACCCTCACCAGATGTACGCCCGCGCCGTCCGTCGTCCTCCGTCCCGCGACGATTCTCGATATGGTACGCCATTGAGAAATAGCAATCCCTCCCCTCTTTTGCCCTATGATACCATTAAAACATAGCCCTCAAACCAGTTGGTCAGAGCACCTCGGGAACTCTGGATCAGTAAAACCGGATACCGATGGGGTGTATTTTTACTGATCCGGTGACGTGCGCCGCGTGGTACTCTCATGCACAAACCACGAGGAGGAGGATATGCATGGTCCGCTGGAAGTACGTTCGGTACGGCGTTATGATCGCGTTTTTGGCATTCATCACGTGGGTGGGCTACCGTCATCAGATCGTGGGCGGCGGCCCGGAGGGGGTCCCCACGGTGGACGCCCTCTGCCCCTTCGGCGGGCTCGAGGGCATCTTCAGCTATCTTAAGGACGGGATATGGCTTCGCAGGCTGGCGCCGAGCGTCCTCATCCTCTTCGGCACCGTGGCGCTCGGGACGGTGGTCGTGGGCAGGACCTTCTGCGGCTGGGTCTGTCCGCTCGGGACCATCGGGGAGCTCACGGCCCTCCTCGGCCGGAAGCTCGGCATCCGGAGGCGCGAGCTGCCCGCCGGCCTCGACAGGGCGCTTCGGGCCCTCAAGTACGTTCTCCTCGTCGTCATCCTGTACTATACCTGGACCCTCGGGACCCTCGCGTGGCGGGCATACGACCCCTGGGCGGCCTGGATGCACCTGTCCGCCGGCTGGGAGGAGATCGTCTCCACGCCCTGGGCCTTCGTCGTCCTCTTCGGCACCGTCATGGCGGCGAGCCTCTTCATCGAGCGCTTCTGGTGCCGCTACCTCTGCCCCCTCGGCGCCGCCCTGGGCATCCTGCAGAAACTCAGCCTGACGAAGGTGCGGCGGAACAGGGAGACCTGCATCGCCTGCGCGAAGTGCGACCGGTCGTGCCCCATGGGGCTCCGCCCCATGGTCGCGGAGGTCGTTCGGGACGCCGACTGCATCGCCTGCGGCCGGTGCACCGAGAGCTGCCCGGTGGAGAAGACGCTCCAGTTCTCCTTCGCCGGAAAGAGGGCCCTTTCAGCGCTGGCCGTCGGCCTGATCGGCGTGGCGATCTACCTCGGCGCCTATGGGACGGCCAA
>CALCQG010000084.1 GCA_937897575.1 uncultured Synergistales bacterium | reverse complement strand
CATGTCGAAGGTCCCCTCGTGGACCTTCTCGTCGAAGACCCCCGACTCGAAGACCTGGATGTTCACCTTGATGCCGATCTGGCCCAGCATGGACTGGAGCACCGTGGCGCCGTTCACCCGGTCCTGGAAGTTGCTGATCCACAGCTCCGCCGTGAATCCGTCGGGGTACCCCGCCTCCTTCAGGAGCTCCCTGGCCTTCTCAATGTCGTAGCCGTAAGTCTTGGGGTTCTCCGGGGTGAAGGTGCTCGCCGGCAGAAGAGGCCCCGCGGGGCGCACCGAATTGCCCTGATAGACCACGGCGTCGTAGGCCTCTTTGTTGATGGCGTACTCCATGGCCAGCCGCACCCGGGGGTCGTCCATGGGCTTCTTCTGAGTGTTCATGCCGAGGTAGATCAGGCCGAGCCCCGGCGCCCGGACCACCTTCGCCTTTTCGGCGCTGTTCAGCCGATCCACGTCGCTCGGCGGAATGCCGTACACCATGTCCACCTTGCCCGTCTCGAGGGCGATGACCCGGCTGCTGTCATCGGGGAGCACCAGCATGACGAGGTCCTTGAAGTTCGCCTTTTTGCCGTGGTAGTCGTCGAATCGCTCGAACTTGAAGGGGCCAGTCCCTACGGGGTTGCGGAAGTACTCAGCGCCGCCCTCTTCCACGGCTCTCTTGCTGTAGATGCTCGCGTAGGGGTGCTTCATGGAGTCCAGCCATCCCCCCACCGGGCCGTTGGTCCGAACGATGACCGTGTACTTGTCCACGATCTCGAATCCGTCCACATTGATGTACCGCCCCCGGGACCCCGCATGGACCGAGTCCTTGGACGCCGCCCGCTTCAGGGAGAACACCACGTCCTCGGCGGTGAGCTCGTCGCCGTTGTGAAACTTCACGCCCTTCTTCAGATAGAACTTGTAGGTCTCCGGGTCCAGAATCTCCCACTTCTCCGCCAGCACGGGGACAAGGGCTCTCGTCTCTCCGTCCACCGTCACCAGCGGCTCCTGGATCTGTTTCGTCACTATGAAGGACAGGGTGTCCACCGACTGCTGGGGGTCCAGCGTCTTGGCGTCACCGGGGAGTCCTAGGGTGAACCGCTCCATCTCCGCCGCGGACGCCGACAGGGCCCCCGCGAGGCCGAACAGTACAACGGATATCAGCAATACCAGTCTTCTTCGTGTCATATCGTCTCTCCTTGTTCGTCAAAAAGTCGTGGTTCCGTCTCTCCAAAGGGGCGGAAGTTCTCTTCCGCCCCCTCTCTCGCACTATTGCTGCAGCGTCAGGTCGCCCAGGTAGTTCTGGCGGCCGTCTCCCAAGTTCTCAAGCCCCACAAGATCCTTCCGTGCCCCGTAGAGCTCGCTGGGGATGGAGAGGGCCACGTCGGGGTGCAGCTCGTCGATCTTCTCCCATGCGGCCTGAAGCATGACCTCGCGCTTCGCCGGGTCCATCTCCGCGTTGGCCTCCTCGATCATC
>CALCQG010000083.1 GCA_937897575.1 uncultured Synergistales bacterium | reverse complement strand
CTTCACGATGCGCTCGTAGGTCGACATCCGCGGGCGCCTGAAGACCTACGAGCGCATCGTGAAGGGGCAGAACCTCGCCAAACCGGGCGTGCCCGAGAGCTTCCGCGTCCTCGTGAAGGAGCTGCAGGGGCTCGGCCTCGACGTTGAAGTGAAGTACAGCGACGGGACGATCGGAGAGCTTCTCATGGACGAGGACGAGGAGGACTTCTCCTCCTTCCGGTACCCCTCCGCCCGAAGCAGGGGCAGCGACCAAGCACCCGAGAGAGAGAAAGCGGAGGTCCTCGAGGAGGAGTCGGAGGTCGACATGCTTGTCACCGAACAGATCCTCTTCGGGGAGGACCTTCCTGAAGGCATGTCTATAGAAGAAGGGGAGGAAAACTGATGACCCGCAGAGAGATAGTGGGCGTTCGCATAAAACTCGCCAGCCCCGAAACGATCCGGAAGCTCTCCAGCGGAGAGGTGAAGAAGCCGGAGACGATCAACTACAGGACCCTCCGCCCGGAAAAGGACGGCCTGTTCTGCGAACGGATCTTCGGCCCCACGAAGAGCTACGAGTGCGCCTGCGGAAAGTACAAACGGAGCGGTCCCAAGTTCAAGGGGATCGTCTGCGACCGTTGCGGCGTCGAGGTGGCGGACAACCGCGTGCGCCGGGAGCGCATGGGCCACATCGAGCTCGCCGCACCCGTGGTGCACATATGGTATCTCCGGGGCATCCCGAGCCGCCTGAGCCTTCTCCTTGGCACCACCACAAAGGACCTCGAGAAGGTGGTCTACTTCGCGCCTGCACGCCAGAGAGAGGCGGCCTACAAGGTGGTCATGGAGGGGCGGCGCACGGACCTCGCCCGAAAGAACGACACCATCTCCGAGAGCGAGATGAGGATTCACACCCACTACGACCCCAAGTTCAAAGCCGAGGAGGCCTACAAGATTCTGACGGTGGACGACCTCCCCGTGAACGAGGGGGACCCCCTGTCCGCCAATCAGGTGGCCCGGTACAAGACCGACTTCGGCGACGATCTCTTCAAGGTCGAGACGGCCTTCACCCTCGTGACGGCTCCTGAGGGGAGCATGTACTCGAGCGGCGACATCGTCTCGGCGAGCGAGGTCGAGCGTCTCCGCACACGGCTGAAGGTGGACGTCGAGACGGAGCGCGCCTTCATCGGAAACCACGAGGCCTTCATCGTCACGGCCGCCGTCCACCTCCCCTTCGCGAAGGGCGATACGCTGTCGGAGAGCGAGTTCAAGCTGTACAGCCAGCGGTACCCCGGGCGGTTCACGGCGCAGAAGGACACCGTCACCGTGGAGGACCCCTGCTACATCGTCATCGACGAGGGGATGTCCTCCTTCGCCTCGGCGGACATCATCCTCGAGAGGGAGTACGACCTCTGTTCCGCCTATGACAAGAAGTTCAGCGCAGGGATCGGGGCTGAGGGCGTCCAGCATCTGCTCGAACGGATCGACCTCGACCAGCTGGCAGCGGCCCTTCGGGAAGAGGTCTCGGAGAGCACGGGGCAGAAAAAGCGCAAGCTCATCAAAAGGCTCCAGGTAGCCGAGGACTTCCGCAAGGGGAACTCCACGGCCAAGTCCATGATCCTCGAGGTCCTGCCCGTCATCCCGCCGGACCTGCGCCCCATGGTGCAGCTCGACGGCGGCCGATTCGCCACCTCGGACCTCAACGACCTTTACAGAAGGGTCATCAACCGGAACAACCGTCTGAAGAAGCTTCAGGAGCTCAAGGCGCCGGAGATCATTATCCGCAACGAGAAGAGGATGCTCCAGGAGGCCGTGGACGCCCTCATCGACAACGGGCGCATGGGGAAGGCCGTCCTCGGCGCGGGCAACCGCCCTCTGAAGAGCCTCACGGACCTTCTGCGGGGGAAGAAGGGGCGCTTCCGCCAGAACCTTCTGGGGAAAAGAGTGGACTACTCCGGGCGGTCCGTCATCGTCATCGGCCCGCAGCTGAAGATCTATCAGTGCGGACTGCCGAAGCAGATGGCCCTGGAGCTCTTCAAACCCTTCGTGATCCGGCAGCTTGTCGAGCGGGGGATCGCGCCCAACGTCAAGAGCGCGAAGCGGCAGATCGAGCGGGGAAGAGAGGAGATCTGGGGCATCCTCGAGGAGATCATCAAGGATCACCCCGTCATGCTGAACAGAGCCCCGACCCTGCACCGTCTGGGCATCCAGGCCTTCGAGCCGGTGCTCATGGAGGGCAAGGCCATCCGGCTGCACCCCATGGTCTGTACGGCGTTCAACGCGGACTTCGACGGCGACCAGATGGCCGTGCACGTGCCTCTTTCCATCGAGGCCCAGGCCGAGGCCAGACTGCTCATGCTCTCTGCGAACAACCTCCTGTCGCCTGCCAGCGGGCGTCCGGTCATGACGCCGACTCAGGATATCGTGCTCGGCATATACTACCTCACCGACATGGCGGATGCGGTCCCGGGGGTCGACACCCCCTACTTCCTCGATATCGACGACGCGCTGGTCGCCTTCAACCACGGCATAATCGGCGTGAACACTCGTATCAAGCTGAAGCGGCAGCCGGAGTGGGAGGGCGACGAGAAGTGGATCGACACGTCCACGGGACGGGTCATCTTCAACAACATACTGCCCAAGGAACTCCGCTTCTTCAACCGGCAACTCGGGAAGAAGGACCTCGGCGTCATCCTCGACAGGGCGTACGACCTCGTGGACAGAGTCTCCATGGTCACCATGCTCGACGACATCAAGTCCCTCGGATACCACTGGGCGACCCTCAGCGGGATCAGCTTCGGCGTGGAGTCCATTATCATCCCTCCGGAGAAGCGGACCCTGACGAAGGAGGCCATGGAGCAAGACGAGGAGCTGAAGTCCGAGTACAACATGGGCATTCTGACGAGCGACGAGTACCTCTTCCAGAAGGAGAGCCTCTGGTCCGAAAAATCGAGGACCATCGCCGACAGCATCGTGGACCACATGGACCGGACGAACTCCATCCGGATGATGGGCGACTCGGGTGCCCGGGGAAGCAGAAGCCAGATGGGGCAGATGGCCGGCATCCGGGGCCTCATGTCCGATCCGTCGGGGCGGATCATCGACTACCCGATCACCGCCAACTTCCGCGAGGGCATGAACATGCTCGAATACTTCATATCGACCCACGGGGCCCGAAAGGGGCTTGCGGACACGGCGCTCCGCACGGCAAAATCCGGCTATCTGACGCGACGTCTCGTGGACGTCGCCCAGGACCTCATCATCACGGAGCATGACTGCGGGACGACCGAGGGGATCTCCATCGAGGCGCTCATGCAGGACGGAAAAGTCATGATCCCCCTTTCGGAGCGGATTTACGGGCGGACGGCTCTCCACGACATCGCCGACCCCGAGACGGGCGAACTCATCGTCGCCGCGGGGGACTGCATATCCATGGCGCAGGCGGAGGGAATCGAGCGGGCTGGAATACCGTCGGCGTGGGTACGGAGCCCCCTGACCTGCAAACTTCGGCACGGCATATGCCAGGCCTGCTACGGGATGGACCTCTCGTCCAGAAAGACCGTCCCCATCGGGGAGACGGTCGGCGTTGTGGCGGCGCAGTCCATCGGCGAGCCCGGAACACAGCTCACCATGAGGACCTTCCACACGGGAGGCGTTCGCCTGACGGGCGAAGACATCACGCAGGGCCTTCCCCGCATCGAACAGCTCTTCGAGGTGCGCCGTCCCAAAAAGGTCGCCTTCCTGGCGGGCATCGACGGCAAGGTGTCCGAGATACGCGTCATGGAGGGGAAGAGAAAGGTCATCATCACCTCCGACGATATCGAGAGCGGTGAAAAGGTCACCTACAACATCCCCGTCAACCAGAACCTCCTCGTCAAGGAGGGGGACGAAGTGCACAAGAACGATCAGATCACCGAGGGCAACATAGACCCGCAGCAGCTCCTCGAGGTCGAGGGAGTCGGAGCTGTTCAAAAAGCCCTCGTGGATGAAATTCAGGAGGTCTACCGCTCCCAGGGCGTGTCCATCAACAACAAGCACATCGAGGTCATCCTGAGAAAGGTCGCCCCCGTCAACAGAGTCAAGATCACCGAGGAGGGCGATACGTCCTTCGTGGCCGGAGACCTGGTGTGGACCGATGACATCGATCAGGAGATGGACCAGATCACCGTGGAGAACGAGCGGAACATCGACGAGGCCATACGGATCTTCTCGGGCCGGGTGTTGAAGAATGTCGTCAGCCAGAAACAGAACGAGTCGGTCCTGAAGTACATCAACGCCCCCCTGGACGAGGAGGCGATTCGTACGCTCCTTCGTCCCGGGCTGCTCATCTCCTCCATCGTGCTGGAGGACAAGGAGCACGGGAACGTCACCCTAGTCGTGGGCGAGGCCGCCTTCAGGAAACAGATGGAGGGGCACGATCTGATCGATCCCTTCGTCACCGAGGACGGCAAGGAGATCCCGGCGAAGACGCATCTGACCCTCGGACAGCTGGGGCTGATCACGGCCCAGGACCCGACGCCCATCCTCGTGCGGGACAGTGAGATCCTTGAACAGCTGGCCGACGCGGCGTACCTCGCCGAGGACATCGTTGTGGACGGCGAGGTGATCGCCGCTGCGGACAGGCTGTTCACCGCCAAAGACGCCGCGGCCTGCCGGGCGAACAACGTCCCGAGCATCACGACCTGGCACTCCGTCGAACGGGTCAACATCCTCGACAAACTGGAGGAGAGCCTCAAGGATCGCTGGGGCAAACCTCTGACGAGGGCGATCGACGACAGCGGCAATGCCGTTGTCGATGTCCCCCAGCTTGTGGACGGCTCCGTCGTGAGGGACATGCTGAAGGGCTCCCTCTCGGCCATAGAGATCGAAGAGGATATCTTCTCCCGGGATCGCTTCATCCGGGATATCCTCTCGTCGAAGATCTACGGGAAGGTGCTCCTCGAGCCCATATACGACAGGAAGGGGACGCTTCTCGCCGATGCAGGGAGCGAGGTCAACCAGGCCATCGTCGACACCCTCGCGAGCAGCCCCGACATCCAGGAGCTCGTGGTCCGTCCCATCGGAGCGCCGAGGAAGGACGTCAAAGCCGTCATACAGAGGGTCAGCTTTGTCCGGAAACTGCGCGAGGGGCCGAAGGTGAAGCCCTTCGTTCACGGCATAACGAAGGCGGCCCTCGCGACGGAAAGTTTCCTGAGCGCGGCCTCCTTCCAGCAGACGGCCCAGATCTTGGCAGGCTCCGCCGTCAAGGGCGATATCGATCCGCTCGAGGGACTTAAAGAGAACGTGATAATCGGACATCTGATCCCGGCCGGGACAGGAATGGAACGCCTGCGGAACATCAAGGTCCAGCTTCGCAAAGGCGGTCTGCCCCAGGAGGCCGACCGGGTGGCGGAGTAGCATCCGGCAAAAGAGACAGGGCGGAAAGAGCCCCTGCGCTTGACACCGCTCCTGTCCTTTTGATATTATCCTTTGGTGCTCTGCACAGGAGGGGATTCTATTGTCTTTACACGAACTGGCCATTCCCTCCAGAGTCACTGGCGAACGTCAAGTACGCAGATATCTGCAACGGAACGAGCTGGTCAAACTTTTCATTGCAGACGATGCGGATTGTCGTGTGGTGTCTGAAATACGCGCTGAAGCCGAGGGCAAGGGCATTCCCGTTGAAAACGTAGCGAGCATGATCCTTCTCGGACGAGCCTGCGCCATCGCACGAGGCGCATCGGTGGCGGGGATACGGATACAAGCGGAGAAAAAGTCCGAAGAACGATAAACAAAGGAGGAAATTCTATGCCTACGATCAACCAACTGATACGACGCGGACGGGAAGACAAGCGGCAGAAGACCGCGGCCCCTGCGTTGCAAGGGAATCCGGCGCGTCGCGGCGTTTGTACGAGGGTCTATACCGTGACGCCGAAAAAGCCGAACTCGGCTCTTCGAAAGGTCGCCCGCGTGCGCTTGACGAACGGAATCGAAGTGACCTCCTATATTCCGGGCGTCGGCCATAACCTTCAGGAGCACTCCGTGGTACTCGTGCGCGGCGGACGAGTGAAGGACCTTCCGGGCGTCCGGTACCACATTATTCGCGGGACGCTCGACTGCGGCGGCGTGGAGAATCGGAAGAGATCTCGCTCCAAGTACGGCGCGAGGCGTCCTAAATAGAGAATGGCATTGAACATGATGGAGGAGGGGTTGACCCATGCCGCGTAAGGGGCATATAAAGAAGCACCCCTGTCTGCCGGACACCCGCTTCGGCAGCCAGGCCGTCACCAAGTTCGTGAACAGTCTTATGCGGCAGGGAAAGAAGAGCGTCGCAGAGCGCATCATGTACGACGCCCTCGACATCGCTGCGCAGAAACTCAACACGGAACCGTTTGATGTTTTCCAGAAGGCTATGGAAAACGTGCGTCCTCTTGTGGAGGTCCGACCGAGACGAGTGGGCGGCGCGACGTACCAGGTCCCTGTCGAAGTGCCGGCAGAACGCGCTCAGGTGCTGACCATCCGGTGGATGCTGAACTATTCCCGGGCGAAAAAGGGGATGCCCATGGCCGAGCGGCTTGCCAGAGAATTTATGGACGCCTACAAGGGCGAAGGGAACTCCATCAAGAAAAAGGAAGATACCCACAAAATGGCGGAGGCGAACAGGGCTTTCGCGCACTATCGATGGTAGAAGCATACAGAGGAGAGGTCCGGGGATAGAGCATGCAATCAGTTGAAATGAAGAGTATCCGCAATATCGGGATTGCCGCCCACATCGACGCGGGAAAGACGACGACGACGGAGCGCATACTCTTTTATACCGGTCAGAACTACAAGATGGGTGAAGTCCACGAGGGAGCGGCGACGATGGACTTCATGGACCAGGAACGGGAGCGCGGCATCACGATCTCTTCCGCAGCTACGACATGCATGTGGAAGAATCATACTATCAACGTAATTGATACGCCCGGCCACGTGGACTTTACCGTTGAAGTCGAAAGGTCTATGAGGGTACTTGACGGAGCCGTTGCTGTATTTTGCGCCGTAGGCGGCGTTGAACCGCAGTCGGAAACCGTCTGGCGTCAGGCGGACAAGTATCACGTGCCCCGCGTCGCCTTCGTCAACAAGATGGACCGTATCGGAGCGGATTTCGAGAACGTCGTCCGGGACATACGGGAGAAATTGGGCGCCACCCCCGTTCCCATTCAGATCCCCATGGGTGCGGAGGAGACCTTCTCCGGGGTCATAGACCTCGTCGAGTACAAGGGTGTCCACTACACCGACGATCTTGGGACGGACCCCCATATCATCTCCATCCCGGAGTCCCTGGCCGAGGACGCCAGGATGGCTCGGGAACGAATGATCGAGTCGTTGGCCGATTATGACGAGGAGATAATGGAGCTCTATCTGAACGGCAAGGACGTGCCCGTCGCGACGCTCAAGAGAGCGTTGCGGCACAACACCATCGCGCTGAAGATCGTTCCCGTCATCTGCGGCTCGGCGTTCAAGAACAAGGGCGTTCAGAAACTGCTCGACGCCGTTGTCGACTATCTGCCAAGCCCCCTCGATCTGCCGGCAGTCGAGGGCGTCAACCCGGACACCATGGAGAACGTTTCCCGCGAGAGCAGCGTCATGGAGCCGTTCACGGGGCTCGCGTTCAAGATTCTTGTCGACCCCTTTGTCGGACGGCTCGTCTTCACGAGGGTCTATTCGGGGACACTGGCGAAGGGAACGACGCTCTACAATCCGACGAACAACAGCCGCGAGCGGATCGGCCGTATCCTTCGCATGCATGCGAACAAACGCGAAGAGCTCGATTCAGCGACGGCCGGCATGATCATTGCCCTGCCTGGCCTCAAGGCAACCCGAACGGGGGATACCCTCTGCGACGAGGCGCACCCCATCGTTCTGGAGAACCTCATATTCCCTGAGCCGGTCATCTCCCTCTCCGTCGAGCCCGCGACGAAGAACGACAAGCTCAAGCTGACCAAGGGGCTTGTGGCGCTCGCCGAGGAGGACCCGACCTTCCTGGTCAAGACCGATGAGGAGACCTCCCAGACCATCATCTCCGGCATGGGCGAGTTGCACCTCGAGATCATCGTCGACAGGCTCAAGCGCGAGTTCGGCGTCGACGTCAAGGTCGGACGGCCCCAGGTCGCCTACCGCGAAGCCATTCAGAGCCCGGCCAGAGCGGAAGGCAAGTACATCCGGCAGTCGGGCGGGCGGGGGCAGTACGGGCACGTGGTCTTCGAGGTCGAACCCCTCGAGGGCGGCCGGGGTTTCGAGTTCGAGGACAAGATCGTCGGGGGCGTTGTACCCAAGGAGTATATCTCCGCCGTCCAGAAGGGGCTCGAAGAGGCCGTCAACAACGGAATCCTCGGCGGGTATCCCGTCATCGGCATCAAGGTCTCCCTCGTCGACGGCAGCTACCACGAGGTGGACAGCTCGGAGATGGCCTTCAAGATCGCTGCGTCCATGGGTTTTAAGGAAGCCATGCGCCGTGCGAACCCCGTCCTCATGGAGCCCATCATGTCCGTCGAGATCGTGACGCCCGAGGACTACCTCGGAGACATCATCGGCGATGTCTCCTCCCGCAGAGGGAAAATCGAGGGGATGGACACCCGAATGAACGCCAGGATTGTGCGCGCGTTCGTCCCCCTCGCGGAGATGTTCGGCTACGCGACGGACCTCCGGAGCAAGAGCTCCGGACGAGCCACCTACTCGATGCAGTTCGACCACTACGAAGCGTTGACCGGGGATCTGGCGGACAAGGTGCTCAAAAGCTGAATAAGCGTTGAACGATTACATAACAGGAAGAAATCACTAAGGAGGGAAAGACAGAATGGCGAAGGAGAAGTTTGCGAGGACGAAGCCGCATTTGAACATAGGTACG
>CALCQG010000082.1 GCA_937897575.1 uncultured Synergistales bacterium | reverse complement strand
GAGCAACGGCCTTCTAAGCCGTGGGTCGCGGGTTCGAATCCTGCCGGGCGCGCCAGATATGGAACACGGTGAGCGTAGTTCAATCGGTTAGAGCACTGGACTGTGGCTCCAGAAGTTGGGGGTTCGAGTCCCCTCGCTCACCCCATGAAAATGAGCGCCCGTAGCTCAGTGGATAGAGTCACAGACTTCGGATCTGTTGGTCGCGGGTTCGAATCCTGCCGGGCGCGCCAGAATAGAGTACGGAATGGACTGTTAGCTCAGCCGGTAGAGCAGCTGACTCTTAATCAGCGGGTCGTGGGTTCGAGTCCCTCACAGTCCACCACTTTCCAAAGCGGAACCTCACGTATCGTGAGGTTCCGCTTTCTTTTGCGTGGAGCACGCCTTCCGCGCTTTCAGGATTCATGGCAGCGGAGTAAAAATACTCCGTTGACCTTTGACGCTCCCTCACCGCCCTTCAATGAGAGTTTTGCTGCCTTGCGAAGGTAGAAAGAGACCTTGAATCGTGATTGAAGAAGGAGGTGAAAGGCACAAGCCGCTAACCGGTGATACGAGGTGAGCCGAGTCAGTCGCTTATGCCCAACAAAGTGAGGGGAATAAAGGCGACCCCGGGCAGATGGCCCACGGCGATACGAAACGCTTTTCGCTCCTAAGAACTAGAAGACAGCAGACCCGAGAGAGTATCTCTTTGTAACGGTGGATGGCTTCAGCAGAGAACCATTGATAGTAGATGACTGAAACGGCAGTGTCGTTTTGCGCCAGTTACCATTTTGACAGAGCGAGGGGGTCAGAGTAATGCGTGAGAATCGCAAGCCTCGAAAAGGACAGCAGAAAGCTCTATGCAGCCATACTTCCCGACAAGACGTCCGCCTTGGCTTGCCGTTTCTGGATCAGGGACCGGAGGGAGTGCTCTATACCGTAGAGGTGTACTAGACAGACAATACCGAGATATACTTCCCATTCCTGAGTCTCACGCCTTCATGACGAAGTGCGAGGAAACGGGAATAGGGCAGAGTTCCATCCGGACTAATACGCTCCCAACAAACGAAAAGGCAGAGCATATTATCCGAACATTCACTGAGCAGTGGCTGTGAAGACGAAGTGCTAGTCAAGTTCGCACCGGAAGAATGAATTGAGAGGTTCGTGTACTGGGATAACTGGATAAAACCCCATAAAGGTATAGGAAATCTGCCCCCCTAGAGAAAAACCGCGAAGTATTTTATCCCGAACAACCGTAAACAACGTTACAGATTCTTATACATAAGAGAACATGATTATTAAAAAACAAGGCATCGCTATGAATGCGGAACATGAAAACACGAAAATCATGAAAACACAGCATTTACACGTTTGAGAGTTCTTCTCTTCATCTGCAAAACACGCCTATCGAGATGTGAGGCCGCGCTTCGTACGGTCAGGAGGAAAGCAAAACTGAGTCCTTTAATCAGCACCTTCACCTCTTAGCTTCCAGACAGCCTCTACTCAGCGGCCAATTCCTTCCTCGCAGTCAAATGGTATTCCTGAAGCAACTTCATCGCCTTCTGTCCCGTGTTCTTCAGGGACAGAAAAGCCTCCTTCATGGAACAGAGACGATAGTTCAGAATCGGTTCCTGCATAAAACAATCCAAGACTTCCCTGCGTGTACCCGTAGAAAATGCACGGCGAAAATCTCGCGGAGAAATGCTCACAAGAGACTTGAAAGACCTGCTGAAATAACTGGAATTACGGAACCCCGTACTCTCGCAGACGGTAAAGACATCAAGCCCGTAAAATGCAAAGAAGATGACGGCCTGCCTGATGCGGACAAAATTCAGGTAGTCGATGATGGTGACACCCGTGTTTTTTCTGAAGAGAGTGCAGAGGTAGTTCCGGCTGTAATGCAATTTCTCTGCAAGGGGGGGAAGGGAAAAACTGCGCTGAAAGTTTTTTTCAATATGGACTAGGACGGCACGGGTGACGGGGCTGTAGCCCTCCGTCAGGATGAACCGAGAACCGGGGTTTTCATAGTGGACCCTATGGATAAAAAAGCGCATTAGAAGCGCGGAAAGGATGTACTCAATGTTTCGAGCGTTCTCGGCATTGTAGCAGTTGTAGTTCTCCACAACATAGGTCAACATCTCTTTCAGAATTCCATTGTCTTCCAAGGGCGGTAAGAACTGTTGTAGGTGACCGCTGAGAAACGGATCATTGATGATGAGCTTGATCTCATAACTCTGAAGCCCCTCATCATTAAGTGTCAACATTTGATGAGGGGAGGCGGGGGGGATGAGGAAACAGGAGCCGCTGTGAACATGGACCTTTTCACTGCTGATGATGAAGACTGGATCACCCGTCAGAATGTAGTAGAGTTGATGACAGCTGTGGCTATGTTCCTGCATCTGCTGCCCTTGAGCCATGGCCGAACGATTGCCCCATATGATGTCGAGAAGTTGCCCCACACTCTCTTCCTCCATTTGACTTATATTCATATCATCAATTTTGCAGAGTAGCTCAGTAAAACCATTAAAAATCTATTTTGGAGTAAAAGGCAAATCGAAAAAACGGACAAAAACACCATAAAATACGATAAATACATGAAATTGACTTTACCAGAAATTGCTCCTAGAATCAAACTTAAGGAGATTTTTTCGGACACATTAAAAATTCATGTAAATTATTTTTGACGGATTTTATGATTTGCCGTTCAAAGATGGTTACATGAGGTTGTTTTGGAACTGACTGCATTAGACGGAATCCGGAAAGATATCCCCAGCTTCTCACGTGAAGCGAAAACTTTTTTAGGAGGTACAATGATGAAAAAGTTGATGGGCGTTCTATGTTTGCTGGTTGCTTTTGCGGCTTCGGGTCTTTTTGTTCCCGCGCCAGCATCTGCGGCAGGGGTGAAGGACACCATCATCTTTGCCTATGAAACGGAGCCGGCAAATCTGTCTACAGTGGAGAATAATGCCATCGCCGCCTACTATCCATGTTTTATGATTTACAGCGGTCTCTTTAAAAACACCACCGATGGCATCGAAAAGGACTTGTGTACAGACTATCACATCGAAAAAAACGCACAGGGCTTGGAAACCATCTGGGTGTTCAAGATACGCGAAGGAGTGAAGTTCAGCGACGGCTCCGACCTGACCGCTAAAGACGTTGTTGCTACGCTGAAATATGCCCAGACGCGCCCTACTGTCAAAAGTCTGACGAACTGGTACACTGACGTGGAGGCAGTGGATGACTACACGGTGAAGATCATGACGGCCAAGGTCTTTAGTACTGCTCCCGAAGCCCTTTCCAACAAGGCCTGCTATATTTTACCCTCTGAACTGATTGCTTCCGGTCATGATTTTAACAACAAGCCTGTGGGCAGCGGTCCTTTTAAACTGTCCAAGTGGGCCAAAGGCGACTCCATCACTTTTGTATCCAACGAGAACTACTACCACAAGGACAAGATGCCCAAGATCAAAGAGGTTGTCTGGAAGATCATAGCCGAAGGCACCTCGCGCTCCATCGCCCTTGAGACAGGTGAAGTGGACTTTGTCATTAACGTTGACGCACTGGATATCCCCCGTCTTCAGGAAAATGAGGACGTTGTGGTGTCCGTTACGGACGGTTCCATGTTCACCTATCTCGCGCTGAACAACGCAAAGGGGCCCTTCAAGGACGAGAACCTGCGGAAGGCAATCAGCTGTGCCGTCAATAGGGAGTCCATCATAGCCGTGGCATTGGAAAATTTCGGTGCCCCGATCTATTCGAGCATCCCCATCATCATGGACGGCTGGACGATGGAAAATGCCACCACCTTTGACCTGGACAAGGCAAGGGAGTACCTGAAGACCTGGGGTGGCGATCCTTCTTCCCTGAAATTTGCCATTATCGTTTCCACTGACGTACGCCGCAGGGCTGCCGAGGTTATCCAGAGCAACCTTCTGGAAATCGGAATCAACTGCACAATTGAGCAGGTCGATTCGGCCACTCTGACTCAGGTGTATAACTCCGGCGACTTCATGTCCTACATCAGTGCCTACACTTCTAACGATCTTTTAACCTGGCTCAACGGAGTGTTCCGCAACACGGGAACATCTTCCTCTCAGTTCCGTCAGGCAGGACTTGACATGAATGGAATGATCGACTCCATTGCTCAGACCACCGATCCCACTGCCCGAAAGGCTTTGGTCACCGAGGTCAACAAGACGATCAACGCCCAACAGCCCTTTGTGCCTATCTACCAGAGTAAGGTTCTCATAGCCTACAACGCAAACCTTGAGGGCGTTGAGATTGATCCCATGGGTATGTTCCGCTTGGAAAATTTCTATTGGAGAAAATAGCGGCAGGGGATAGGGGAATCTGGAAAGAGTAAAGACAGTTACCCTGGATATGCCCAGGTATATCCAGGGTAACTTTTATCCGGAACCGGACGAATTGCAGCAATCAAAAGCAGATCACCCCACGGACAGAAGAGCTCCAACTGCGTTTATTAATATTGATTGTATCTGGAGAGGAAAATCATGTGGAGATTTGTTTTAAAACGAGTCCTTACGATTATCCCGATCATGCTGGGAACCACTTTTATTGTATTCAGCATTATGAGTTTTGCACCGGGGGACGCTGTAGGAATGCTCGCCGCCGATGCAAGCCAGGAAGAGAAGGCTGCGCTTCGCCAGGAACTCGGCTTGGACGACCCCCTGTTGATACAGTACGCACGCTATATAAAGAACCTTCTGTTGGGGGACATGGGTATCTCCTATAAATCCGGTGCCCCGGTCACAGAGGAACTGGCAGCCCGCATCCCCTATACTGCCCTGTTGGCCGTGGTCGCTTCTATCATCACCATCATCCTGGCCATACCGCTTGGGGTCATTGCAGCTATACGGCAGAACACTTTCTTTGATACCTCGAGCATGGTCTTCTGTCTTCTGGGGATATCTATACCGCCCTTCTGGCTGGGGCTCCTGCTCATCCTTTCCTTCGGCGTAAAACTGAAGATGCTTCCTGTTTCGGGATCCGGCAGCTGGGCGCATCTTATCATGCCGGCAATCACACAAAGCGTGGCCGGTCTGGCGACCATTGCCAGGGTAACCCGTTCTTCGATGCTTGAGGTTATCCGGCAGGATTACATACGCACCGCCAGGGCCAAGGGGATTGCTTACAATCAAGTAATCCGCCGTCACGCCCTAAAAAATTCCCTGCTCCCTACCATCACGGTTGCTGGTCTTCAGGTGGGAGCCTTGCTCTCCGGTGCAGTGGTCACGGAGACGGTCTTCTCATGGCCTGGCATCGGACGTTTTCTGGTCAGTTCCATCTCTTGGCGGGATACCCCCTGCGTCCTCGGTTGCGTTGTGATCTTTGTTTTGACCTTTTCGATCATCAACCTGATCGTGGATATCCTCTACGGGTTTGTTGACCCCCGCATAAAAGCTATTTATAAGAAAGCCTAGGTGAATTATGCGATGGAAGAGACGACATTAGACACTGTGTCTTCGGCGACAGCTAAGAAACCAAGAAGTCAGGCCTATTACACGTGGAAACGTCTGAAGAGGAACAAGGGCTCCATGGCGGGGCTGGCCATACTCACGATCTATTTCCTTCTCATGCTCGGTGCGAATCTGCTCTATGACTATAAGGATGTTGCCATCAAGCAAAACATCCCGGCCCGGCTGCAGGCTCCTTCGGTGGCGCATCCTTTTGGAACCGACGAATCGGGACGTGACGTCCTGGCCCGAGTCATCCATGGTTCCCGTACTTCCATCTTGATAAGCGTTGCGGCAGTGCTCGTTGCCATGGTCATCGGAGGAGCGCTTGGGGCCATAGCAGGTTTCTACGGAGAGCGACTGAGCAACGTGATCATGCGTTTCATGGACGTGCTTCTAGCAATTCCGGCCACACTTTTTGCCATCGTCATTGTGTCGGCGCTGGGGACAAGCGTCTCAAACCTGATTATTGCCTGCTCAGTTGCGAACATCCCGAAATTCGCCCGTATCCTCCGCAGTTCCGTCATGTCGGTCAGAAACGCCGAATACATTGAAGCAGCCCGCGCTTTGGGCGCCAGGGAAA
Source organism: uncultured Synergistales bacterium (assembly GCA_937897575.1). Lineage (GTDB taxonomy): Bacteria > Synergistota > Synergistia > Synergistales > Aminobacteriaceae > CALCQG01. Next base: position 21,792 of record CALCQG010000082.1, on the reverse strand, counting down.
GCTATATCCTCATCCGTCACGTACTCCCCAACAGTATCTCCCCTCTTTTCGTGCAGCTGACAATTACCGTGGGCACGCTCATATTGCTGCTGTCCGGAATGAGTTTTGTGGGACTGGGCATCCAGCCCCCGACGCCGGAGTGGGGAGCCATGCTTGCCAGTGCCCGCACCTATATCCGGAACTACAGCTACCTCTGCTTTTTCCCAGGTATGGCGATCATGCTCTGCATCCTGTCCCTGAACCTTCTGGGGGATGGTCTCAGGGACGCTCTGGACCCTCGACTCAAGTGAGGAGGCTTCTACATGAACCAAAATGACGCAGTAACGGCTCCGAGCCCCATGGACAGCCTTGAATTGGACATTAGGGATCTTCGTGTCGAATACCGCACTATGGAAGGAACCGTTTACGCCCTGAACGGTATCGACCTGCAGATCCCGAAGGGCAGAACTCTGGGCCTGGTGGGAGAAACAGGGGCCGGGAAGAGTACTACGGGGCTTGCCATAATGAACTTGATCCCGTCACCGCCGGGAGTAATCGTCAGCGGGAGCATCTTTCTGGGCGGAGAATCCATCCTGAAAAAAAGCGAAAAAGAGATGAATCTCATCCGGGGCAACAAAGTGTCCATGATCTTTCAGGACCCCATGACCTCGTTGAATCCCGTTGTCCCCGTTGTGGATCAAATCATGGAGGTCATCGAGCATCATGAGAAGATCTCCCCCAGAGAATCACTGCCCAAGGCCCTGGAGATGTTGGAAATGGTCGGAATCCCCCGCAACAGGGCACATGAATACCCCCACCAGTTTTCAGGTGGTATGAAGCAGCGTGTTATCATCGCCATTGCCCTTGCCTGCAGTCCCTACCTGCTGATCGCTGACGAGCCTACAACAGCGCTGGACGTGACGATTCAGGCCCAGGTGCTGGACATGATGAGGGAACTGCGAAAGAAATATCAGATGTCTATGCTGATGATAACGCATGACTTGGGTATCGTCGTGGAGATCTGCGATCTTGTGGCCGTCATTTACGATGGACGCGTGGTCGAGCACGGAACCCTGAGGGATATCTTCATAAACACCCGACATCCCTACACTGAGGGACTCTTTAATTCTCTGCCCGACATGGAAAACCCCAAGGCAGAGCTTAAACCAATCCCTGGACTTATGCCCGATCCCACCAGGATTCCGACAGGATGCCCATTCCACCCCCGCTGCGGCTATGCCATGGATATCTGCGCCAAAACGAGGCCGTCTCGGTATTATGCTAGCACGGAACACTATGTGGAATGCCATCTCTACGATGAGAAAACCGTTGTATCTGGGGGGAGGATCAAGCAATGAACACTCCGCTCCTTGAGGTCAAAAACCTGAAAAAATACTTTAAAACGCCCAACGGGATGCTCCACGCCGTCGATGACGTCTCGTTTACCCTGGAGAGGGGGAGTACACTGGGACTGGTTGGAGAGAGCGGCTGCGGCAAGTCCACCACGGGACGGGCCATTCTTTGCCTGACGGAGCCTACGTCCGGTCAGATCATCTTTGATGGGCAACACTTGATGAAGCTCAGTCCCTCTGAACTTCGCAGGCAGCGCCAGGACATGCAGATAATCTTTCAGGACCCCTACAGTTCCCTGGATCCCCGGTTTACGGTTGCTCAGGCCATCGAGGAACCCTTCCGGATCCACAAACTCATCATGGACAAGAGAGAGCGGCACAAAAAAGTCCTTGCGCTCATGGACACGGTCGGGCTCGCGCGGCGCCTGATCAACTCCTACCCTCACGAACTCGACGGGGGGCGGCGCCAGAGAATCGGGATTGCCCGTGCGTTGGCGCTGGGACCTCGTTTTATCGTCTGCGATGAGCCTGTGTCTGCCCTGGACGTGTCTATCCAGGCCCAGATTTTAAACTTGATGAAACAGCTGCAGCGTGAGCTGGGACTCACCTACCTGTTCATCACTCACGATCTGAGCGTGGTGCGGCATTTTTCTGATGACATCGCGGTCATGTACCTGGGGCGGATGGTGGAAAAGGCACCGACAGAGGCACTGTTTGCCCATCCGCTGCACCCCTACACAAAGGCGCTGCTCTCCGCAATTCCAATACCGGATATCGACAGGCGCACTGAGCGAATACTCCTGAAAGGTGAACTTTCCTCACCAATTGAACCTGCAAAGATCTGCAGATTCAGCAACCGCTGCGGCGAATGCATAGACCTCTGCAAAGAAGAAGAACCGCTCATGCACGAAGTTTCACCCGGTCATTTCGTCTCATGCTTTCGGGCGTCCGGGTACTAATCTCGGTTAGAAGGTGAAAAAATGGTGGGGATCGTTTCGTATGGAGCGTATGTTCCTTACTACAGACTCAAAAAGGATACCGTTGCCCAGGCCTTCGGCAAACGAGCAGACAAAGGTACGAGAGCTGTGGCTTACTGCGATGAGGACAGCTTCACCATGGCTGCCGCTGCGGCCATGGATGCCGCAGTAGGCCAGGACTTGTCTGACCTGAAGGCCGTGTATTTTGCCTCGGCTTCGTCCCCCTACAGGGAGAAGCAGTGCGCTGCCGAGATCGTGGCAGTGCTGGGCGCACGGGAAGACCTTCGGACCTGTGACGTGGGCAATTCACTGCGCGCCGGATCTGCGGCGATGCTGAGTGCCTGCGATCTCCTTGAGAGAAGCGGCGGAAGCGCCCTGGTGACCTTCAGTGATTGCCGCCTGGGGGCTGCCGACGGGATATTTGAGACAGATTTAGGCGATGGTGCCGCAGCTTTCCGTCTGGGTACCGAAAACATCTTTGCCCGTCTGGACGGCAGCCACAGCCTGTCCCGGAATGCTATCGACCAATGGAGAGCCGACGATGATCTCTTTTTGCGAAACTGGGATGTTCGTTACGCTGGCAGTGAACTCTACAGCCCTCTGGTAAAAGCCGCTTTGAAAGGCTTTTTTGCTGAAAGCGGTTCCCAGCCCAGTGATTTCAGTAAGGTGGTGCTCTACGGCCATGATGATAAGACACGGTTCTCCGTGGCCGCGAAGCTGGGTTTTGCGCCTGCACAGATTGTTGAGAGCATGTACCCGGAAATAGGTAATACGGGAAATGCCGCGGCTGGCCTGATGCTGGCCTCCGCTCTGGACAGTGCCCGGGCCGGGGATCGCATCCTGGTCATCACTTATGGCGAGGGCTGCGATGTATTGGCGTTTACCGTAACGGACAGGGCAGGCAGTTGTCGCAGCAGGCTCCAGAAGTGTTTGGCCCGTAAGAATGAGGATCTCTCCTACGGAAAATATCTGAAATGGAAGGAGATGGTTATCTGCGAACCTCAAAAAAGGCCCGCGCAGGAACGTTCCTCCCTTCCAGATTATTACCGCAACTATCAGAAAAACCACCACCTTCAAGGATGCCGGTGCAAGGTTTGCGGCATGGCGGTCTTTCCCCCTCAGCGCGTCTGTGTCCACTGTCACAGCATCGACACCATGGAGCCATACAACTTTCTGGATAAAAAAGCCCACATACGGACTTTTACTATTGACGGCCTGTCCTTGTCGCTGGACTCACCCAACTTCCTTGTGGTAGTGGAATTCGAGGGCGGCGGCAAGATGATGAGCTATCTGGTCGACTGTAAAAAGGAGGACATAAGAGTGAGCATGCTTGTACGCCCTAGCCTCAGAAAAATGTTTAAGGCCAACGGGGTCAGCACCTATTTCTGGAAGGTTGTCCCTGCGGACGAGGAGGAATAGACATGGGCAGCATCAAGGATAAGGTGAGCATTATTGGCATGGGCTGCTCAAAATTCGGCGAGCGTTTCGATGCCAGCCGTGAAGATCTGGTGCTTGAGGCTGTGATGGAGGCACTGGAAGACTCTGGACTGAAAATGAAGGATATTGAGGCTTTCTGGTTCGGCTCCTTTTACGAACAGCATGGCACCTCGCTGTCGAGCATCCTCAAACCAGACTTCAAGCCAGTGACCAGGGTAGAAAACAACTGCTGCTCTGGAGCGGACGCCTTGCGTAACGCAGCTTTTGGAATAGCCTCCGGCGAGTACGACGTCGTTATGGCCATCGGTTTGGACAAGTTGAAGGACAATGGTTTCAGCGGTAACCCGCTCTTTAACCTCTACCGAGACAATACGGAACCATCCTTTGGAGGACCGGCAAGCTTCTCGCTGCTGGTGCCCGCCTACGCGGAAAAGTACAATGTATCCTATGAGGACATGCGCGAGGCCATGGTCCATGTCTCCTACAAAAATCACTATAACGGCGCTCTCAATCCCAAGGCGCTCTATCGCAAGGAAATACCGCTGGATAAGATCCGCAAGTCCCCCATGGTTTGCGAGCCCTACCTGACCATTATGGACTGTTCCGGAGTCTCCGACGGAGCGGCCTGTGCCATCCTAACCTCCACCGAAAAAGCGAAGAAGTTCCGCAACGATCCCATGTACATCAAGAGCGCCGAGATCGTGGCCAGCTCCGGCGTTGGGATGTATGAGACTTCCTATGACTACACTACGATACTTGAGACCGAGGCCGCGGCGAGGGTAGCTTACCAGAAGGCCGGTATTACGAACCCCTCCGAACAGCTGGATCTTGTTGAACTCCACGACTGCTTCAGCATTACTGAGATCGTCCTCTACGAGGCCCTGGGGTTGAGCACCCGTGGACAGGGCTGGCGCGATGCACTGGAGGGTAAATTTTCTCTCGAGGGCTCACTGCCGGTGAATGTGGACGGTGGACTGAAGGCAATGGGGCATCCCGTTGGTGCCAGTGGTATCCGAATGGTCTACGAGAGCTGGCTCCAGTTTCACGGGAAAGCTGGCAAGCGTCAGCTTGAAAATCCACGCACGGGGCTGGCACACTGCCTGGGCGGCAAGCCATGGAACAACGTAAGCAGCGTCACCATCGTGGGATGCGACCTTGGATAGCGGGTACGACCATGGCAAATACAGAGAAAAAAGGCCCTCTTGAGGGGCTGAAAGTACTGGACCTCACCAGGGTCCTTGCTGGCCCCTTCGCCACCATGTGGCTGGCTGCCATGGGGGCAGATGTAATCAAGGTGGAAAATCCGAATGACGGGGACGTCACCCGGCAATACGGTCCCTTCATCAATGACCGAAGCTCGTATTTCCCGACGGTGAACCACAATAAAAAGGGCATTACCCTGAACATGAAGGCCGAGGAAGGCCGGGAACTCTTCCGTAAACTTGCGGCTGACGCCGACGTGGTGGTCGAAAATTTCCGGCCCGGTGTGATGGAAAACCTCGGCTTGGGGTATGAGGATCTGCGAAAAATCAACCCGGGGATCATCTACGCTTCTATTTCTGGCTACGGTACCTACGGCCCGTACAGAAACCGCCCCGGATACGATGTGACGGCCCAGGGTATGAGCGGCATCATGTTTTTGACGGGCCAGATGGACGGTCCCCCGACCCGTGTGGGGTCATCCATTGGTGACACCATTGCCGGCATCGATATCGTCGTCGCCATCCTCGCTGCCATTTACTGCCGGAACAGGACCGGGAAGGGGCAAAAGGTGGAGACGTCGTTGGTGGATTCCCTTATCTCCCTGAGCACTCAGGACTACATCCGTTTCTTTGCCGCCGGGGAAGTTCCCTGCCGCATGGGGAACATCTACAAGTCCTGGGCGCCCTATGGAACCTATCGGGCAAGCGATGGGTATTACAACCTCGGCTGCGGAACGGAGGAGCACTTTCGCAAATTCGCCCGGGGTATCGGGCAACGGTGGATGCCCGATGATGAGCGTTTTTCCAGTCATGCCCTGCGCGTGGCCTATCGTGACGAACTGGACGCCTACATCAACGAATGGGCACAGGACAAAACGGTCGCACAGATTTGTGATCTCATGTTACAGGCCGGGGTTCCTTGCGCCCCTGTGAACTCCATCGTGGAGATTTCAAAGGATGAGCACATCGCCGGGGCTCGGGAGATGTTCCCTGTGCTGGATCAGCCGGGGATGGTGCCCTATCGCGTCACCAACATCCCCGTCCGTTTCAGCGAATCCGGATTGGCGCCTGTGTTGCCAGCACCGGAGTTCGGAGGGGACAACGACGATATCTACGGCGCTCTGGGGAAAACCGCGGAAGAATTGAAAGTTCTGCGGGAGAAAGGCGTTATTTAGACGGAAAAATTGAGGAAGCAGGTGTTCACATGGGAAAAATGACAGTATGCGGTGCCGGTTTCATGGGCAGCGGAATTGCGCAGGTATGTGCCAACGCAGGATATGCGGTGTCTCTGTGGGACCTGACTGATGAGTTGGCGGAGAAGGGCAAGGCGAACATCGCCGCGGGATTGGAGCGCCAGGTTGAACGCGGAAAGTTGACGACACAGCAGAAGGATGAGCTGCTGTCCCGCCTTATTCCCTGCAGCGATCTGAGCTGCGTGGAGGAGGCGAGGTTCGTGCTGGAGGCGGTGCTGGAGAATCCAGGGGTCAAACAGGATCTTTTCAAAAAGATTGAGGCCCGCTGTCGTCCGGACACTCTGCTCGGAACGAACACATCCTACATCCCAATCTCCTCTCTGGCAAAGGTCTTGGACCATCCTGAACGTTTCCTGGGGTTGCATTTTTTTGCCCCTGTTTATGCAATGAAGCTCGTGGAGGTGATCCGCGGGGATAGAACTTCCGAGGAGACGGTACAAAGAGGGCTTGCCTTTGTGAAGTCCATCGGGAAGGAATCGGTGCAGGTAAACAAGGATGAGCCGGGATTTATCGTCAATCGACTCAACAAGGCCCTGCAGGTGGAGGCTTTTCGCCTGATGCATGAAGGAATAGCATCCGTCGAGGATATAGATAAAGCTGCCAAGCTGGGGCTGAACCACCCAATGGGGCCTTTCGAACTCAACGATATGGGCGGCCTTGACGTAACCTACGCTTGCCTGAATCTTCTCCGGGAATTGACGGGTGATGACCGTTTCACACCCATCCCTGAACTTGAGGCTCACGTGAAGGCCGGGGAATACGGCAGGAAGACCGGCAAAGGATGGTACGATTACCAGAAACAGAAGTAGTTCCAGAGGTGTAGAAAGAGGGAGATACTGTGCAACTCCATACGGAAAAGAATCGCAGTGCTGTTTTAAAAGGGGTACGAGTCCTGGATCTGACCCATGTCGTATCGGGGCCCTTTGCCACTCTCTACTTGTCCATGCTGGGTGCTGAGATCATCAAGATCGAGAACCCCAGGACTCAAGGCGACGTGAGCCGAGCCACGGGACCTTTTAAGGGGGATGTCAGCCTGCGTTTCTGTTCTCTGAACCATAGCAAGCACAGCGTTGCCCTTGACCTGACTACGCCGGAGGGCAGGGATATCTTTCTGCGGATGGCTAAGAAATCTCATATTGTCATTGAGAATTTCCGGCCCGGCGTGATGGAAAAACTGGGGATCGGGTACGACGTCCTCAAGAGAGAGAACCCGCGGATCGTTTTCGGCAGCCTTTCAGGTTTCGGAAAGGATGGCCCCTATCGTGATCTTCCCGCCTATGATGTTATTGCCCAGGCATTGAGCGGCATCATGTGGCTCAACGGATGGGAGGAGGATCCGCCGATCAAGGTTGGGACCTCAATAGCCGATGTCACGGCCGGCCTTAATCTGGTCATAGGTGTCCTGGCGGCCTTGAGGGAGGCAGAACGGACGGGGGAAGGGCGTTTCGTCGAAGTGTCCCTGATAGACTCCCTGGTGTCCCTGATGATTGTGGATAACCAGGAATACCTTTTCAACGGGATCCTGCCGGAAAGGATCGGCAACAACAACCGAAAGTGGGCCCCCTATGGTGTCTATCGGGCCAGCAACGGCTATTTTGCCATAGGGGTCGGGAGCGACGAATTTTTCCAGAGACTGGCTCTGGACATCTTCAATCGTCCCGACATGGCCGCAGACCCTCGCTTCGCAAGCCACACGGCCCGGGTGGAGCACCGGGAGCTGATCGATGACGTGCTCAACCAGTGGGCGGGCACCCTCAGCGTGAAGGAGGTGTGTCGGGCTCTGGGCGAAGCCGGGATACCCTGCGCCCCCGTCAACACCATCGGCGATGCCGTGGCTGACGAGCACATAGGCGGTGCCCGGCAGATGTTCCCTTCTCTCGACCAAGAGGGTATCGGTCCGGTTCCTGTTACGCAGATCCCTCTCAGGATCCACGATATGGAGGACGTTCCGCTCACATCAGCGCCCAGGTTGGGGGAACAGAACGGTGATATCCTGTGCAGCCTCTTGAATTTGAGTGACGACGAGATCCAAGGTCTCATCGAGAGAAACATTCTTGGAACCCATCAGGTGGACCGGGCGTCCGAGGAACAGGGGTAAGGTTTAGGAAAGTGGAGCGAAGACACTTCACTTTCTTTTTATACTGTTTCAGCATGACAAATCAAGAGGTGATGACGATGTTTCGCTCGATAAGCGAAATGTCTTTTGCTCTGAGGGATAAACTGGTTGGATTCCGGCGTGATTTCCACAGGTACGCTGAACTTGGACAGCTGGAGATGAGGACGTCTTCTCTTATTGCCCGCCGATTGAGTGAACTTGGATACCGTGTCCTCGTGGGAGATGATGTGGGTATGCCTGGAATTGCCATGCCCGTACCTGAGGTGTTGGATGCTGCCTTACAAAACGCCCGAGTGACCGGCGGCGATCTGGAATATCTGGAGCAGGTCAGGAACGGCCTCACAGGAGTCATCGGCATCCTGGAATGTGGTGATGGGTCCGTGACTGCACTACGATTTGATATCGACGCCCTGGGGATCAACGAAGACAGCTCCGAGCAGCATAGACCGACACGAGAGGGTTTTGCCTCCATCTATCCCGGAGTTATGCATGCCTGCGGGCATGACGGACATGCTGCGATTGGTCTAGGAGTGGCGGAGGTGCTGATTGGGATAAAAGACAGTCTTCACGGCACGGTCAGGCTCATCTTTCAGCCGGCGGAGGAGAGTCTTCGGGGAGCACGGGCCATAGTGGAGAAAGGTCATCTCGATGACGTGCAATTCCTGCTGGCAGGACACATCTCAAAGCGCCTCCCTGGGGAGAGCTGTGACATCATTGCCGGCTGCGGCGGTTCCCTTGCTGCTGTCCATATAGACGTAACCTTTAGAGGGCGTGCGGCTCACGCTGCTGCGGCTCCGGAGAAAGGGGCAAACAGCCTCTTGGCAGCAGCGGGGACCGTACAGCAGCTCTACGGTATCTCCCGCAGCAGCGTCGGGGATACGAGGGTCAACGTGGGGACATTGCACGCTGGCACGGCCCGCAATGTTATCGCAGACCACGCCTGCATGGAGATAGAAGTTCGCGGCAAAAACGACGAGGTTTGTTCCTACATGGAGACTCAAGCACACCGCATAATCCACTGTTCTGCGGAGATGCATGGCGTGAGCGCGGAGATCAAGACCATGGGGAGCTGTGATGCACTGGAGAGTGACCCCGCACTGATGGAACAGGTTGCTGCCGCCTGCGGCAAGCTGCAGGGCGTTTCCGTCCATCCCCAGCTGCGACGGGAGGTAGGGGGCAGCGAGGATTTTTCCTGCATGATGCGCCGCGTAAGGGAGCATGGCGGCCAGGCAACCATGCTACGTTTCCTGACCGATATTACGGACGTGGTGCATGGCAGCGGGTTCGATTTTGACGATGCAGATATCTTACCTAAGGCCGTGGCCGCCATGTCCGCAGTGCTCTACGACATTCACGGAAGCCATCAAAGGCTAGGAAAGTGCTATCGAAACATCTTAATTTTTTAAGAAAAACGTAAAAGAGGCTTTAAAAATCTGGTACAAAACTGGTACAAAGGATTTTTCTTGCCAAGGTCTTAATTCAGTGATATTCTATATTCAAAAGTAATCCGGTTGAGTGTCCCTCACAGTCCACCACTTTCCAAAGCGGAACCTCACGTATCGTAAGGTTCCACTTTCTTTTGCGTGAAGCACGCCTTCCGCGCTTTCAGGATTCATGGCAGCTGAGTAAAAATACTCCGTTGACATTGGATGCCCTCTTCACCCAAACGATGGGGTGTAACTCCGAAGAGCGGGGTGCTCATCGGGCGCCCTTCAGAACAGACGGTCCGGTCGCCGTGCGCGGCAACCGGACCGTTCGTCGTTATGAAATTCGGAAGGTGGTGCGAGAGGGGGGACTTGAACCCCCACGCCCTAGGGCATCAGATCCTAAGTCTGACGTGTCTGCCGTTCCACCACTCTCGCGTGTCTGTACCGGTGGGGTCTTCGCGCCCTCCCCCCATCGTCCGTCCGGTCGTACATCGTACCCGATTGTACGGCAGAAGGGCGATATCGTCCACTGCGCCGCGCTCTCAGCATCGCGCCCCCGCACTATCCGGCACGCCCGTCTGCAATGCCGCTGTCTGGCGACGTACACTATCCTCTGGCGGGACCTCCGTTCTCCTCCCCATACCACGTGACGGTGTTCTCCCGCCGAGCGGGCCCCTGAGAAGCCGATGGTTCGGCCTTGTACCCGAAGGCGACGGAATAGATGGGGTGGTAGCCCTCGGGAATCCCCAGGGAGGCGCCGTCCCACTCCGAGTCGAAGAGGACCTTTGTGAGCCCGATCCAGCAGGTTCCGATATTCATCGACTCGGCGACGAGGAGCATGTTCTGGATTGCCGCCGAGCAGTCCGCTGCGTAGGACAGCACGCCGCTCTCCGGATCTTCGGCCTTGGACGAGACGACGATGACCGTCGGCGCGCGATGAAAGACATGGTACCCGGGCCTTGACGCAAGTTTGCGAACCCATTCGCAGGGGGACTCCGCCATGAGCGCCTGCGTCCTCCGTGCCAAGTCGTCCAGCAGGGCTCTATCCCTCAGGACCAGGAAGTGCCACGGTTGCGCATTGTGTCCGCTGGGCGCCCAAAGGCCGCCGTCCAGAATCCGCTCCATCTCGCCCCTGTCGATCTGATCCGGAAGAAACCGCCGGACGCTCCGCCTTGTCTTGATGACCTCGAGGATCTGATCCATGACGTTCTCATACCTCCCTCTCCGCCCCATATCGCTCTGCCCGTGCCCTTCAGGGTGGACAGGGGATAAAAAGGCGATGTGCTATAATGGGGCCACTTTTTACAAAACCCCTCTTCTATGGAGCGTTCTTCCATACGAAAGGAGTCCTTGCGATGAACCGAAGTATGCCGCGCCTTCTTCTTGCAGTTTCACTCCTCTTCTCCCCGTTGGGATTGCAGGGCGCCCTGGCGGCACCGTTCGACACAAGCACCGCGTACCGGTCGATGCAGAATCATCAGTCAAAGAACGATCTACCGTATAAGACGCAGGCCATCGAGGCCTATTTTCTCAGAAAGAATCCGGGCGTGTCAAAGACGAACGCCGCCCAGTACGCCCGATTGGTCGAAAAGTGGTCCTCCCACTACGCCCTCGACCCCTTCCTCGTCGCATCGATCCTCGTCAAGGAATCCACGGTCAAAGTCCAGGCGGTGAGCAAGGGCAATTACGGTCTCATGCAGATCAACTGGAAGGCCAACGGCCCCTGGATCGTCAAGACCTTTCCGATCCGTTCCACGAAGGAGCTCATGGAGCCATCGAACAACATTCGAATGGGGGCCCATATCCTCTCGGCGAACATACGGAAGAGCCAGGGTGACGTGGATCGGGGGCTCGACCGGTACCGGGGGCGCTCTCTGGCCAGCTACAGGAACACGGTGCACGACAACTACACGGAGATCACGAAACTCTTCAGGAAGCTCCGCCCCGCCGCCTGACCCCGAGACAGGACCATGACCCCACGGGATGTCTCCGTTGTGCTTCTTTCCGCAGGGTACTCGCGTCGTATGGGTTTCTTCAAACCGCTGGAACCCATTGACGGCGTTCCCGCCATCGAACGTCTCCTCAGGACGTGCAGCGACGCAGGGATTGACGACAAGATCGTCATAACGGGACACAGGTCGTCCGACGTGACGCCCATCGTCCTGCGGTGGGGGGGGCGGCCGGTGCACAACGCCCGCTTTGCCGAGGGGATGTGGACCTCCGTGCAGACCGGGGCGGCATCCCTCTCCCCATCGTCCAGAGCCTTTTTCATCCTCCCGGCGGACATGCCGCTCGTCCGAAAGACGACCCTCCTGCAGCTCATCGAACGCGCCGACCCGGAGAGGATCGTCTCGCCGACCTTCGGGGGCGTGAGCGGGCACCCTCCGCTCATCGGGTCCAGTCACATTCCGTCGCTGCTCTCCTTCGAGGCGGACGGCGGACTCAGACAGTTCATCGAGAACAAGGAGCGATGGGTGGTGCGCCTTCCCGTGGCGGACGAGGGCACCCTTCTCGATATGGACTACCCGGAGGATTTCGAGAGCCTCAGGAGACGGGCCAAGAGGCTCGACATCCCGACGTCGGCCGAACGCCGCGCTCTTTTGTCCATCGCCGGGACCCCGGAACGGGTGGTGCGGCACTGCGAGATGGTCGCCTCCGTCGCCGTCCGCCTCGCGATGGAGCTGCCACAGAGGCGTCTCGATATCCCCTTGCTCCGGGCGGCGGCACTGCTGCACGATATCTGCAAAACCGCTGAACGGCACGACATCGTCTCGGGGCTCTTCCTGAGGGATCACGGTTTTCCGTCCCTCGTCGGGATCGTGGTCTCCCACATGGACCTGCCTCCTGCCCCCTCCGTCGAGCAGGCTCTGCTGTACCTCGCCGACAAGATGACCGACGGCACGGAGGTGATCTCCCTCGAGGAGAAAAGAGCCCTCATGAGGGAGCGGTTCGCCGACGACCCCGTCGCTTGGCTGAGTGCCAGACGACGCCTCGCCCGAGCCCGTCAGATTGCGAGGACCGTCGAGCGACTGTCCGGGCGGGCCATCTCCTCGTTCCTGCCGCCCCGGCGATCGGAGGGACCGCGTCCGCGCGGGTGACGGAGGAGGAGAGACGGAAGAGCGCTCGTCCCGGGCGAACGATTCGGATGCCCGCCGTGACCCCGGGTGGACGTGCCCCGAAGACCGCACCGGTGTCTGCCCCGGCGGAACAGGCAGATCGACGGACCTCCTGTCCGATCCTTTGCATTCTCCTCTTTTTCCGTGTACAATACCTACCGCATGTCCTCTTCTCGTTGCCTGAAGAGGACTGTACTGTGCGCGGATCGTACGGGAACGTGCTGAAAGGGGTTGCGAGTCGATGAAGTCGGAGATGCTCTCTCAGGAGAAGAACATGGTGTCCATCAAGGTGACCTTCGATCAGGAGGAGTTTGCCGCCCAGGTGGACAAGGCGTGCGGCGAGCTCGCCCGCAAGGTATCCATCCCGGGATTCAGGAAGGGGCACATCCCCAGAAAGATCCTCGAGATGCGCCTTGGGAAGGAGGCCATTCGCGCCGAAGCCCTCGAGAAGGTGCTTCCTGAGACCATCGACCAGGTCGTGCAGGACTACGAACTGGACCTCATCGACGAACCGCGGGTGGAGGTGGACTCCATGGACGAAGGCGCTCCCGTGGTCGTCACTCTCTCCTTCGAGGTCTCGCCCGAGGTCGTCCTGCCGGCTCTCTCCGAGATACAGGTGGATCGGCTCGTCGCCGCCGTTTCGGACGAGATGGTGGAGAAGACCGTGGCGGATCTCCGGATGCAGGCCTCGACACTCGCCGCCGTCGAAGACAGGGCGGCGGAGGCCGGGGATGTTGTCGATATCAGCTATCACACCGTCATCTCGGGGGAGGATACGCAGGATGAGCGCCATGGCCCCGATACGACCTCCATCGACCTGGGGCAGACATCCGTCCGCGAGGAGATTCGGGCGGCCCTTGCAGGCAGGAAGAAGGGCGAAGAGGCCGTCGCCGAGGTTCTTGTGGCGGACGACCACTCCGAGTCATTTTCACCCGCAACGCGACAGAAGCGCTGAACCTGGTCGGGCGGACGACCACTCCGAGAAGAACCTTGCGGGCAAGACGATGCGCTATGAGATGACCGTGACGGACGTCAAGGAGAGGACTCTGCCCGACATGAACCCGGAGTTTTTCGGCAAAGTGCTCCAGAAGGAGACCGCCACGGAAGAGGAGTTCAGGGAGGGCGTCCGAACCCGCCTTCTCGAGCGGCTTCAGGGTGAACATCAGGCCCGGGCGGAGTACGACGCCGTGGAGAGCATCACCGGGCTTTCGACGCTCGAGGTCCCCGAGACCCTCGTCCGCCGTCAGGAAAGGGCCATGATCAAGGAGGACGAGGAGCGGGCCAGGCGGGCGAGAAACATGACCCTCGAACAGTTCCTCGAGGCATCCTCCCTCTCCCGCGAAGAGTACGAGAAGAACATCCGGAGCCAGGCCGAGACCATCGTACGGCGGTCCCTCGTCCTCGACAAGGTCGCCGAGGAGATGCACGTGACCGTGGAGAAGGAGGACTTCGAACAGGAGATGGCCGCCCTCGCCTCGGCGTACCAGATCGACGCGGAGCGTCTTGTGAAGAGCCTTTTCAAGGACGAGGCCAGGATGGTCGAGATGGCCAACAAGATCAAATACCGGAAGACCGTCGCGGCCATCATGAAGGCCGTGCAGGTCTCGGACAAAACGGCGGCCCATGAGGAAGACGTTCAGGGCGAACACCCGGAAGGAGGCGACGATGCATAACATGCTGATACCCTATGTGGTGGAACAGACGGGCAGAGGGGAGAGGACCTATGACATCTACAGCCGACTCCTCAAGGACAGGATCATCTTTCTCGGCGAGGGGATAGACGAGCACACGGGCAACATAGTCGTCGCCCAGATGCTCTTTCTCGAGAGCGAGGACCCTGACAAGGACATCAGCCTCTACATCAACAGCCCGGGCGGCTACGTCTCGGCGGGGCTCGCGATCTACGACACCATGCAGTACATCAAGTGCCCCGTGTCGACCATCTGCATCGGACAGGCTGCCAGCATGGCGGCCATACTCCTGGCGGGGGGGACGAAGGGCAAGAGAATGGCCCTTCCGAACGCGCGCGTGATGATCCACCAGCCCCTCGGCGGAGCCCAGGGCCAGGCCACGGAGGTCGAGATCCACGCCCGAGAGATTCTGAAACTTCGGGACCGCCTCAATGATATACTGGTGCAGCATACGGGGCGGCCGAAGAGAAAAATTAAGGCCGACACGGAAAGGGACTACTTCATGTCCCCGGAGGAAGCCGTCGAGTACGGGATCATCGACAGGGTGATCCACACGCGGTAGCGTCCATACTCCGCCTTTTCAAGGGGGACTTCGAGGGAGCCCGCGAGGAGCTCCCTTGTTCTATCCTGTACGACAGTTCAAGGAGGACGCAGTATGTTCACATCCGATACTCGGGGAAACAAAGGCGGCAAGGACACGGCAAAGTGCTCCTTCTGCGGAAAGGGGCAGGACGAGGTCCAGAAACTCATCGCAGGGCCGGGCGTCTATATCTGCGACGAGTGCGTCCATCTCTGCGCCCTCATTCTTGACGAACCGGCCGAGGAAGAGAAGCCCGGCAGGGAGTTCTCTCCTCAGGACGACTTCTCGACGCCGAAGGAGATAAAGAGCCATCTGGACCAGTATGTCATCGGACAGGAGTGGGCGAAGAAAAGCGTGTCCGTGGCGGTCTACAACCACTACAAGAGGGTGCGTCACCTCATCGGCGACGATAGGGACGTGGAGCTCCAGAAGAGCAACATCCTTCTGCTCGGCCCGACGGGGAGCGGCAAGACCCTCATCGCCCAGACCCTCGCGAAGAAGCTGAACGTCCCCTTCGCCATGGCCGACGCCACGACGCTCACCGAGGCGGGCTACGTCGGCGAGGATGTGGAGAACATCCTGGTCCGTCTGCTGCAGGCCGCGGACTACGACCTTGAGGCCGCCCAGAGAGGGATCATCTATATCGACGAGATCGACAAGATATCCAGGAAGTCCGAGTCGGCGTCCATAACACGGGACGTCTCGGGGGAGGGCGTCCAGCAGGCGCTCCTCAAGATCCTCGAGGGCACCCTGTCCAACGTGCCCCCCAAGGGGGGCAGGAAGCACCCCCATCAGGACTTCATCCAGATGGACACGTCCAACATCCTCTTCATCTGCGGAGGCGCCTTCGACGGCATAGAGGACGTCATCAGCCGCCGGGTGGACGTGCAGCTCATGGGCTTCGGCGGCAACATCGTGAGCAAACACGCCAAGGGCCGCTACGACATCATGCGGCAGATCCAGCCCGAGGACCTCATCAAGTTCGGCTTCATTCCCGAGCTGGTGGGGCGCATCCCCGTCATCGTCCCTCTCGAGGGGCTCGATGTCCACGCTCTTGTGCGGATTCTCACGGAGCCTAAAAACGCCCTCGTCCGCCAGTATCAGAAGATGTTCTCCATGGAGGATGTCGCCCTGGAGTTCACGCCCGATGCGCTCACCGCCATCGCAACCCTGGCCGACAAGAAGGGCACGGGGGCGAGAGGGCTCCGGTCCATCCTCGAGGGGCTACTCATGGAGGCCATGTACGAACTGCCCTCGAAGGACGGGAGCATTAAAAAAATGATCGTCACCAGCGAAAGCGTCCTGGACGGCGCCCCTCTCCGGGAAGTTCCCGGAGGATCCGAGGAGGTGGCCTGAACCATGGAGCCCACTCGGCGGAAGTACGTGCTCCCCGTCCGGGACATGGTCGTCTTCCCGGGGATCATCGCGCCTCTTTTCGTGGGGCGGCCCCGGTCCCTCAAGGCCATCGAGATGGCCATGCTGCAGGACCGGACGATCTTCGTCGTGGCCCAGAGGGAGATGCAGGTGGACGACCCGGCGGTGGAGGACCTGCACTCCGTGGGGACCCTCTGCACGATCCTTCAGATGGTCCGCATTCCCGACGGGACGACGAAGGTCCTCATCGAGGGAACGGAGCGGGGCCGGGCCGGGCAGTACGGCAAGGAGCAGGAGACGTTCCAGATCGAATTCGAGCCCGTCCTGTGGGAGGAGAAGGGGACCCCCAACCTCGAGCCGCTCCGGCGGAGCGTCCTCGAGCAGTTCGAAAAGTACGTGACGCTCCACCCGAGGATCCCGAGCGAGGTCCTCATCACCGTGATGAACGTGGACGACCCGCGCCAGATATACAACCTGGTGAGCTCACACCTCGCCGTCAAGGTGGAGAAGAAGCAGCGGCTGCTCGAGATGACGGACCTGGAGCATGGCTTCAAGCTGCTCCTCAAGTTCCTCCTCGAGGAGATCGAAATACTCCAGCTGGAGCACGACATACAGGATAAGGTCCGGCAGCAGGTCGAGCGGGGGCATAAGGAGTACTACCTCCGCGAACAGCTCAAGGTCATCCAGGACGAGCTGGGACAGGGCGGAGCACCCTCGGAGACGGAGGAGATCCGCAAGAAGATAGACGATGCGACCATGCCCGAGATCCCCAGGGCCAAGGCACTGCACGAGCTGGAACGCCTCGAGAAGATGCCAGGGATGTCCGCCGAGGCGACGGTGGTCCGCACCTACATCGACTGGCTCGTCGCCCTTCCGTGGAACGAGGCGACGCCCGACGACTTCGACCTGAAGCGGGCTCAGGCCATTCTCGACGCCGACCATTACGGCCTCGACAAGGTGAAGGAAAGGATCGTGGAGTACCTTGCCGTCCGGAAGGTGGCGTCCCACAGGATGAAGGGGCAGGTCCTCTGCTTCGTCGGCCCTCCGGGCGTGGGGAAGACCTCCCTCGGCAAATCCATAGCGCGGGCCCTGGGACGAAAGTTCGTGAACATCTCCCTGGGCGGCATGCGGGACGAGGCTGAAATCCGCGGGCACAGAAGGACGTACGTGGGGGCCATGCCCGGGCGGATCGTCCAGAAGATACGCCAGGCGGGGACGCGGAACCCGGTGCTCCTCATGGACGAGGTGGACAAGATGGGCTCCGATTTTCGGGGCGATCCGGCGGCCGCACTGCTCGAGGTCCTGGACCCGGAGCAGAACGGCGCCTTCACGGACCACTTCCTCGAGGTCCCCTTCGACCTCAGCGACGTGATCTTCATCACCACGGCGAACGTGACGCACTCCATCCCCAAACCCCTGACGGACAGGATGGAGATCATCCGGCTGCCCGGATATCTCTGGCAGGAGAAGATCCAGATCGCCAGAAAGCACCTCCTTCCGAGGCTCTTCTATGAGCACGGCCTGGGTGCGAAGCAGATTCGGGTGACGACGAAGGCCCTCGAGAGGATCATCGGCGAGTACACGCGCGAGGCGGGCGTGCGGGCCCTCGAACGCGAACTGGCCACGATCTGCAGGAAGATCACGCGGCGCATGGTGACCGAGGGGACGAGCCCGGACTTCTCCGTCGGCGTCAAGGACCTGAAGGACTATCTCGGCCCCCCCAGGGAATACGACCTGCACCTGCCCAGGATGCCGGAGATCGGGACGGCCGTGGGGCTCGCCTGGACCGAGACGGGCGGCGACGTCCTCGTCATCGAGGCCGTTTCGATGAAGGGGAAGGGCGGCGTCACCCTCACGGGCAGCCTGGGCTCCGTCATGCAGGAGTCCGCCCAGACGGCCATCGGCTTTCTTAGGGCCAACGCCGATGCCCTCGGCATCGGCGCGGTGAGCTGGAAGGACCGGGATGTTCACGTCCACGTCCCCGAAGGCGCCATACCGAAGGACGGCCCCTCGGCGGGGATCACCATCGCCGTCGCCATACTCTCGGCCGTGCGGCGCAGCCCCGTCCGTCCCGGCATCGCCATGACCGGTGAGATATCCCTCCAGGGGCGGGTGCTCCCCGTGGGTGGCATCCGGGACAAGATCCTCGCGGCGAAGCGCCAGGGAATAGGCACCATCATCCTCCCCGGCGCGAACAGGCCGGACGTCCAGGAGATCCCCGAGCGCTACCGGGAGGACCTCTCCTTCGCCTACGTGGACACCGTCGCGGAGGTCTTCGATCTCGCCGTGGAAAGGGCGTCCGGGCACTGATGGGAGAGTGGACCGTCCGTCTGGCGGCGACGGCCTTTCGTCCCGACCAGTTCCCCCAAGGGACGGCGGCGGAGGTGGCCGTGGCGGGCCGGTCGAACGTGGGCAAATCGAGCCTCATCAACGGACTGCTCGGCACATCCCTGGCCAAAGTCGCGGGGACGCCGGGCAAGACGCGCAGCGTGAATTTTTACGACGTCCGGTTCGACGACCGCGCCTTCAGGCTCGTGGACCTTCCGGGGTACGGGTACGCCTCGCGAAGTAAAGAGGAGCGAAGAACATGGTCGCGCCTGATTGATTCCTATCTGACCGGCAGGGATAATATGGTTATGGTGCTGCACCTGGTGGATTTTCGCCACGGCCTGCTCGCCAACGACCGGACGCTTCAGGACTGGATCGCCGGCCTGGGAATTCCGCTCTTCGTGGTCTTCACGAAGGGAGACAAGATCACGAAGGGAAGCCACAGGGGGACCCTCGAGAAGTACATCCGCTCCGGGCTTCGATCCGTCGATGTGCCCATCGTCACCTCGGCGGAGAAGGGAACGGGCATCCCCGAGCTGAGGCGCTTTCTGGAACGGAGCATCTGCGGGGACGGCCCCGAAGAACGATAGGATCCAACGAGATCACGGAGGGAGCAGGACATGCCGGACAAACTGGACAACATGGCGAAAACGTACGACCCCAAACCGATAGAGGACAAGTGGTACTCCCACTGGACGAAGATCGGGCTGTTCTCCGCGCAACCCGATGAGGACAAGTCCAGGGCCTTTTCCATCGTCATCCCGCCCCCCAACGTGACGGGGTCCCTCCATATGGGGCACGCCTTCAACAACACCTTTCAGGATATCCTCTGCCGATACAAGCGCATGAGGGGCTTCAACGTCCTCTGGCTCCCGGGCACGGATCACGCCGGGATCGCCACGCAGAACGTGGTGGAGAAGCGGCTGGCAACCGAAGGAAAGTCACGCCACGACCTCGGCCGGGAGGAGTTCGTGCAACGGGTCTGGGCGTGGAAGGAGGAGTTCGGCAACCGGATCATCACCCAGATGAAGAAGCTCGGCAACTCGTGCGACTGGAACAGAGAGCGCTTCACGCTGGACGAGGGGCTCTCGCGGGCCGTCCGCACCCTCTTCGTCCGGCTCTACCGGAAGGGGCTCATCTACAAGGGCAAATACATCATCAACTGGTGCCCCCGATGCCACACGGCGATCTCGGACATCGAAGTGGAGCACAAGGACCAGACAGGAGCGATGTACTACGTCCGGTACCCCTTCGTGGACGGCGACGGCGCTGTCGTCGTCGGCACGACCCGGCCGGAGACCATATGGGGCGACGTGGCCATCGCCGTGCACCCCCGTTCCGAGAAGGCCCACCTTGTGGGGAGAAAGGTCCGCGTGCCCCTCGGCGGGCGGGAGATCCCCATCATCGAGGACAACATGGTCGATCCGGAGTTCGGCACGGGCTGCGTGAAGATCACGCCGGCCCACGACCCCAACGATTTCCTCGTCGGTCAGAGACATGACCTCGAGCAGGTTCAGGTCATCGACGAGCACGGCTTGATGAACAGCCTCGCCCCGGGCTACGAGGGGCTCACCGTCGACAAGGCCCGCGAGAAGGCGGCCCGGGACCTTCAGGACATGGGGGCCCTCGAACGGGTCGAAGAGATCGCCCACTCCGTGGGCCGGTGCTACCGGTGCTCCACCTCCGTGGAACCCTACCTCTCCGAACAGTGGTTCGTCCGGGCAAAGCCTCTGGCCGAGGCCGGCGTCCGGGCCGTGGAGGAGGGGAAGATCGCATGGACCCCCGAGTCCTGGGAGAAGGTGTACTACCAGTGGATGGAGAACATCCGGGACTGGTGCATCTCGCGGCAGCTCTGGTGGGGGCACAGAATCCCCGCGTGGACCTGCTCAGAGTGCGGTTCCCTCACCGTATCCGAGACGGACCCTGCGGCCTGCGAGCACTGCGGTTCGACAAAGATCGTCCAGGACGAGGACGTGCTCGACACCTGGTTCAGCAGCGCCCTGTGGCCCTTTTCCACCCTTGGGTGGCCCGACGAGACGGAGGACCTGGCCTACTTCTATCCCACCTCCGTCATGGTGACGGGGTTCGACATCATCTTCTTCTGGGTTGCGCGGATGATCATGATGGGGCTTGAGTGCATGGAGGACGTCCCCTTCCGGGACGTGTACATCCACGCCCTCATCCGGGACGAGAAGGGGCAGAAGATGAGCAAGTCCAGCGGCAACGTCATCGACCCGCTGGACATGATCGACCAGTACGGGGCCGACGCCCTGCGCATGACCCTGGCCGCCCTGACGGTCCAGGGGCGGGACATCCTGCTGAGCACGAGCAAGATCGAGACCTACCGGCTCTTCATGAACAAGCTGTGGAACGCCAGCCGCTTCGCCCTCATGTACCTCGACGGGGAGCCTCCGGCACCCCTGACGGAGCAGTCCCCCCTCGCGCTCCACGACCAGTGGATCGTGACGAAAACAGCCTCCGTCGCCGACGATGTGGCGCGACTGCTCGAATCCTTCGGCATCGGCGAGGCGGCGCGGACGCTCTACGACTTCGTGTGGGGGGACCTCTGCGACTGGTACCTCGAGCTCGCGAAGCCGGCCCTCCGAGGCGAGGAGGGCGAGGAGCGCCGGAACGCAACCCGGGCGGTGCTCTCCTCCGTGCTGAGAGACACGCTGCTCATGCTGCACCCCTTCGTCCCCTTCGTGACGGAGGAGCTGTGGCACACCTTCGATTTCGGCGGCGACTCGATCGAGAGGAACGACTGGCCTACGAAGGGCTCCGCACCCCTCTTCCCCGACGCCCTCGAACGGATGGCCCTGCTCCAGGAGGCGGTCCGAATCCTGAGAAACCTCCGGGCCGAGGCCAGGGTCCAACCCCAGACAACGGTGGGCAGGGCCGTCATCCAGGTCGCCTCCGACGCCCCCCTCGCCGCCGTCGTCGCGGACAACCGCGCCCTTATG
>CALCQG010000081.1 GCA_937897575.1 uncultured Synergistales bacterium | reverse complement strand
AGCATCACGGCGGCAAGCCCGACCACCATAAGGGAGAGTCCCTTCCCGAACTGCTTCATCTGGCGGATAAGGGGCGTGTCGACCTCCTCCACATCGCGAATCATCCTGCTGATCGCGCCGAGCTCTGTGGCGATCCCCGTTCCCGTCACCACGCCGATCCCCTGGCCGCTTGCGACAAGGCTGCCGGAGTAGGCCATGCTCTTTCTGTCGCCGACGCCGGCATCGGAAGATACTGGCTCCGTTCCCTTCTCTGCGGGGAGAGACTCCCCCGTAAGCGCGGACTCCTCGATCCGCAGATTCGTCGCCTCCAGAAGCCGCATATCGGCGGGGACTCTGTCCCCTGAACGCAGGCGGACCACGTCGCCGGGGACGAGCGCCTCGGCGTCCACCTGCACCCACACCCCGTCGCGGAGCGCCTGAGCGGAAAGGGAGAGCATCTTCCGTATGCCCTCCAGGGCGCGTTCCGCCTTCCCCTCCTGCAGAAAACCGACAACGGCGTTGATCAGCACCACAGCGGCGATGATGGCCGAGTCCGTCCTCTCTCCGAGCAGGGCCGTCACCGCCGAGGCGACGATAAGAATGTATATGAGAGGGTTGTTGAACTGCACGAGGAAACGCCTGAACAGACTCTCCCTCGGCGGATCGGGCAGGCGGTTCGGCCCCGCGGCCTCCAGCCTGCGCCGTGCCTCCTCCCCCGCAAGCCCGTCCGAGGACGTATCCAACGCCTCCAGCACCCTGTCCGGGGGAAGAGCAAAGGGTCGGTCCGCGAACCATTTCGATCGTTTCGTCTTCTCCATCTTCTCTCCTTTTCTCTCTCGGTCATAGGAATATCCTGTCGGAAACAGTGTACCTCTTTTCGACAAGGGATCAAAATTCTCGTGCAGTGGATAAAAGAATGGACCGGGCAACCCGGTCCATTCTCCTGTCTCCGGATCGAGGATTCACGCGCCTAGGCGCCCCCGATCATCTTTCTTGGAAGCCACAGGATGATTTCGGGAAAGAATGAACAGATCACCAGCACGAGCATGATGAACGGAATAACGCCCTTGCGGTGGAACATCATGTCCGAGCCGATGAACGACCCCGTGCTCTCCGTCGCCTCGTCCTGTGATAAAGCAGTTTCGACCCTGAGGATCCTCCTCGCGCATCAATACCTCGATGGCCGACGCGATGCGTTCGGACAGGCAAACCCGTCTTACAAACCTCATTGCGCTTCTCCGCTCTTGTTCGCCCATCGGACAAGTTCTGGTATCAATATACGCCTCTCGTGCAAAAACCCGGTCAAGGAGATTTATTACAGCGTTTTAAAAAACTCGTTGACTTTTGCTCTCATCCATCCTAGCATGTCGTGTAATCGGAATATGAGGGAGAGGCGATGACGATGCTGACAAAGGACGACGTGGTCCAGAAGCTCAGAGAATTGGGCGTGGCCTTCGAGTTGGAGGAGCACGAAGCCGTCTTCACCATCGAGGAGATGGAGCGGCTCGGCCTCGACAAGAGGGGCGAGGTCTGCAAGAACCTCTTCCTCCGGGACGCCCCGGGAAAGCGCCATTTTCTCGTGGTGCTCTGCCATGACAAGCAGGCAGACCTCAGTACTCTGGCGGCGAAGCTCAGGGCCTCCCGGTTGAGCTTTGCCTCGGAGGAGCGCCTTCAAAAACACCTCGGCCTGACAAAGGGGGCGGTCTCACCCCTCGGGATGCTCAACGACGGGAGCGATTCCGTGGAGGTCGTCCTCGACCGGGACCTTGCTTCGAAACCCCTTGTCGGCGTTCACCCCAACGACAACACCGCCACGGTTTACATGGCTTTCGCCGAACTGGAGCGAGTGCTCAAAGGGCGAGGCCGATCCATCACGTTCGTCACGCTCTAGCTCGCGCTGCAAGCGACGGCGGCCTCGAGCGGCGATCCGTGCCGAGACAAAGCTTTTATGACAGCGGCCGGAAGGAATTTGCTCTTCCGGCCGCTGTCATTTGTGTGCGTGTGCTCTGGGAGCTGTCGAGGTGCTCCTACATGCTCATGATCTCCCCGATGTCTAGGACGACGACCTGAGCGTCCGTGGCCTCCTCCACTCGCTGTTTGAAGACCAGAGGGTCCTGCTCTATGGGCGGCATGGTGTTGTAGTGCATGGGGATCACCGTCTTCGGGGCGATCATCCGCACCGCCCGGAGGGCGTCCTCGGGCCCCATGGTGAAGCGGTCCCCTATGGGAAGGAGGGCTACGTCGATCTTCTCCTCCGCCAGCAGGGACATCTCGACGGAGAGCCCCGTATCGCCGGCGTAGTAGATCTTCTTCCCCTCGATCTCCAGCAGGAACCCGCAGGCAAGCCCGCCTGCGACGCCGCTGCCGTGGAGCGCCGGGAGGAACTTCACCCGCCCGAAGTCCGTCCGGATCGCGCCGCCGATCTGCCCCACCTCCAGCTTGATCTCTTGCGGGAAGAGCGAGGCGGTCTCCACTGTGGCGTACACTCTGGCACCGCAGCGCGTCGCGATGGAGACGGCGTCCCCCACGTGGTCATCATGGCCGTGGGAGACGAAGATGGCCGTCGCTGTGACGTCGTCGGCCCGAACGGCCGCCAGTGGGTTGTGGCTCAGGAAGGGGTCGAAGAGGATGGAGTACTCCTTGGATCGCACCTGAAAGCAGGAGTGTCCGAGGTACCGGATGGACACCCCCGCCTCACCCTTGAGGGTCTTGGTGATCTCCGACGGGATAGGAGGACACCCTTTGCAGAAGGGGGCCAGCTCCTTGAACTGCACAGTACAGTTCCCGACGAGACAGGGGTTTTTCGCGGCACGAATCGCCTCCTCCGTGACGTCCTTTCCGGCAAAGATCGTCCGGGGCTCCCCGCCCTCGAACTCGTGAAGATGGTACCGAAGGAACTGGATCAGCGCGGCGTGGCAGGCGCTGCACGCCGATTCGTCCTCCATGGTGAGGGTTCCCGACGATATGCCTAGCTTCGCCTCCCCCGCCGTGACGAATTTCCTGCCAAATCGTTCATAATCCGCCGGGTCGACGGTTATCGTGTTATAGGAGACGCCCCTGGCTTTCGAGATGATGTTGAGGTGCCCCACGTCCTCTAGCGGAATACCCATGAGTCGGAGAGCCACCAGGTCGGCGGCGATGGGCTCGCGGCTCGCCAGGACAACGTCGAGCTCCACGGGGGTCCCACCGCTGGGGCCGAACCCCTCCATGCAGATCGTCCCGTCCACCACGGAGTAGTCGGCGTAGCAGACCGTCGTCAGGTCCAGCAGACCGTAGTCCAGGGACCGGCCCAGGGCGTTCTCCGGAAGGGGTTTGCTCAGCCGATGGAGCTTTGTCTTCTCCCTCTTGTACATGCACCCCTTCATGTTCTTGATCCCCAGGGTGGCCCCCGTGTACATGTGGGTCTTGACGACGGGGACCGTCACCACGATGTCGTTGTCGAAGAGCGCCGACGAGAACAGGATGCTGTCCACCATCTGCCCGTTCCGGATTTTCTTCTCCACCGGGTCGAAGCTGTTCAGGTCCACGCAGTAGACGCCAAGGCGCTGGCAGACCTCGAGAATGCCCGCCGCCGTCAACGCCTCGATGCTGTCGATGCCCACGATGGAGCTGTCCCCCACGGTGATCCGCTGCGCGCCCCGCTCCTTGAAAAACCGGATCAACCCGGCCACCACATCGGGGTTGGTACAGAGCCCCGTGCGCGCCTCTCCCTTGAAGCCCGTGTTGACCTTCAGCAGGACCTTCTTGCCTTCAAGGGGTTCGGTGCACACCGCCGCTATGGCTGAATAGGCGTTCTCCTCGTGCTGCTTCCCGTGGATCACCTTCACGAAGCTGTTCATGAGCTGCCTCCTTTTTCATGAGATCCTTAATCGAAGAAGTAGCTGTTCTCCACGCGGGGGATACCCGTCCCGTAGCGCAGATAGGAGAACAGGAAACATGCCGCCGCGACGATCAGGGCACCTACCGTCGTCGCCATGGTCAGATTTCTGATGGAATAATAGATGATCAGGAATCGGGCGGCCAGTGCAACGAGCACGCTCGCCCTGTAAACCCCCGAGGTGAGGTGCAGCGTGCTCCGCTTGAACTCCTCTGGAAATTTGGTCGGCAGAGCCCAGAAGGAGACCAGCAGGGGAACCTGGAAGAGTCCGACGAGAAGCGTCGTCGCGCTCGTCAACCGTCCGATGCTGATGTTCAGTAACACAGGGGTTATACAGGCCGCAGCCAGGATGGTCAGGATCTTCCAGTGGGCGCCGAACCGGTTCTTCGTGCTCAGACTTCTGGGCAGCCACCCGTCCTCACTCGACTTGGCGAGACTGATGGTGAAGGCACAGTAGCAACCGTTCACCGTCGTCGTCAGGCAGAGAATGGGGCCTATGAGGATAAAGGCTATAAACGCCGGCGTGGAAAAAATGGCCCGCGCCACGTCCGTCAGAGGTTTCCCGGCGTAGGTCTGGAGGTCCACGGCGCCCACCGCCGCGATGCCGCACAGGCCATACAGGATCAGCAGGATGAGGAAGGTCGAGAACATGCCCCAGGGCACGTTTTTTCTCGGGTTTATGGTATATCGGCCGAAAACGTAGACGTTGTTGTCGTAGCTCTGGCTTGAGAAGACGAGGAGGGCCATTGCTGCAAAAAGCCCCTCGCTGCCGTGCAGGAAGAACTCCGGGTGGCTGAAGTCCAGTGCCGCTGGGTTCAGATCTTTGAAGGCGATGGCGCAAAAGACCAGCATGGCCGCTATCAGGAGATAGGTCGAATACTTCTGGATCCCCGCCATGATGTTCGTTCCCAGACAGTTGATGGCCCAGAAGACGACGAGGACCAGAACGGCGCTCAGCTGGGCGCTCACCGCGGGGAAGACGCTGTGGATGTAGAGCCCGAAGCCAGTGCCGACGATGGACAGGATCAGGGCGTAGAGGACCTGAAGTAGCACGTAAGCACCGCCCATCCTGTGCCCGAGAAAGGTGCAGGCGATGGTGTAGACGCCGCCGTTGAAGTTCATCACGCTGGACATGCAGAAATAGGGCAGAGCCGACGCAAAACCCACCACGACGGCGAGCATGTAGGAAAGCCACACCGAATACCCGGTCCGGGCGGCCGCCACACCCATGAGGGATACGAGTCCCGAACCGACGAAGGTCCCCACGGACATCATCAGCAGCTTCTTCCGGTCGAAGGTCCTCTCCGGATGGAGAGCCTCCTGTCCTGTCACCCCTGCGTTTTCACCCATGATCTTTCCCCTCTCCGTATGAAAGTTTCTCGATAATATTAAGTTGGCACTATAGTACAGAGAAGTGTAAAATGCAAGATGTCAAGGAAAATATCTCTTCACTGCGGCAGAACCATCCTATCGAAGACGCGGGCCAGCCTGTTTTGGCTGCCCCGCGTCTTCAATCCTGCCATGAACGCGCCACCCCTTCTTCTCGAGAAGGGCGGAAGGAAATCTGCTAGGGGGCCAGCTTCCTGCCAAGCCGATAGGCCTGGGCGGGGTACTCCAAGTTCTCCACATCCCCTCGCGTGCCACAGGCTTTGGCCAGCACCACCCCGCCGTCCGTCCAGTTCAGGTAGCGGAGGATGGCCCTGTAGTGGGCGACCAACCCTTCCATCGCCCAGTCCTCGGCGTCGTGGCAGGCCGCCATGAGGATGCCCCTCCTCGGGTTCTCCCTGAGCGCTTCGTTGTTGGCGTAGAAGCGGTCGATCACCCTCTTGATCTGCGCCGACATCCCGAAGTAGTAGAGGGGCGTCACGAAGACGACCGTTTCGGCGGCGAGCAGTCTGGGGTTCAGCGCGTCCATGGCGTCCTCGTGCACGCACCGGCCGCTCCTGCACCTGTTGCACCCCAGACAGGGGGCAATCTTTTCGAAGGCGGCGTCGAAGCGGAACACCTCATGCCCCGCCTCCGACGCCCCCCGGACGAACTCGTCGGCCAGAAGGGCCGTCGTGCCAGCTCTGTGCGGGCTTCCCGTGATCACAACGCAGTTCATCGTGGGAGAACCTCCTTTTTTATGCAGGAGCGCGCCGTGCTCCGAGGAGGTACGGCGCGCCTCAAAATTTCGTCCCCGCAGCCTCTGTGCTGCGCCTGTTGTTTTCCCGTCTCGTCAGTTCTCTCCGTCCGCCCGGTCCACGTAGACGCGCGGGACGCGCTTCGTGATCGCGACGCCCACCGTGGCGACAATGGTCTCCAGCCTCTTGGCGTACTCGTAGATGGTGATCTCCTCAGCACCCTGTCGACCGATCAGCACGACCTCGTCCCCCACGGCCGCATCAGCCACCTGGGACACGTTGACCACGCACTGGTCCATGCAGATTCGCCCGACGACGGGGCACCGTCGGCCGCGCACGAGGACGTCGGCCTTGTTCGACAGGCCGCGCGAAAAGCCGTCGGCGTACCCCACGGGAAGCACCGCGAGCTTCTCCTCGCTTCCGGTGGTATAGGTCAGTCCGTAGCTTATCCCGCTGCCCGATGGCAGCGTCCGGATCGCCGATATCCTCGTCTTGAAGGCAAACCCGGGGAGGATGGGGATAGTACGGGGCACGTCCTCCGTGGGGTACATCCCGGCCACTAACTGCCCGGGGCGGACGCCACCCATGGCCCATTCCGGCCTGGAGAGCGTCCCGCCGGAGTTGCAGCAGTGCTGGATGGGGATGCGCAGCCCCATCCTTTCCACCGCACTCAGCACCTTCAGGAAGACGTCGTGCTGATGATCGGTATAGGCCAGGTCCGCGCCGTCCGATGTGGCGAAGTGCGTGAAGATCCCTTCGCAGACCACGTTCGGCAGAGAGGCGATCTCCCGGATGGCCCCTGGCATCTCCTCGGGCAGGAAGCCGATGCGCCCCATCCCCGTGTCGACTTTGACGTGCAGGAAGGCCTTTCGGCCCTGGCGGACGGCGGCCTTGGACATGGCCCTCGCCATCTCGAGATCGGTGGCCGAGGCCCGGATTCCATGGCGTACGTAGAGGTCCACCGCATCATAGGGCGACGCCCCCAGCACGAGGACAGGGTCCGTTATGCCGCCCGCCCGGAGCTCCAACGCTTCGTCGACGGTGGCGACGATGAAGTAGTCCATGCCCTCCTGTTTGAGGGCCCACGCCACGGGGACGGCGCCGAGGCTGTAGGCGTTCGCCTTGATGACGCCGAAGACGCGGACGTCGGCCCCGCCGTTTTTCTCGGACACATAAGCCCTGATGGCGCGATAGTTCGCCCTGATGTTGTCAAGCCGTACTTCCATCCATGTCGGTCGCAGTCCCATGATGATCGTCTCCTCCAAAGTATTGTCCGTCTCCCCCCTGCCTCGCACAGTGCAGGACACCCTTTCAGGGAGAGAAAACGCCGGAATAAGATCGTAGCTCTATCGTCCCGTATTATACCCGAAGCCCGAAGGATCCTTCATCGACAGAGGACCACCTTCCCCGGATCGGGACGCATACCCGAGGGGGGAGAACAGGGTGTCGTCACCTCTTCCCCACCGGGGCAGCGTAGATGACGAACTCGCTTCTGCCGTCGACGCCGACCAGGGCGTCGGCGGCCTCCTGATCATAGGCGGCGATGGCGCAGCACCCCGCCTCGATGGCCTCGCAGGCAAGGTAGAGGTTCTGGCACACGTGCCCCGCGTCGAGGGCGATGACCTTCACCGACGCTTCGGCGTATCGCCACTCCGTCCGCTCCGGGACGGCCGACCAGAAGAAGGTGACGGCCGACCGGCCGGCAAAGGGCTGGTTCAGGCAGGCCTGGGCCGTCCGCTCTTCGAGGGATTCGGGGCGGGCGACTTCGACGAGCGCGTGCTCCACAGGCAGAAAGCGGTAAATCCCCTTCTCGAGCCCCGACACCCGAAGGACGGCGAGGTAGGTCTCCAGGGGGTGGCGGCACCCAGCCGACGGGACCGTCCGATAGACCCGCGCGTCGCTCTCCCTGTCCCGAAAACCCTGAGTGGCCCAGAGCAGAAAGGAGAGCTCCTCCAGCGAGAGGGGTGCGGAAGCGTATTTGCGGAGGGAGCGACGCCGCCCCATGGCCTCGGCCACGGAGACGTCCTTCACGGCGCGCCACTCAGCCGGGCGCGGCAGGGCGATCCGTCTCGCGCCCTCCTCGCAAGGCTTCTGGACCGCCGGCGGCGGGTACCCGAGGCTCTGCCTCGTCTGTGAAAAATCCACGCTCTGGCGGACGGTGTCCTTGAGAAAGAAATGAAACTCCTCGTACGGCATGTCTCATCCCTCCCGATAACTCTTTCTGTGCGCCCCGAAGTGCGAAGCGGTTCTTTTGCGCGTCACGGACCGGGCATTCTGTAACAGAATGCGTGCCATATGCGGAATGGCTCTGCATTTCTTGGAGAAGGCGGCGAAGGCGGATCCATACCACGGATACACCATTCCATTCAACGATTTTCATTGTCCCAAGTATCATGAGAAGAGCAGTCGTACGTCCGTGCCAAACAAGACCTGGTACAGGTCCTCGCATACTATTTTTACATGGTGACGAAGACCATAAAGACGAAATGAGTTCTGCCCGAAATCTCTAGATTGCATCATGTGGTGCATCGGGAATGGGAGGTACCCTTGCTCAAACTGCCCAGCTCCCAAAGGGTAGGAACGCCTTTCAACATATGTATTCTCTTTCTCTACATTCAAAATTTCCCGGTCCGACACGCTCAAAGCGCGTATTATCAGCGACTCGCTTTATATTCCTCTATGATCTTCACGATTATCGGTGAACAACATTTTTTTCTTGGGCTTAATTCCCTGCATTTCCCCAATGTACATGCACCAGTCATTCTTCTGATATCTTCCATTGTCTCAGCACCATCATGTAACGCATCGATGATCTGTCTCCTCGTCACATCCGAACAATAACATACTATCTCCTCATCGCTCATATCGTCCAAACCCCTTCTTCAAAACCAAATTTTTTACTCTCCGAGTACCGAAGTTCTTTAGGATCCTAAGCTTTCATGGGTCAGTGCGACTTCACACTTCACCCCTGTCGGTCTCTTCCTCAAAACAGATCAATTTCTACAAATCCTCTCAGGCATTACAATCAAAACATCTTTCCCCTGTCATCGCGCATCCTTTTGCATCGAGCGGCGCCCCCACATTTCGCGCACGAAAAAGAGCGGCGTCATGATTTTCTGTAATCGTACCTCCCCCTCCAACCAAATACGCCTTTGAAGGTCCACACGACAGATCAGCTACTCTATATCCGACCCTTTGCCGCGCCACGTATTCGGGGAAGACCGCCCTCGGAGATTGGGAGAGGGTCGGGGGGCGGTCAAACCTTCACGGAGGCCCTATCGAAGGGTATTCGGGCGCGCGGCGGTGCGCTCAGCCCTCTCTTCCGTCTCTTCGCACCGACTTGATGTCCAGCACCGGAGTCCCGTCCACGGCCTCGAGCGGAAAAACCGTAAGGGACAACCCTCGTCTTTCCCGAACGGTCACCCGGTGCACCCCAACGGGGTTCGGCCGGTCCGGGGATCTCGTGGAGAAGACGCCCCGAAGGGGGGCTGCCCTGTCCCCTCTCGGGTGGACCTTCAGAACCTTGCGATCCGCCAGGTGGAGCCACGTGAGGATCAGAACCTCGTCCCCCTCCTCCACGCCGTCCAGGGCCTCCGAGAACTCCGGGAAGATATGGACCACCCCATCCGCTCCCCCCTTGTCTCCCTGCCTGGGACACTCCTCCCTCGAGCTGAAGGGGGATCGGACAACCCCGACGGGGCGAAGCTCCGTTGCCGCTCCCTCTACGCAGTCGGTCTCTCCGTTTCGTTCATAGGACACAGCGATCCTCCCCTTTACGGAATGTCCGGCAGCCTACACGCCCCCGAGAAAATCGGAGACGAGCTTTGCAACATTTTCCGGGTTCTCATAGATCAGGCCGTGGCCCCCGGGCAGGATCTCCAGCCTCGACCGGGGAAGTCCGAGGGCGAGGGCCTCCCCCTCCCCGGGAGGGATAAGGCGGTCCCTCTCCCCGGCGATGACCAACGAAGGGATTCGGACAGCCCCGAGGGAAGCGGCAAGGGAGGGAGCCCTCCGGAGAGCCCTCTGCTGGGCCCGGATCCCCCGCTCCCGCCGGGAGAAGAAGGACCGGGACGAACGGCGCAGAGATCGCATCATGGCCGGATTTTTCTCCCACGACGGTGGCACTGTGAGCCGAAGGACCTCATCGGAGACCGTCTCCACGGGGGCCTCCTCGTCCAGGAGCACCCTGAACCGTTCGGGAAAACGGCGGACCAGGGCGGGGTGGTCCGCCGTCCCGCAGCAGAGGACAAGCGCCCGAACCAACTCGGGGCGTTTGACGGCAAGGAGAAGGGCCACCGTGGCCCCCATGGACCAGCCGAGGACGGAACACGGTGCTCCGAGAGCTTCCAGGACCGCAGCGGCGTCGCTGGCGTACTCTTCCATGGCGGGGTCTCCGTCTCCCGGCAACTCGCCCCCCAGCCCTCGCTGATCGTAGAGCACGGGGGCCACGCCCCTTCTCAGAAGCGCCCTCCCGAAGAGCCCTCCCCAGCAGGTTCCGTCCCCTCCGAACCCGGGGATAAGCAGCAGGGGATCGCCGTTGCCCTCGCTCCGCCATCGGACGGCAGCCCCGTCCGGGCGAGGGAGCGTGTGCCAGGAGTGTGTCATGTGGCATCCTTTCGCTACGGAAGTGTCCGAAGGACCTGCGCTCAATGATAGCATCATCCGAACCGACGCTGTGTCGTATTGATATACCCTAATAGGTATATATTTCACGCTTCCTGTGCTATGCTCCCGTACAAGGGGGTATCCCTATGACGGAAGGTACACCGAAGATGAAGAGACTGCGCCTCGTCCGTTCTCTCGAGACAAACCCCTGGGCAAATCTCGCCCTGGAGGAGCACCTCGTGGACCTGTGCCCGGAGGACGAGGCAACGCTCTACCTCTGGCAGAACGCCCATACGGTGGTCATCGGGCGAAACCAGAACGCCTGGAGCGAGTGTCGTCTGGAGCTCCTCGAAAAAGAGGGGGGACGCCTCGCCCGCCGATCCACCGGAGGAGGGGCCGTATACCACGATTTGGGCAACCTGAACTTCTCTTTCATTATGCCGAGGACCCTCTATAATATGAATCGTCAGCTCGGGGTCATTCTCGGCGCTCTGGCGGAGCTCGGGATCGAGGCGGAGTTCTCCGGCAGAAACGACCTGCTCGCCCGCGGGAGGAAGTTCTCCGGGAACGCCTACCAGCTCAAACGACACTGCGGCCTTCATCACGGCACGCTTCTCGTGTCGGTGGACATGGAGCGCCTCTCCCGGTACCTCCAGGTTGATCCGGAGAAGCTGCGGTCCAAGGGCGTCCGGTCTGTGGAGTCCCGGGTGATCAACCTTGGTGAGATTGCGCCGGGCCTGGATATGGAGGCGCTTCGCCTCGCCCTGGAAAAACGGTTCCTCGAGGAGTACCCCCATGAGGACGTGGCTCGGGAGTCGGGGTTCCCCGCGAATGAGGCTTTCGAGGCGACCCGGAGAAGATACTCTGACCCCGAATGGATCTACGGAAAATCCCCGCCCTGTGGCGTCACGGTGCGCCGCAGGTTCGAATGGGGGCTCGCCGATCTTCGGTTCGACGTGATCTCGGGCAGGGTATGCAATACCGTGCTCTATTCGGACGCCATGGACGGCGAGAGGATTTGCGCCATCGCCACGGCCCTCGACGGACTTCCCTTCCGGTGGGAGGTCCTGGCCGAAGCGGTCCGAGGGGTGGCGCCCCGTTCCGCCGAGGCGGCGGACGTGGCTCGATGGCTGGAGAACGCGCTCCATCCGGAGCCGAGAGAACAGTGAGGAGGGAATGACGGTGAAGAGAACCCCCATGTACGAACGGCACGTGGCGGCGAAGGGACGAATGGTGGAGTACGGCGGGTGGGACATGCCGGTTCAGTACGAGCCTACCGGCATCAAGACGGAGCATCTGAACGTCAGGAGCGACGCCGGACTCTTCGACGTCTCCCATATGGGAGAGATCCTCGTGGAGGGTCCGGCGGCGGAGGCCTGGGTCTCCTCCCTCGTGACGAACGACATCACGGTCATGAAGGACTTCCAGGTCCAGTACAACATCATGTGCAACGAGGCGGGCGGCGTGGTGGACGACCTTCTGGTCTACCGGTACGACAAGGAGAAGTACCTTCTGGTGGTCAACGCCGCCAACGTGGACAAGGACTGGCAGTGGTTCTCGAGCCATCTGCCCCGGGAGGGGGTCGCCCTCCGGAACATCTCCGACGAGACGGCGGAGGTCGCTCTCCAGGGCCCCAAGGCGGAGGCCATCCTCGCCAGAATCGCGGACTTCGACCCCTCGACCGTCGCCTTCTTCCACTTCGTGGACGGCGTCCACGTCGCCGGCATCCCGGCCCTAGTCAGCAGGACGGGGTACACCGGCGAGGACGGCTTCGAGATATACGTCCCCTGGGACAGGGGCGCCGAGCTCTGGGACGCCGTCATGGAGGCGGGTGCTCCCGACGGACTGCTTCCCATCGGCCTCGGGGCCAGGGACAGCCTCCGCTTCGAGGCCGGGCTTCCCCTCTTCGGGCACGAGTACACCGACGAGATCGGCCCAATCGAGGCGGGGTACGGCTTCTTCGTGAAGGTGGACAAGCCCGGCGGGTTCATCGGCCGGGACGCCCTGAAGCGCCAGAAGGAGGAGGGGCCGAAACGGCGTCTCGTGCCCCTTCGGATGGAGGACAAGGGTGTCCCCAGGCAGGGGATGGAGGTGGCCGACGAGACCGGAAAGATCGTGGGGTTCGTGGCGTCCGGCGGGTACGCCCCGTCTCTCGACGCCAACATCGCCTCCTGCTACGTCGCCCCCCCTGTACCGGCCGCGGGGGAGAACCTCTGGGTGGTCATCCGGGACAAGGCCAGGAAGGGCGTCGTGGTCAAACGCCCCTACTACTCGAGAAAACAGGGAAGCTGACAGGCGAAGAGTCCGATACACGGCAGAATACACCATATCATTAAGGAGAAGAGCAGTCAGGCTGCGGAAGAATGCCGACCCGGTACCCGCAGAATACACCATATCATTAAGGAGGAGAGAGGAATGGCAAAGGTACCCGAAAATCTGAAGTACACGAAGGATCACGAGTGGATCAGCGTCTCCGACGGGGTCGGGGTCATGGGGATAACGGACTACGCCCAGCAGGCCATGGGCGACGTGGTGTACGTGGAGCTCCCCGAGGTGGGGAGAGTTGTGGCGGCCGCCGAGGACTTCGTCGTCGTGGAGTCCGTCAAGGGCGCCAACGATGTCTTCAGCCCCGTATCGGGCACCGTCACCGAGGTGAACGAAGCGCTGGACGAATCCCCCGAGCTTCTCAACGAGGACGCCTACGCCAACTGGCTCGTCAAGATGGAGCTCTCTGACGAAGGGGAGCTGGACGGCCTGATGGATGCCGCGGCCTACACCAAACTCGTCGAGGAGCTGGAGGCCGAGAACGAATAGGAGGTGACGCCATGAGTCGCTATATCCCAGCAACGGAGGACGAGCGGCGGGCCATGCTCGAATTCGTGGGCGTGGAGTCCGTGGACGAATTCTACTCCGACGTCCCGGGGCAGGTCCTGCAGAAGGAGCTCCCCAGGCTCCCCAAGGCCCTTTCGGAGCCCGAGATGATACGCCATCTCCAGGGGCTCTCCCGGAGGAACAAAAACGCCGACGACATTCCGTGCTTTCTCGGCGCGGGCGCCTACGACCACTTCATCCCCGCGGCGGTGGACGCCATAGTGTCCCGAGGCGAGTTCACCACCAGCTACACCCCGTACCAGCCGGAGGTGGCCCAGGGCACCCTCCAGGCCATCTTCCAGTACCAGACCATGGTCTGCGAGCTCACGGGCATGGAGGTCTCCAACGCCTCCATGTAC
The DNA here is from genome assembly GCA_937897575.1 of uncultured Synergistales bacterium. Classification (GTDB taxonomy): domain Bacteria; phylum Synergistota; class Synergistia; order Synergistales; family Aminobacteriaceae; genus CALCQG01. The sequence goes on along the minus strand of CALCQG010000081.1, from coordinate 27,288 downwards.
GAGGGGGCGTCGGCCACCGCCGAGGCGGCCGTGATGGCGTCCGTCGTCTCGAAGAGGACCCATATCCTCGTGGCGAAAAACACCCACCCCCAGACCCGCGAGGTGATCCGAACCTACTGCTGGAGCAGAGGGCTCACCTGCGAGGAGGCCCCGTGGGCGGACGGACGGCTGGACCGGAAGGCCGCTGGAGACCGCCTCGCCAAGGGGGACGTGGCAGCCCTCGTCGTCCAGTCGCCCAACTTCTTCGGCGTAGTGGAGGACCTCGAGGCCCTCGGCGCGCTGGCTCACGAGAACGGCGCCCTCTTCGTGGTCAACACGGACCTCCTCACCCTCGGCAGCATCGACGCGCCGGGGAAGTACGGCGCGGATATCGTGGTGGGCGACGGGCAGTCCGCGGGGAACTCCCTGAACTTCGGCGGCCCGGCCTTCGGGTTCATCGCCGTGAACAAACCCCTCATGAGAAGGATGCCCGGAAGGATCTGCGGGCAGACCGTCGACAGAGAGGGGCGGCGGACCTACGTCCTCACGCTCCAGGCGCGGGAGCAGCACATCCGCCGCGAGAAGGCCACGTCCAACATCTGCTCCAACCAGAACCTGTGCATCGTCGCGGCATCGGTGTACCTGAGCCTCATGGGGCCGAAGGGGCTCCGGGAGATCGGGCGTCAGATCATGGCCAAAACGGCCTACGCAGTGGAGGCCCTCGAGAGGACCGGAAAGTTCACGCGGGCTTTCCCGAAGGTCCCAGCGTTCAGAGAGACGGTCCTCCTCTGCGACGAGCCCGTGGACCGACTGAACGGCCGCCTGATGGACGCCGGAATCCTCGGGGGGTACCCCCTGGGACGGGACTACCCGGAGCTTGCGAACGGATGGCTCCTCGCCGTGACGGAGCAGCGGACCAAAGAGGAGATCGACCGGCTCGTGGCGGTCGCGGGAGGTGACAAGCGATGAAAAAGACACCCATGGACACACTTTTCGAGACGAGCCGCCCCGGGCGGTCGGGCTTCACCCTTCCCGACCTTGACGTCCCCGAGGTGGACTGCGCCGGAATCCTCGGGACCATGTGCCGGGAGAACTCCCCCCGGCTGCCCGAGATGGCCGAGGTGGACGTGGTCCGTCACTTCACGGGGCTCTCGAAGATGAACTTCTCCGTGGACGACGGATTCTACCCTCTCGGCTCGTGCACCATGAAGTACAACCCGAAGCTCAACGAGATGGCCGCCCGCATGCCGGGCTTCTCGAGAATCCACCCCCTGCAGCCCGAGAACACCGTCCAGGGGGCGCTGGAGCTCATGCACTCCCTCGGCGCCATGCTCGCGGAGATCACCGGGATGGACGCCGTGACCCTCCAGCCGGCGGCGGGGGCCCACGGCGAACAGACGGGGCTCATGCTCATCAAGGCCTGGCATGAGAGCCGGGGCGATATGAAACGGACCAAGATCATCGTCCCGGACTCTGCCCACGGCACCAACCCGGCGTCGGCCTCGGTCACGGGGTTCGACGTGGTGGAGGTCCCGTCGGACAGCGAGGGCATGGTGGACCTGGAGGCCCTCAAGGGGCTCATGGACGACACCGTGGCGGGGCTCATGCTCACGAACCCCAACACCCTCGGGATCTTCGAGCGTCATATCCTGGAACTCACCGAGACGATCCACAAGGCGGGAGGCCTCGTCTACTACGATGGAGCCAACGCCAACGCCATCGTCGGCAAGGTCCGCCCCGGCGACATGGGCTTCGACGTCCTCCACCTCAACCTCCACAAGACCTTCAGCACCCCCCACGGCGGCGGCGGCCCGGGGGCCGGCCCCGTGGGCGTCAAAGCCCAGCTCGTCCCCTTCCTCCCGGTGCCCGTCATCGCCTTCAAGGACGGCGCCTACCACCTCGAAGGGCAGAACGTGCACCCCAAGACCATCGGAAGGATCCGGAGCTTCTACGGCAACTTCGGCGTCCTCGTCCGGGCCTACACGTACATCATGAGCCTCGGGCCCGATGGGGTCCGGGACGTAGCGGAGATGGCCGTGCTCAACGCCAACTACCTGGCGAAGAGGCTTTCAGCGCTCTACCCCATGGCCCACAAGGGGCACTGCATGCACGAGTTCGTCCTGAACGGCGGGCCCCTGAAGGCCGAGACCAAGGTGACGAGCCTCGACGTGGCCAAGGCCCTCATCGACGCCGGGTTCCATCCGCCCACGGTCTACTTCCCCCTCATCGTCCCGGAGGCCCTCATGGTGGAGCCCACCGAGACGGAATCACGGGAGACCCTGGACCGGTTCGTCGAAGCCATGGAGACTATCGTCGCCAAAGCCCGTCAGGAGGGCCCCGAGGCGTTCCACGATCTGCCCTTGACAACCCCCGTCTCCAGGCCCGACGAGACCACCGCGGCCCGAAAACCCATACTCACCTGGCAGTTCGACCAGGAGTAGGCGGGAACAGGAACGTCCCGAACCACGGGACACCGTGATATCAACGAGGACGGGGAGCCCCTGCGCGGCCCCCGTCCTTTTCGAAGGAGGAGGACATCATGTACGATCTCGTGGTCCTCGGCGGGGGGCCCGGAGGCCAGAAGGCCGCCGAGCTCGCGTCTGCCCGGGGCATGAAGGTGGCGCTGGTTGAGAAGGACCAGCTTGGAGGAACGTGTCTCAACAGGGGGTGCATCCCCACGAAGGCGCTGTACGCCCACATCATCGGCGGACACGGCACGAGGGAGGGGCTCTGGGACCGGGTGGAGACCGTGGTGAACAAGCTTCGCCAGGGGACCACCACCGCCCTTCGCATGGCCAAAGTCCCGGTCTACAGGGGGCACGGCACCGTCACCCAGTGGGAGGGCGAGAAGAGAATCACCGTCGGGAAAGCGGACGGCACGACGGAGGACCTTACCGCCGCCAGGCTCCTCATCGCCACGGGGGCCCGGTCGGTGCTGCCGGAGTTCGAGGGGAACAGGGGGGCGAAGATCTTCACGGGGGACTGGGCCATCACTGCCCCTCTGCTCTGGGACCCCCGACAGAACCAGGACGTGAAGCGAGTTGCGGTCCTCGGCGCGGGGGTCATCGCCCTGGAGATGGCCATGATGCTCCAGGGGCTCGGCAAGGAGGTCGTGCTCCTCAAGCACTCGGACCAGGTCCTTCGCCGGATGGACGGCGACGTCAAGAAGGCCGTGGTCAAGGCCCTGAAGGGGCGGAAGACCGTCATGCGGGACTACGTCACCCTCATCCGGGCCGTCGAATCGGACGGGGGACTCACCCTCTCGGGCACCGAGAAGGACGTCCCCTTCGAGGAGCGGTGCGACGCCCTCATCGTGGCGTCCAGCATGGACCCCATCCTGGACGGCTTCGGCCTCGAGGGGAGCTCCGTGGCGGTCCGAAAAGGGGCCATCGCGGTGGACGAAGCCATGAGGACGTCCGTGGAGGGAGTCTACGCCATTGGCGACTGCACCGGCGGGGCCATGCTGGCCCACCTGGCCGAGTACCAGGCCCTCGCTGCCGTGGGGGACATGACCGGCGATCCCTACCGTGTGAACATGGACGCCCTCCCCTCCTGCATCTTCATCGACCCCGAGGTGGCCGTGACGGGGCTCACCGAGGAGGAGGCGAAGAGCCGGGGGGAGGAGGTCGTGACGGCCAAGGCCTACTTCGCGGCAAACGGCATGGCCCTCGCCCTGGGGCAGGGGGACGGCTTCGTGAAGATCGTCGCCAGGGCATCGGACAGGAGGATCCTCGGCGTCCACATCATGGGCCCCGAGGCGGCCTCCCTTCTCGGCGAGGCGACCCTCGCCGTCGCGAAGGGGATGACCGCCGAAGAGGTGACCCGCACCGTCCACGCCCACCCCACCCTCTGCGAGTGCTTCAGGGACGCCTGCGCCAGGGCGGCGGAGGCAAAGGCCTGAAGAAATCCTGCCCTTTGTAATTCGCCTGAACCTCCGCCGCGTTTTCCCGCGGCGGAGGCTATTTTTTGGCGAAGAACAGTCACCCTGTTTTGGTGAGTATTCATCAGCATCATGACCCTCTTTTTTTGTTCTTCTGCGCTCTCGTGCGATACAATACACAGACAGCCTGCACACAGGAAAGGAGATCCGCGACCCATGAAAGCCATTCTGGCCGGTACCCTTGTAACAGGAAGAGAGACCCTCTCCAACGCCACTGTTTTCGTAGAAAACGGGAAGTTTACCCGGGTCGAGCCGGGGCTCGACCCGAAGGACGCCACCGATGTGATCGACGGAAGGAGTTGCGTCGTCACACCCGGCTTCATCGACGCCCACACCCACATCGGGACCTACTGCGAGGGTTTTCCCGAGGACATGGGCGACTCCAACGACATGGTGGACCCAATCGCGCCGCAGCTTCGCATCATCGACGCCGTCTACCCGGACGATACGGCCTTCGCCGATGCCCTGGCCGGAGGGGTCACCTGCGTCCAGACCCTCCCGGGCAGCGGCAACGTGATCGGAGGCCAGGGCGCCATCATCAAGACCTGCACCGTTCACGGCGGCGTCCGGAGGACCATCGACCAGATGATCGTGAAGGCGCCCTCATCCATGAAGGCCGCCCTCGGCGAGAACCCCGTGCGCGTGTACAAGGCGAAGCAGAAGCTGCCCAACACCAGGATGGGGAGCGCCGCCCTCCTCCGCCAGGCCTTCGTCAACGCCGGAAACTACCGGATCAAGGAGATCAATGCCAAGAGCAAGAGCGAGGGCTATGAGCGGAATATCGGCCTCGACGCCCTTTCCCTCGTCATCGACGGCGACCTGCCCCTCTGCATCCACGCCCACAGAAGCGACGACATAGCGACGGCCATCCGCATCGCGGAGGAGTTCGACCTCGCCTACACCATCGAGCACTGCACCGAGGGGCATCTCATCGCGCCCTTCCTCGCGGAGAAAAAGGTGCGGGCGGCCATCGGCCCGACGCTCTCGGCGAAGACCAAGCTCGAGCTTCGGAACAAGACCTGGGAGACGCCCGTGGCCCTCTGGAGGGCGGGGGTTCACTTCTGCATCATCACCGACCACCCCGTCATCCCCATCGAGCATCTCTCCGTGTGCCTCTCCCTCGCCGTCCGCGCCGGCCTCCCCCGCGACGAGGCCCTGAGAGCCGTGACCCTGTCGGCGGCGGAACATCTCGGCATCGAGAGGCGCCTCGGCTCCATCGAAAAGGACAAGGACGCCGACCTCGTCCTCTGGGACGGCGACCCCCTCGACGCTCGGAGCCACGTGGTGCGGACCATGATCGACGGCGAGGTGGTCTACTCACGGGAATAGAGGATGCTTCCTCTCCCGGCACCCGGTCGCTTTTCACCCGGACCGCGACGATGTACACTTGTCACAAGAGAGCAACAGCAAAGGAGATGATGGGATGAGATACCTCGCTCTTTTTGGAAGTCCACGACGGACGGGCAATACGGCGGTCGCACTCTCCTCCTTCCTTGACGGGCTCGCCTCGAAAGGCCATGAGGGGGAGATGGTCTGGCTCCACGGGGAAAAGATCGCGCCGTGCACCTCATGCAACGGGTGCAAGAAAGACGGCAAGGGCACCGGCGAATGCGTCATCCCCGACGATATGGAGAAGCTCTACTCCCTGACCACCAAGGCGGATCTCCTGATCTTCGCCTTCCCCATCTACTGGTGGTCCATGCCCGCCCAGGTGAAGCTCTACCTGGACCGCCTCTACGCGCTGGACTACTCGGCCCTGCAGGGTAAAAAGCTCTTTCTCCTCATGACCTACGAGGGGGAGGATCACAATTCCGGCGCGGAGCTCCTGAAAAGCACCTTCCGCTGCATCTGCGAATACCTCGAGATCGATTTTATCGGCTCTCTGGGCATTTCCACGGGGAGTCTCCCGGCGAGCGAGAACGCCGAGGCCCTCGAAGAGGCCTTCACCCTGGGGGCGTCGGTCTGAATCCTATATTCTCGTCGTCGCGGGATGCAGTATAATAAGGACGATCCGTTCATAATTTCACAAGGAGTGATGCGTCCATGAACAGAGGGAAGACCCTGAAGAACGTGGAGATCGGCCTGCTTGCGAACATCTACTTCGACGGCAAGGTCCAGAGCCGGACGGTGTACGACGAGAAGGGCACGCGGAAGACCGTCGGCGTCTTCCTTCCGGGTGAGTACACCTTCGGAACCGACCAGCCGGAGGTCATGCACATCACCAACGGGACGGCCGAGATACTGCTCCCGGGCGAGACGAAATGGCGCACCGTCACGGCCGGGGAGGACTTCGACGTTCCGGGGAACTCCTCCTATCAGTTCAAGTGTGCTACGCCCTGCGAATACCTCTGCGACTACCTGTAATCAGAAGGCGAAAGAAAGGACTCCATGTGGAAAAAGCGCCCCTGAGCCGGAACACTCCGGCCCGGGGGCGCTTTTCATCCAGATCCCTTTCTCAAAACCCGCCCTGAGCGTCGAAGAGCGAGCCAAACCTCCGGGACCGGTCATCCCGTTCCCGCGCATCTACCCTCTGTTCTTCGTCCTGAGCTTCATCGTGATCATGACGACCCCGATTACAGCCATAATGGCAAGCCATATGATCGTCGCTTTGTTCATCATCGGCGGCGGGTTCATGGGAAACGCACCTCCCTCCTCCTGGCACATGGCACGTCCGTTCCTTCTTCGCGGATCACGGGCGGACAGCAACCCGGTGCATCGCTCCCCACGCGATCAGGTCGACGCTTCGTTCGTCGTAGGGCTGCAGCGCGGGCGACCGACGACGGGGGGGTAACGCAGCTGCTGGTCGCACAGAGAGGCGACCCGAGAAGCCCTCCTCGCTCTTCGAGGAGGACAATGAGACGTGGATGTCCGACCCCTCGGTTCTAGACAAAAAAACCGGTGGAGAAAACGAGGCGAGGGGGAAACCTCTCCAGACTCTTCTCCACCGGGACGGGGCGTGTTGTGTTACACGTTCTCATCGGGCTTCTTTTTATTGCTGAAGATAATCCCGAGCACCAGAAAAACAGCTATGGCAAGCAAGAATATCTTGGCACCCATTGGTCTTTCCCCCTTTCCTCCGATGTCCAGAGGACGCACCGTTCGCAGGAAGGCGATGCATTCTTCTCGGACGGTCTTCTTTTCTCCTACGACGACCCTCGACGCTCCGCCACAGGGGGGTGATTGCCTGGAAACAAACGGGCCGGGAGAGCCGTTCGTTCGCGAAAGAATCCGCGACGCATATATTAGGAAGTCAATTTCCGTTGTCTGTTAAATTCTACAGCACGTTCTCTCCCTTTGTCAAGCAGGACAAGCACGTATAATCACCGACTCGGCAAAATACGACGAAGGGCATGGCTGCAACGATAGGAGAGTTTTGTCGGATAAAACTTCCGTAGAAAGAATAGTATGTATATTTATGGTGTCCGGGGAGAGAATCGTTCATTCCGAAAGGGGTATGCAGGGGCGTGCCGTTCAAGACAGCGGGGTGTTTTGCCTCCTTCGTCGTTCCGTCATCCTGTCGGTGATAAAGGCTGCGCAGACTGTCACGACGCCGATGGCCGGCAGCAGTTCTCCGGGAAAGAGCAGCAGCGTCCCCCCCACGATGAAGGCGGCGCAGAGTACGGCGTTCAGAAGGCGAGGGAGCCGATAGCTGAAGAGGCCGTAGGCGATGCCGATCGTCCCGATGAACGCCGCCCCACCGCTGAGAAGAACGTCGTAGAACGGAGCCCGTCCCACGAGGGCGGGGTTGAGGGCGAAGAAAAAGGGAAGGATGAAGGCCACGGCCCCGAGGCGCATGGCATTCAGCCCCGTCAGAAGCCAGTCCCCCTTCGCGATCCCCGCGGCCGCCACGGCGGTTGTGCAGACGGGCGGGGTTACACCGCCGAGGACGGCGCAGTAGATGAAGAAAAAGTGGGCGGCAACGGGGTCTATTCCGATCCGGGAGAGCGGAGGGATAAGAATGGACACGGAGAGCACGTAGGTGGGGATCACGGGGAGAGAGGTCCCGAGGGTGAAGGGGACGACGGTCGCCAGAAGCAGCGAGAGGTAGAGGTTCCTGTCCCCCACCTGCAGGATCAGGCCGCTGATCTTGGGCGCGATGCCCGCTATCCCCACGAGGTTCACCAGCATGCTCACCGAGACCAGGATGGGCACGATCCGGGCCACATCCCCGCCTCCGTCGGCCAGAGCGGCGATGATGGACCGTACCCTTTCACCACCCTGTCCGGTCACGACGCCCGTCACCAGGAAGATCGCCAAGGTGGCCAGAACGGCGTACAGACCGGCCAGCTGAAGGGGTTGCCCCCGTGCGGTCAGGCCGATGAGCAGGCCGACGGGAATCAGGAGCCCCGTCAATCTCCCCGCCGACAGGACGCTGCTCCATCGGGGGATCTCGTCGTCGGGCAGACGTCCGATGTTCATGCGAAGGGTCCGGAAGTGGACTCCGCTCAGGACCCCCGTGTAGTACAGAAGGCAGGGCAGAAGCGCGTATCCGATGATCCTGAAATAGGAGATGCCCAGAAACTCGGCCATCATGAACGCCGCCACGCTCATCAGAGGCGGCGTGATGCCGCCTCCGGATGAGGCGATGGCCTCCACGGCGCCGGCGAACTCGGGTTTGTACCCCATTCTCATCATCAGGGGAATCGTGTAGTTGCCCGTCACCATGACGTTCGCGATGGAGCTGCCCGAGATGCTGCCGAACAGGGCGCTCGCCACCACGGACGCCTTGGCCGGCCCGCCCCGGTAGCGACCCGTCAGGGCCATGGCGATGTCGATGAACGTCTTTCCTCCCCCCGTGGACGACAGAAGTGAGCCGAAGATGACGAACATGGCGATGAACGTGGCGGACATGCCCGTAACGCTGCCGTATATGCCCAGGGGGGAATAGTAGAGTGAGTCGACGACGAAGCGGAGTCCGATGCCCTTCAGCTTCCATATTCCGGGGAAGGCCTCGCCGAAATAAATGTAGGCGATCAGCAGGGCTACCATGGTGGGGATGACCAGCCCGACGGTGCGGCGCGCGCTCTCGAGGACCACAAGGATCAGGCAGACGCCGAGGATCACGTCCCACCCGCCCGACGGCGTGCCCCCCATGTAGATGGCGAGGGCCTCCCTGTAGGCATTGACGTTGGCGGCGACGAGGACGGCGATCATGACGCCCTCTGTTGCACCCCGCCATCTCCCCGTCGGGGCGGAAAGGAGGGCCACGGACAAGCCAAGGGCGATGTGAACCGCCCTGAGCTGGATGTCGAGAAAACCCGTGAAGAGGATGGGGACGGCGAGCTGAAATACGGCGAAGGAGAGGCTGAGGAGGAAGAGAACCCTCCGCCGCGCCTGCTCGGGAAACCGCTCCGCGGTCATGACGGCACCCCGGGCAGCCTGGAACGTGACGTCCTTTGGAGAATCGCCTCAGTCACCGGCATTCGGGCGGGAGGAAGCGGTCGGGGACGGGGATGCCCTGCTCCCTGGCGTACCGGATCAGTCCGGCATGGGCCGGGACCACGTCTTCACCTGCCTGTTCGAAGTAATCCCGCACCGGGTCGAAGCCCCGGATCGGGCCGTAGGCGGCCGCGATCTCATCGAACTTCTCCACGTAGGCCTTGACGATCCGGTAGCCCACGTCCTCGGGCATGGCGCTCGTCGCCACTGCGCCGGCAATGGGCGCCTCCTCCCATATGGGGCCCACGTCGGGGAAGTCGGCGATGCTCCCCTTCTCCCGCCGCAGGAAGGTCATGTGAGGAAGGACGGCCTGGATCCGGCGCACGTCCTCCTCGGAGTAGCCGATCACCGTGAGGGGCGTCGTCAGGTTGACCTCCACGAGGGAGGCGTCGATCGCATCCAGTCCGCTGGACTTCTGAAGCCCCACTATCCGCCGCTCCCTGAGGGCGTTGAGGGCGTCCCCCAGCGTCGACGGGACCATCTGGATGCCCGTCCCGAGAAGGCGATCGTACTGCATGACGAGCGTAGCGGACGTGGAACCCGGGATGCCGGGGGAAAAGCGCTTCCCCGACAGGTCTCCGAAGGTTCTGATGCCCGAATCCCTCAGGACGTAGAGTCGGTCTGCGAAGATGTTCCTCAGGAAGAGCCACCGAATCTCCGGGTAGGGGGCCCCTTGAAAGGTATCCGTGCCCTTGTAGAGCTGGAGAGTTCCCGGGAGGTCCACCGCCAGGGCGAAGTCGAAGACGCCGTCCCGGACCTTCCGGAGGTTGTCCATGCCCGCCCCGCTCTCGACCACCGTGACGTAGAGCCCCGTACCGGACGCGTTGATGGCATTGGCTGCGGCAACACACCAGGCATAGATACCCGACGACGACGACGTGCTGCCCATATTGAGGTGTACCCGTTCTTCCGCCGTGCAGCGAATCGAAAAAATCGCCGCTATCAGCAACAGCGCAAGAAAAAAGCGCTTCGCCATCCCCCTCAACCCCTCTTCTTTTTTCCGCGCTCTTCGCGCGCCCCGTCACCGTCAAACCACCAGGCTTTGCATGAGACACGACCGAACCTCGGAGAACGGAACGGCAGCCCGTCTCTGCCGACAACTCGGTCATCTTTTTCCGCCTCTCCGAGAGAAAATCGGGACATAACATAACTCATTCGTCGTGACGACGTTTATCTCATAACACCGACCAAAACTATCGAACGCGCTCGCCACACAGCTCTTCTTCCGCTCTCATCGAGAGGGACGAAACATCGATGCGCCGGAGGAGAAATCCGGGGACACATCAAGGGTGGAAGCACATTGCCACCCTGTTGAACTCTAGTCCATCGCAATGGACATTGTCAAGAAGTTCTGCTTCCAAAGGGCGAGGAAAACAACGGGGGACGATACCACCGCAAGCCGAAGCAGCCCGCAGAGAACACCTGTGTCGACACCTGCGCGCCTTCATGGGGTGCGTTGAGACGAAACAAGACGAGCGTCATATCCTGGTCTCGGCCTGGAAATGCGTGACGCGCGTGCCGCACTGTTTCGCCGGGGAGAGAGTCCCGGGCCGAAGGTCATTTGCAGCAAGAGTGGGACAATATACCAAAATGGCGAAAAACGTGGTAAAAGAGAGGGAGAAAACCCGCTGCAGGCGCCTTTGTGCCCTCAGTGCAGGGATGGGAGGCGGTGACCATGTTCGACCAGAAGGCAATGCCCGAGACGGTCCTCGAGATCATCCGTATCCTTTATTTTTCGGGCAGGATGCACACTCCGAAAAAACTCCAGGAGGCGCTCGAGAAAAAGGATATCCGCATCGAGACGAGGACCATCCGCTACCACATCACAAGCTTGGAGGAGAAGGGTCTCGTCCAGCGCTTCGGCAACCGGGGCTTCGTCCTCTCGGAGGAGGGCGTGGCCAAGGCGAAGACCATGCTCGTCTTCGACAGGGTGGGAGGGCTGGCCGCCGAGACGGAGCGCCTTGCACTGGACTGCGACTACTCCTCGGAGAAGCGGAGGGGGACCATCATGGTCAACACCCTGCTCGTCGGGGAGGAGAAGATGGACCGGGCGATGAAGATACTGCTCGAGATGGCCAAGAGCCGGGTCATCCTCTCGTCCAGGCTGGCCATCCTGAAGGCCGGCGAGCGGATATGGAACCACGATATCCCCGACGGGAAAAACGCACTGATCGGGGTCTCCAGCGGGAACTTCGACATCCTGCTCCACAAGATGAGGATCCCCACGGAGACCACGGCCACCTTTCTCCTCCGGATCGAGGACAACGCGCCCTCGGGGATCACGGACATCATCTCCCACACGGGGACGACGCTGAGCCCGGGCGAACTTCTCATACGGGGCGGGTACACCTCCGTCTCCGACATCCTGCGAAGCGGCACCGGCATCGTGACCGCAGCCATCAAAGCCTTTCCATCCATATACTTCGACGAGGTCAAGAGCATCCTCGACGCCTCGGACAAAACCCTCTTCTCCGACGTCGTCGAGCTGAAGCCCACGATCCCGACGGCCTATCAGATGTCCTACAAGGACAGGAGCAAGGGGTACATGCTGCTCTATGGCGGAGGCAACTTCTTCGCCCCCCTCATCGAACAGGGCATCACCGAGAACCTCTCCATCAGCCAGAATATCTACAGGGCCGAGCTGATGCGCCCCGTTCAGGATTTCTTCGACGACCCCTCGCTCCGATAGAGCACCCTCTCCCAGCGCGTTCCGGACAGAGGCGGCAAGTACGATGAGGGGCGCGGACGGCTTCCGCGCCCCTCATCCGTGAAAATCGCCGCTTCGTTGTACGACGTCAGTCGTCGAAGGTGTGGGGCGGATAGAGCGGGAAGGCCGCGATCAGCTCACGGGCTTCGCTGCGGAGCTTATCCAGGACGGCCGCGTCATCGGGGCTGTCCGCCACGTCGCTCATGATCCGGGCGATCCGTCGGATCTCGGGTTCCTTCAGACCGCGCTGGGAGGTGGACGTCAGGCCGATCCGGACGCCGCTCGTCACGAAGGGGCTTGCAGGGTCGTTGGGGATCTGGTTCTTGTTCACCGTGATGCCGACGCTGTCCAGAGCATTCTGGAAGACCGTGCCGGAGATGTTCTTCGGCCGCAGGTCCGCCATCACGATGTGGTTGTCCGTCCCTCCGCTGACGATCCGGAACCCGTGCTTCGCGAGCGCCTCGGCCAGCGTCCTCGCATTGACGAGCACCTGGGCCATGATCGTTCTGAAGGCCTCGGACTGCATATACTTCAGGGACCAGGCTTTGGCCGCCATGGTGGTGAGGTGCATGGAGCCCAGGGCGCCGGGGAACACGCCCTTGTCGAGTTTCTTGGCGTGTTCGGCCTTGCAGAGCACCATACCGCTTCTTGGCCCGCAGAAGGTCTTCGTCGTCGAGGACGAGACGAAGTCGGCGTAGGGCACGGGGCTCGGGATGACCCCCGCCCCCACCAGTCCGGCGATGTGGGCCATGTCCACCATGTGGTATGCCCCGACGGACTGCGCGATATCGTAGATCCGCTTGTAGTCGATGAGCCTGGGGTAGGAGCTGCCGCCCGAGATGATGCACTTCGGCTGGAACTCCCGGGCCTTCCGCTCCAGGGCGTCGTAGTCGATGACCTCCGTCTCGGGGTGCACACCGTAGGACTCGAACTGGTAGACTTTGGACAGAAAGTTCGCCGGGCTCCCGTGAGTCAGGTGTCCGCCCTGGTCGAGACGCATGCTGAGCACCCGGTCGCCGGGCTTCAGGATGGCTGCGTAGACGCTGTAGTTGGCCGTCGATCCGGAATAGGGCTGCAGATTCACGTGCTCGGCGCCGTATACGGCCTTCGCCCGTTCGTTGAGCAGGATCTCCAGCTTGTCCGCAATGTGAGATCCCGCCTGGAACCGGTTCCCCGGGTACCCCTCCAGCGTCTTGTTGGTGAAGATACAGCCGCTCAGTTCCATCACCTCGATGGGGACGGTGCTCTCCGACGCGATCATCTCGATGTTGTGCTCCTGCCGTTCCAGCTCTTCCGCACAGATGTCGTACAGCGCCCTGTCCGAAGACCGAGTGTGCTTCAGCATTGTCCGATCCACTCCTTTATGGTGTTGTTGCACCCCGCTCATTGTGTTTATTCTAACGCAACTCCGCCCGGACGTGCAGGGGGGCTCACTTTCCAAAGATCCGCGCAGCGGTCGGGAAATTGGTACACTTCCGTCACGATCATGAGGTATTCTGTCCATGGACAGTTTCCTCTTTTTGTGGTTTAGTGAGGCGGCACGCCCCATGTCGACGAGACGACGGGACGGAACGAAGGGCAATCTGAATTTCATGTCTAAGGAGGAACGAAGAGATGGCCAGAGTGTATTACAGCACCGTCGTATCGGCTCCGATAGAGATTGTATGGTCCCTGGTCCGGGATTTCAACGGCCTGCCCCACTGGCTGCCCGGAGTGGCTTCGAGCGAGATCGAGGAGGGGTGTGACGCGGACTGCACGACCTGCGTGGGCAGCGTCCGGCGCCTCGTCATGGAGGACGGGCGGCAGATGAGGGAGCAGCTTCTCTCCCTGTCCGACCTGGACGCCTCCCTCTCCTACTCCATCATCGAATCGGAGTTGAAGATCGACGACTACGTGTCGACCATGACCCTCTACCCCGTGGCCTCGACGGACGAGACCTTCGTCGAGTGGGAGGCCGAGTTCGACTGCACCGACCCTGATGCCGAAGAGGCGACCATGGACGCCGTCTTCGACCTCTTCTCGGCGGGCCTCGAAAATCTCGACGACATCCTCTACGACGCCGACGCATGCTGCGAGTGCGATGAAGGGGAGTGCGACTGCTCGGCCGGGTCATGCGACGAGCCGAAAGAGACGGACCCGCACGCTGAGGGACGCTGCTGCGGACACTCGTCGCCCCGTAAAGACCATGACGACGAACCGAAGGAGACGGACCCGCACGCCGAAGGGCGTCACCCTAAAAAATAGGGCTCCGACCTCCGGAACAGCATAAAGGGGCCGTCCAGCGGCCCCTTTTTTGTGTCGTACCCCTCCCATTGCTGAGGAGAACCCTATGCTGCAAGGGCCGGCCTTCAGGCCGGCCCTTGCGTTCCGACGGTTGTGTGACGCTAGGCCTGTGCCTCAAGCCCCTGCCCGGGGTGCTGTGCGTTCTTCATTATGGCCGGGGCGCACTCGATGACCACCCAGATGGCGAGGATGATGTAGATCAGGGAGACGGCCGGGACGATGGTGTTCGTGCCGGCGGGCATGACGAAGGCGCCGTCCTTGAAGGTGTAGGAGATGAAGGTCTTGACCAGCGCCCAGGTGCTCATGACGAACATGAACACGGACGGAAGAAACGTGGCGAGCCAGGCCTTCGGGTTCTTGGACGTCCTCTGGAGCCAGACGGTGATCCCGACGAGGGCCAGAGCGGCCAGCAGCTGGTTCGACGAGCCGAAGGTCTTCCAGAAGAGGCTCCAGGCCGCAACGGGCTTGCCGGCCGGGTCCGTGAGGTTGACGGACATGAGGATGAGGGGAAGGCCGCCGATCAGCGCGCCGGACAGTATCCGGCCGCCCCAGCCCTGCCACCCCGTGAGCTCCTGGATGATGTACCGGCCGAGCCGGGTGCAGACGTCGAGCGTGTCATAGACGAAGGTCGTGAAGGCCATGAGGCCGAAGGAGATGCCGAAGGCCTTGCTGATGCCGATGAGCTCCATGAAGGAGCCGAGCCCCGACGCGTAGATGAAGTTCGGGGACCGGGACGTCAGAGGGTCGCCCTTGGGGAGCATCATGACGGTGCCCAGCGCGATGAGGGCCACGACGGCCTCGGCGAGCATCATGCCGTAGCCGATGGGCTTCGCGTCCGTCTCTTTCTTCAGCTGCTTCGACGTGGTGCCCGAGCTCACCAGGCTGTGGAACCCCGAGCAGGCGCCGCAGGCCACGGTGATGAACAGCATGGGGAACATGGGCGTCCAGAAGTTGTCGCTTCCGAAGGGGTGGGTGAAGGAGGGGTACTGCGTGGGGAAGCCTCCAAACACGATCCCGATGAAGGCGACGATCATCGTGGCGTACAGGAAGTAACCGCCCAGGTGACCGCGGGGCTGAAGAAGAGCCCAGACCGGCACGATGCCCGCGATGAAGCAGTAGGCGATGATCAGGAGGTTCCATACCTTCTGGGCCGCCTGCGGGGTATCGAGCCCGAGGAACGCCTGGAGATTGAAGGGAATGTAGGGGCCGACCCAGATCGAAAGGGCCACCAGAGGCAGAAAGATCAGGGTGGCCACGTTGAGGCTCATCTTCGTGTACTTCAGCACGAAGCCCATGATGACGGGCAGGATCAGGTAGAGGATGGACGATGTGGCCGTGGCGCCTCCGCCGACGGTGAACCCGTCGCCGAGGTCGATCACGTTCACGAAGGACGATGCGGTGATGTCCGTGAAGGCCACGATGATCATGATCAGCGTGAAGAAGATGAAGAGGTTGAAGAGAATCCAGACCCTCTTCGAGACGTACTTGCGCATGGTCTCGGCGATGCCGCAGGCCTTGTTCCGAAGGGATGCCACCAGGGCCCCCATGTCGTGAACGGCACCGATGAAGATGGTTCCGAGGACGATCCAGATGAACGCCGGGACCCAGCCGAAGGTCAGGCCGGCAATTATGGGCCCAGTGATCGGACCTGCCGCCGCGATGGCCGAGAAGTGCTGCCCCGCGAGGAACTTCGCGTCGATGGGCTCGTAGTCCACGCCGTCCTCCATTTCGACGGCCGGTGTCACGTTCTTGTCATCAAGCATAAAGACTTTCTGGGAGACGAACTTTCCATAGGTGAAATAAGCGATCGTCAGAATCAGCGAGCCTATTCCGATGGCAACCAATATATTCATGACCCTACCCTCCTTGATTCACACTGCGAGAGACCAAACGGAAGGATGCCCGGACATCGGCCTCTCTCTTCGTACCGCTTCCGCGTCGTCGGACGACAACAGACCAACAGCACAGATACGGACTGTTTTCCCGCGTCCGGTGTCAATTTTCGCTCCCCGCCTGCAATGATCATCTCCCCGAAAAGAAGTGAATAGTGTGAAAGGCATATGGGGACGGCAATAGTACCCCATTTCACCCTTATATACTCGCTTCACCTGGTCTTGTCAAGAATCGCGCCACAAGTCCAACAGAGGAAGGATATCAAGAGAAGAAGCGTCATCCCCTCCGCTGCCTGAACACGACGGAGGAATCGAATGAGGAGGGCGTTACCCGAGGGTGAGCAGCGCGCCGCCCACCAGGATCAGCCCGATGCCAACCCACTGCCGCGCTCCGAGCCGCTCCCCGAGCAGAAGACGCCCCCAGAAGGCGGTGATGATCGGGCCCGTGGCGGAGATCGGGGTGACCACCGACGCCGGGGCATGTTTAAGGGCGGCCGAGGAGAGCCCTCCCGCAAGCCCAAGGGAGAGCGCACCGACGCTCAGCATAGCGATCGTCTCGCGCAGAGGCCACCGCACGAAGGGCTCCCTCCTTTCCGATCGCTCCCAGAGGACGCCCCAAGAGAGCCACGACGCGGCGAAAAACGAGATGGCCTGCCAGAAGACGATGCCCGGTGCCGTGATGTTCCCTCTGGTGATGGCCCATCGCGAGGCGACGAAGCTCATGCCCCAGAACAGGGCCGTCAGAAGGGAGAGCAAAAGACCGATCCGGACATCGCCCGGCCGAATCTCGGCGAAGGTCCCCCGTTCCCTGGACTGGAACAGGAAGAGGCCTCCGAGGACGCACCCTATCCCCGCCATGATCCCGACGGTCAGAGGCTCGCGAAGGAGCACCACGGACAGGAGCGAGGCGAACAGGGGGTACGTTCCCGCGACGGCGGCCGAAGCGCTCGCCCCGATGTGCCGGATGCCGTACATGAAGAGGGTGTCCCCCACGAGGTTGGCCGAGAGCCCTCCCAACGACGCGACGACGATGGTGACGACGGGGGCGGGGACGATCTCAGGAAGGACGAGCGCGATGACCACGGCAAAGACGAGAAATCCGACGCCCCGAAAGGCCTGCAGCTTGAAGGGCGACCCCCGCACCATGCAGAACCGGTAGACCACCGGCACGGTCCCCCATACGAGGGCCGCCGACAGGCTGTACACTATGCCGAGAACGCTTATGTTCACGAGATATCGTCCCTCCGGGCGCACGCTGGCTACCTCACCGTATTGTACTGCACAAAAAAGCGATGCGGGAGGAAAATTCCCCTCCCGCACCGCCTTCTCTGCGCCGGCTTCCGGGATCGGGACGCCTCAGACCCGGCCCGTCTCCGCCAGGATCTTTTTCTCGTCCTCGGTCATATAGGCGACGGTGATGCCCATAAAGGCCATGACGACGACGGTGATGGGCATGGAGATGTTGAAGAAGCACCACTTCCAGTACTGGGCGGTGCTCACCCCCAGCGCCGTGGTCAGGAAAACGCCGCAGGTATTCCAGGGGATGAGGGCGCTCGTCACCGTGCCCGCCCCCTCCAGGGCGTTGGACAGGGTCTTCGGATGGAGCCCCATGTCCTGGTAGGCCTTGGCGTACATCCGCCCCGGAATCACGATGGAGATGTACTGCTCGGGCATGGTGATATTGCTGAAGACGCACGTGAGCTCCGTGGCGAACACGAGTCCGGCGGCCCCCTTGAAGAACTTCAGGATCTTCTCGACGATGGCCTCGAGCTGCCCCGTCATCTCCACGATGCCGCCGAACATCATGGCGATCATGGTCAGCGAGATGGAGAACATCATACCCTCGAGCCCGCCCTTGGTCAGGAGCTCGTCGATCACCTCGACGCCCGACTCGCTCACATAGCCGCCATACCCGCTCCCCAAAATGTCGCCCATGGACGCGTGCTGGAAGATGGGGGCCAGGGCGGCCGCCGACAGGATGCCGAGGACGATCCCCGGGATGGCCGGCATCTTCTTCGCAATGGCGCCGATGACGAGGAGGGGCGGAATCAGAAGGAACGGGCTGACCGTGAACTGGGCGACGATCCCGTTCTGAATCGCCTGCACGCTCTCGAGGCTGGCTCCGGCGCTCCCGTACCGGCTCCCGATAACGCTGTAGCCCACGAGGGTGATGATATAGGCGACGGCCGTGGAGGGGATCATGAACTTCACGTGGGTGAAGACGTCGGTGCCCGCCATGGCCGGCGCGAGGTTCGTCGTGTCCGACAGGGGCGACATCTTGTCGCCGAAGTAGGCTCCCGAGATGATGGCGCCCGCCGCGACCGCGACGGGGACGCCCAGGCCGTGGGCGATTCCGATGAGGGCCACCCCCATGGTCCCCGCCGTCCCCCAGGACGTCCCAGTGGCGAGGGAGGTGATGGAACAGATCAGCAGCGCGGCCGGCAGGAATATTTTGGGCGACAGGATGTTCAGCCCGTAGTAGATCATGGTCGGCACGACGCCCGAGACCATCCAGACGCCGATCAGGATGCCGATGATGGCCAGGATGATGATGGACTGCATGGCGCGATTGATGCCGGCGATCATGGAGTCCTCGATGGCACGCCACGGATAGCCGAGATGCATGGCCATGAGGGCCGCGATGATGACGCCGCAGAACATGGGGATGTGGGGATCGAGACCGTACCGGACGATGCCCAGGGCCATGATGACCATGAGCAGGACGAACGTGACGAGGGCCTCCGCCAGTGTCGCCTTTCTCGGTTCTTTCGCGTTCATAGGGTTACCTCTCCTTTCAAACGTGGGTTCCTCTTCTCATCGGACTCTTCATGCACCGACGAAGAAAAACCGATCAAAACCAAAGAGAGCGGAAACGAAGCGCGACCGGGAAAACAGGATGTTTTTCGCATACCTCCTTCTTTGAAAAGCGGGAACGTCCCGTTCAGGACAGGACGTTCTCTCTTCAATGCCCTGCGGCACGGGTAAATGCCGCAGGGTCGTCAGCGCCTCTTGGTCCCTTCCAAAGGACACCCGGTTTGCACAAACAGCGCCGCAGGTGCTCACAGGCGATCGGATGTGATTGCACGGTTTATCTTTCACACCGATGATAACACCGGTATCCGACGGATTACAAGAGTGGGCTGAAGAGCTTGGTGATGCCGTAGATGGCCCGCCGATAGAAGGGCAGTTCGCCCCACTCCTCGGAGGTCAGGCGGTAGGAGCGGGCGAGGTAGTCCTTCTGGACGGAGCGGATGGCCTCCGTCTCCTCGGGGCCGTAGAGGACGAGGTTGATCTCGAAGTTGAGCGCGAAGGACCGGATGTCGAAGTTGCTCGTCCCGACGAAGGCGAGATCGTCGTCCACGGTCATGGTCTTGGAGTGCAGGATACCGTCGGGGTAGAGGTGGATCGCCACGCCCATGTCGAACAGCACATCGTAGTAGGCTTTGGCCGCGCTGCCGACGATGAACTGGTCCCCCCGCTCCGGGACCACGAGCTGTACCTCGACGCCGCTCAGCGTCGCCGTCTCGAGGGCGTGCAGCAGTTCGTCGTCGGGGATGAGGTACGGGGTGGTGATGACGATGCGCTCCTTCGCCCGGTGCAGGGCCGAGACGACAAGGCGCTGATAGTTCTGCAGGGGGTAGGACGGTCCGCTGGGGACGGACTGGATCACGGCGTTGCCCGTCCGGAGGGGCGTCGGGAAGTTCCGCTCGATGGAGAGAAGCTCCCTCGTCTCGACATACCAATCCTCGGTGAAGACCCCCTGAAGCTGGGAGACCACGGGCCCCGTGAGACGAAGGGTGAGGTCGTGCCACTGCCGTCCCTTGGCCTTGCCGTCGTAGGCGCAGTCGATGACGTTGTGCGACCCCGTGTACCCCACGAGGCCGTCGATGACGGCGATCTTTCGGTGATTCCGGAGGTCGTACCGGGCGGTGATGGGGGACTTCCGGAATATCCTCGGTTCGAGGGCCATCTCCACGCGCACGCCCCTTTTCCGAAGCCTCTTCGCCGCTCGCTTGAGAAACTTCTTCGATCCGACGGCATCCACCAGAAGCCGGCAGGAGACGCCTCGGCCCGCCGCCCTCTCGAGGGCGGCGAAAAAGACCTCCGTGGCCTTGTCCCGCGAGAGGATGTAGTACTGCAAATTGACGGAGGTCTGCGCCCTCTCGATGTCGCCCGCCAGCCGGCCGAGGAACTCCTCGTTCTCCGTGAGAATCTGGAAGTCGTTGCCGCCGGTGACGTTCATGTTGGACATGGTGCTCCCCAGACCGGCGAAGCGGCAGAGGTCCTCGGGGAGATCGGGGCAGGGGTCCCGCACCAGGGTTCTGAAGCCCATACTGTCCTTCTCGATGCTCGACAGCAGTTTTTCATGCCTGACCGTCCGCTCCGCGGGGAGGGACGTGGAGCCGAAGACGGCGTAGAGCACCGCTACGGGCCAGGGCCACAGGTAGACGGCGAGCAGCCAGGACGTGGCCGTCGTCGGGCTGTGCTTCAGGGGCAGATAGAAGAGCATGAAGAGCCGGATGCAGAAAGAGGAGAGGTCGTAGAGGTAGTACAGCAGCGCCCAGGGGGTCATGGCGTCCTGCCCTCCCCTCGGGGGAGGACCCGGAAGTCGCAGACCACGGGCAGATGGTCCGAGAAGCGCACCCGGGGGACCCGGAACTCGTCGACCACTATGCCCCGGCTGTAGAGGACGAAGTCCAGCGGCAGGGTGGGCATGCTGCTCGGATAGGTCGGCAGGTTCTCCGCGTTGGCGTTGCGCAGCCGGAGGGCCTTGATCAGGGGGTAGAACTCTCTCCGCCCGGCATAGGTGTTCCCGTCCCCGGCGACGATCATGGGTTTCTCCGCCGCCGCACACCGCTCGGCGAGCTCGGCGATCTGCTTCGTCCGAACCCGGTACCCCAGGGAGAGATGGACAAGATAGAGGATGAACTCATCGAACTCAACCTCCAGGAGCGACCGCTTGATCCCCCGGCGGAAGGAGTGGGCCGTCGTCGACAGGACGGGGAGCTTCGTCACCACCGCGTTGCCCTGGGACTTGAGCAGGGGCGTCCGCGAGAGCGCCGCCCCCGGGCGATACTGGCAGGCCGAGAAGTGCGTCCCGCCCATCTTCGACGCCATGGTCCCGGGCTGGCAGCAGCCGTTCTGCCGGAAGGACCCCAGGTCCGCCTCCACGAGCCCGACGATGTCGGGCGACAGCTTCGCAACGTACTCCGCGATCCGGAGAAAGGCGCCCTCCGTCCTCCGGAGACAGCCCGAATAGGGGACGGGCAGATGATAGTGAATCCCCGACCCCGTCCCGTACCGGACGTTATACAGAACAAATCTCATGCAGACCTCCGATCAAAAACCGTTCCATACCCCGTATTATACCCCGACGGGCTGATCCGAAACACGGTGAAGGGCTCCTGCCGAGCCCTTCACCGTGCACTCGTGCCGTGGCTCCTGGGTCTACTCCGCGTCCGGGACGGTCGGTTCCTCTTTCTTCTCCGAGCCGCAGTGCTGGCAGGAGGTCAGGAGGGCGTACCGGATGTCGCCGCACACATCGCACTTCTCGAACAGCGTGGTGCCGCAGGAGGGGCAGGTGTAGGGCTCCTCCTCGGCCGTCCCCTCGGGCAGGGGGACCTTGTGCACCGTGCGCCGCGTCCAGTAGAGGTACTTCCTCGGCCCGCGCCGGATGGGGAACTCGCACACGGGGCAGAGGAAGCGCTCGTACCCCTCGCGGTACTGCTTCTCCACCCACTGGGCCTTCGGGAAGGCGATGCTCCGGATGAAGTGCACAAGAAGCTTGGCCACCGCGACGAGGAGGGCTGCGGCGAAGATATACTTGAAGTACCGCGACGGGAAGTAGGTGTGGAGGACGAGGCCTATCTTCAGCAGCACCGCCGCGCCGTAGCCGAGGAAGAGAGGAAAGTAGAGGCTCTCCCTCTTCCGGACGATCAGGTAGGCCCCCGCCGCCAGAAGGGGCAGGAGGACGAGGAGCTGGAGCCCGGCGAGGTAGAGATCGTGCTTCTCCCGCTGCCGGCGGTACTCCCGCCCGACGGGCTCGGCCTTCTCCCTGAGCACCTTGTCGAGCTCGACCCGCTCCGCCTCCAGGGTCCGCTTTTTGTCCACGAGGGCCGAGAACTCGGCGTTTCGGGCCTGATACTCCTCCTGGCTCCGGAGGAACCGGGCGAGGCTCTCGGAGAGGTTTTCCCGCTCCGCTGCGGCGAGGGGGACGTCTTTCTGGACCGAGAGCTTCTGGAGTTCGATCAGCTGGTTGATCGTGTTCTGCAGGTTGTCGGACCCGTCCTTGAGGATCTGCATCGCGTCCCGTTTGGCCGATATGGCCCGGTCGAGGTCCTCCATCTCCGACGCGAGCGCCTTGTCCCTCGCCGCGAGCCCGGGATCGGCGAACTGTGCCTCGATCGTCTCGTACCTGGGCCCTGGGATCGACTCGATGTCCTCGACGAGGAAGCCGAGCACCCAGAACACGAGGACGGCGAGGACGACGGTGAGGAGGTTGACCAGAAATCGGTGCATCCAGGTTCCCTTCGGTTTGACCGTCAACTTTGCCACGCTCCTTCTCTTTCGGACTGACCGCCCCATTGTACCCCTTCGAGCCCTTTCTCGCCGGGGAGCGGGCATAAAAAAGGAGGCTCCGAAGAGCCTCCCGCACCTCAGGGTTCAGGGCTTCTACTTCTTATCGTAGACGTCCTTGGGGTTCCAGAACTTCCAGACGTTGGCCACGAGGTCCTCGCCCGGCTTCAGGACCTTGCCGCCCGGCGTCCACCCCGAGGGGGTCACTTCCTTGCCGCCCGTTTCGCGGACGTGCTGGAAGGCCGCGATCTGCCGCAGCGTCTCGGCCACGTTCCGGCCCACCGGGGGCGTCAGAACCTCCATGGCCTGGATCACGCCGTCGGGGTCGATGAGGAACCGCCCGCGGACGTCCACGCCGCTCTTGGCATTGTACACGCCGTACATGGTCCCTATGACGCCGCCGCCGTCGGAGGCCATGTGGAAGGGCACGCCGCCGTCGACCATCTTGGAGAGCTCCGTATCGTTCCACACCTTGTGGACGAACTGGCTGTCCACGCTCATGGAGATGACCTCCGTGCCGAGCTTCTGGAACTTATCGTAATTGTCGGCGACCGCCGACACTTCAGTCGCTCAGACGAAGGTGAAATCGCCCGGGTAGAAGCACAGGACCACCCACTTGCCGAGATAGTCCGACAGCTTCACCGTGGTGAACTTCCCCTTGTAGTACGCCGGCGCCGTGAAATCCGGAGCCTTCTCCCCCACCATCACGCCCATGCGAACGGCCTCCTTTTTCTCCTCTTGTCGCTCGGAGGGCTTGGTCCCCGCGCCCTCGACCTGTGGAACCTCCCTGTTGCAGCTTGCACCAGCCACGAAAGGCCTCCTTTCCGCCGTACGGACGTCCCTGCACGGCACCATACTTGATATTCTACCCTATTATATATCATGCAAAAAAGGAATGATCAATAATCCAATATCGAATACCACTGCCTTTCCTCCCGCAGACGGTCCTTCCTGTCGACTGATGCGCCCCTGAAACAGTGGGACTATCCGCCCGTTCCCCGGCGACGGCTTGAAAATTCCCCTCTTTGTGTGACAATACTGGGGTTGCCTATTTCATCCGGAATCCGAGGTGGCTCCCATGGACCTTGCCATCAATCTCATCATCGTCGTAACAGCCGGACTCATCGGCGGCATCGTCGCGAAGCGGCTGAACCAGCCGCTCATCTTCGGCTACATCATCGCCGGCATCGTCATAGGCCCCTACACGGGCGGCGTCACGATCACCGACCCCGATCAGGTTGCCGGGCTCGCGGAGGTGGGGGCGGCGCTGCTCCTCTTCTCCCTCGGACTCGAGTTCTCCATGAAGAGCATCGCCTCCATACGGGACGTGACCATCGGCGGCGCGGCCATCCAGGTCTTCCTCACGCTGTTCATCGGCTACGCTCTCGGCCGGTTCATCGGGTGGGGTGCCGTGCCCTCCATGTGGTTCGCCGTCTCCATCGTGTCGTCCAGCACGTCGGTCATCATGAAGACCCTGGCGTCCAGAGGGCAGCTCGGCACCCTGTCGAGCCGCGTCATGCTTGGCATGTCCATCGTGCAGGACATCATGGTCCTCCCCCTCATGGTGCTGCTCATCGGCCTGCTCGGCACGGAGCTGTCGGTCCTGGGCGTCCTCTCGCCCGTCCTGAAGGTGGTCGGGTTCGTGGCGGTCATGGCGTACGCCGGGTCGAGGGCCATTCCCATGGTCCTGAAGTTCGTTGCGACGTGGGAGTCCCAGGAGCTCTTCATCCTGACCATCACGGCCCTCGGGCTGGGCATAGGCTACCTGACCTACGCCTTCGGGCTCTCCTTCGCCTTCGGCGCCTTCATGGCCGGATTAGTGCTCAGCGAGTCGGACTACGGCAAGCGGGCCCTCTCGGACATCACCTCCCTCCGGGACGTCTTCTCCCTGTTGTTCTTCGTCTCCATCGGCATGCTCCTGGACCCGAAGGTCCTGGCATCCCACGCGGGGGTCACCCTCTTCCTCATGGCGGCCGCCACCCTCTTGCGCGGGGTCATTCTTTCGGCCGTGACCTACCTCTTCGGGTACCGGAACATCATCCCGCTGGCATCCCTCCTCACCATGGTCCCCATCTCGGAGATCGCCTTCATCGTCCTCCAGACGGCCATGACGTCGGGATACATGGGGCGGGTGGAGTACTCCATCGCCCTGAACGCCGTGGTCCTCTCCATGATCGCCGCCCCGATCGTGTCGGGGCTCGTGGGCCCCATCTACTCGCGGATAAAGAGGAACGGCGGATCGTCGAACATCCGCTCCCTGAACCTTCCGGACGAGAAGCTCTCCGGCCACGTGCTCCTCGCGGGGGGCGGAGCCCTCGCCCGCTATCTGGCGAACGCGCTGCGGCGCTTCGACATCCCCTACGTCATCATCGAGCCGAACCACTCGGACTTCCTCCGGGGCAAGGAGCTCGGCCTGTCGCTCATCCTCGGCGACCCCAGCCAGGACGTGATTCTTCAGACCGCCGAGACGGACGCTGCGCGGCTCGTCGTCATGACGACCTCCGAGGGCATGGGCACCGTGGAGGTCATCAAGGGCATCCGGAGACAAAACCCGAAGGCGGAGATCCTGGCCTGGGCGGCCGGCGAGGAGGATGTCTCCATCCTCAGGGATCACGGCGTGGGCGACATCGTCCAGCCGGACCTGGAGGCCTCCATCGAGATGGCCAGGGAGACGCTGCTCCACTTCGGCATGGTGGCCACGGCCGTTCACAGGGAGATCGAGGCCATGAGGCGGACGGTCTACGGGACCGTCTTCGGGAAGTTCCCCGAGTACGAGGCCATGAACAGCCTCCAGTCCTCGACGAACATGATGGCCATGGAGTGGGTGTACATCCACAAGGGGAACCCCGTGGCGGGGAAACGGCTCTCCGAGGCGGGGATCCGGGAGACCCTCGGCATCTCCGTGGCGGCCGTTCAGCGGGACGGCGAGCTCATCCCCAATCCGGGCAGCGACTTCGAACTGCACGTAGGGGACTACATCGGCGTGGCCGGGACGCCGGAGCAGAACGCGGAGGTCGTCCGCTTCTTCAGAAAGCCGAAGCCGGAACCACAGAAGACGGAGAGGCCCTGACCCGAACGCCGTGAGGCCGATCGCCGCAGCCTGATCTCGCCGCTTTCTGCACGCCGTCGCCGGGGAGTGGGTGTTCTCGTCTTTTTCTTTTGAGACGGCGCTTTGGCAGCGGAGAGACCTCTCTTCACAGCCGGAGCGGGAAGAGCGGGTCTATGGTATTCTGTTCCCATATCCGTCGGCTCGTCGCGCGGCAGCGCCCCTGACAGCCCCGCGAAGGAGCAGGACAACGAAAGGAGCCTCTATGGCGGGCTCGTCCAAAGGCACTCTCCGATCCCTGATCGTCGACCCGAACGTCCCGGTCTTCCTCCTCCTGGCCGGGGCGTTCTTGCTGGCCTCCTTCTTCCGGATCTCGGCCACGGTGGTGCTCCCCATCGAGGGGGAGCGCATCGGCATGAGCGCGTCCCTCGTCGGCTTCCTGTCGAGCCTGCACTTCTACACCTATGCCCTCATGCAACCCGTATCGGGCACGCTCCACGACCGCCACGGGCCCGTCCGGGTGGTCTTCTGGGCCCTTCTGTTCACTGTTCTCTCCTGTCTGCCCATGATCGTCTCCCGGACACCCCTCACGCTCGGGGTCTGGCGTCTCCTGTCGGGGCTCACCATCGCCCCCATGTACTCCGCCGCCCTCGTCTACCAGTCCTTTGCCTTTCCGTCGGAGCGGTACTGCTTCTACGCCGCCATCACCATCACCTGCTCGAGCCTGGGCTCCATCCTGGCCGTCGCCCCTCTGGGTTTCGTGATCGAACGATTCGGCATGACGGCCACCTTCGCCCTCCTGGCCGGGCTGCCCCTGATCCTGGCCCTCTTCCTCCTTCGCCGTTCAGGGGACGATGTCGTCCGGCGGACCGCCGGAAAAACGGAGCATCGCGGCGCCATCTCCATCCTCACGGGCATCGGGCAGGCCATCGGCTTGATCTTCCGCAACCGGAGGACGAGGGCGCTCCAGATCCTCTGGGCCGTCTCCACGGCCTCCGTGATGACCTTCCAGGCGCTGTGGGGCGCCCCGTGGTTCCACGCCGCCTTCCAAGGGTCCGCTGGGGCCGCCCGGTTCTGGAGCTCCCTCGTCGGCGTGGGAGGGATGCTCGGCCCCATGCTCACCAGCGGCATCGTGCTGACCAAAGAGCGTCTGCCACGGGCGGTCCGCCGGGCGAGCATAGCCAACGCGCTCTGCTGGCTCCTCCTCCTCGCCGTCGTGCGGTGGGGGTGCTCCCTTCCCTTGGCCGGCCTTGCCACCCTCGTCCTGGGCCTGGCATCCGGCGTCCGGGGGGTCTTCTCCCTGGCCGCAGTGACGGCCTGCTCCCCGCCGGACGAACGAGGCGTCGTCTTCGGCGCCATGAACATGATCGGCGTGCTTGGCATCGTGGTCTTCCAGTGGGGCACGGGGGTCATCCTCGACCGCTTT
>CALCQG010000080.1 GCA_937897575.1 uncultured Synergistales bacterium | reverse complement strand
GGCTGCCCGCTCCTCTGGCGCAGTCCTCCCGGCTGAGAGTGTGCAGTATCCAGTACTCGAGCGTCTTGTTGGCAATGGACAAGGGGATCAGCTCCGTCCGTCGGTGACGTCTTCCTTGAGACTCTTTCTACCACGAAGAGTGGCCGCGGGCAAGAGCGGCCTCAGTCGCAGACGTTGAAGTTCGTACCCCGGAACTCGGCCAGCCTGTCCGCCATCGCGGGGCCGTACTCCGCCCGGAAGTCCTCCAGCACCTGCGCGCTGACCCGCTCCCCTTCGGTGCCGAAGACGGCGGCAAAGACCTCGCTGTAGGACCAGTAGGAGTGGGCGCAGTGGTAGTCGAAGGGGCGCAGGTACTCCCTCTTCTTCTCATACCGGGCCCCCTCGGGGAAGTTCGCCCCGCGCAGGATCTGGATGCAGCAGTCCGACTCGTGGAGCGTCTGCGGCACGTCGTAGACGAGGTACGGGTTGAAGCCGCGGCAGATGGCGCTGTCCAGATGGCGGCAGTACTCGATCCCCGCCTCGACGAGCCCCATGGCCTTGAACTGGGCGTGCCAGGGGCAGCGGGAGATGCGAAGGGTGCAGTCCGGGGCGTAGGAGGCGATCTCCGTGAGGTTGGAGCATTCGCCCTCGACCGACTCGGGGGTGCTCACCCACTCGCCGTACTGCTGATAGGTCTCGAAGGTCAGCTCCTTCCCGTCGCGGATCGCCCGTTGGGCCATCCGCCGCCCCCGCTGCCCGGCGTAGTACTGGGTGGCGTGGATGAAGGCCCGTCGTC
The DNA here is from genome assembly GCA_937897575.1 of uncultured Synergistales bacterium. Classification (GTDB taxonomy): domain Bacteria; phylum Synergistota; class Synergistia; order Synergistales; family Aminobacteriaceae; genus CALCQG01. The sequence continues at coordinate 12,973 of CALCQG010000080.1, read as the reverse complement.
CCTGCTCGCCGAAGGTTTCCGTCAACCGGACGTAGAATCGCGCCGCGATAAAGGCGTGGCTCCGTTCGCTGAAATTCATGGCGTTCCCTCCCCGCTCCGGAGCGTCCGGCGCCCGACCCGAAAGGACGAGAGGGCGCTCCGAGGCTTTTTATACTATTATAAAGTCTAGGGGAGCAGAACAGACCGAAGGGGGAGAATTGGTATGGAGAGACGAAGCGGACGCGTGACAAAGGAGATCGGGCACAGGACCCTGTTCAAGGCCATGGGGTACTCCGACGCCGACCTCCGCGGACCGATCATCGGCATAGCGAACTCATGGAACGAACTCGTCCCCGGCCACTTCAACCTGCGTCAGGTGGCCGATTACGTCCGGAAGGGGATTTACCGCTCCGGCGGCGCCGTGGCGGAGTTCGGGGTCATCGCCGCTTGCGACGGCATCGCCGAGGCGCACGATGGGATGAAGTACATCCTGCCCTCCCGTGAGCTCATCGCGAACGACATCGAGGTCATGGCCCGGGCCCACGCCCTGGACGGCATCGTGCTGCTCGGCTCCTGCGACAAGATCGTGCCGGGCATGCTCATGGCCGCAGCGCGCCTGGACATCCCGGCCATCCTCCTCCCAGGGGGCCCCATGCTCGGGGGCGTGCACTTCCGGGGAAGGAAGTCCGACACCACGACGGCATCCGAGGCCGTCGGCATGCTGAAAAAGGGGTTCATCGACGAGGCGGAGCTCCGGAACCTCGAGGGGCTGTGCAGCCCCACCTGCGGCTCCTGCTCCATGATAGCCACGGCGAACACCATGTGCGCCCTCTCCGAGGCCCTGGGGATGACCGTCCCTGACGGGGCCGGAACGCCGGCGGTCTACTCCGAACGGCTCCGCCTTGCCGAGGAGACGGGCAGGGCCATCGTGCACCTCGTCAACGAGGGGATAACGGCCCGGACCATCCTGGACAGGAAGGCACTGGAGAACGCCGTCCGGGTGCTCATGGCCACGGGCGGCTCGACGAACGCCGTGCTCCATCTCACGGCCATCGCCGGCGAACTGGGGATAGAGGCCGCCGACATGATGGACCTCTACGAACGGTTCAGCCGCTCCACGCCGAATATCGCCAGGATCCGCCCCGCCGCGGACGGCGACATGGAGGATTTCTACCGGGCCGGCGGCCTGCCGAGGGTGATGAAGGAGCTCCGGGGGCTGTTGCACACGGAGTGCCTCACCGTGACGGGCAAAACGGTGGGAGAGAACCTCGACCTGCACGTGGAGCGCTATGGCGAGAACAGGGATATGATCCGCCCCCTCTCCGACCCCTTCAGCAAGGATCTCGGCCTCGCCGTGCTCCGGGGCAACCTCGCGCCGAAGACGGCCGTCACGAAGCCGTCGGCCATCGACCCCTCCATGCTCGTCTTCACGGGACGCGCGCGGGTGTTCGACAGGGAGGAGGAGGCCAACGAGACCATCCTGGCGGGTGAGATCCAGGAGGGGACCGTGGTGGTCATCCGCTACGAGGGCCCCAAGGGCGGCCCCGGCATGCGGGAGATGTTCGCCGCCATGAAGTACCTCAACGGCATGGGGCTGGCGAAGAAGACGGCTCTCGTCACCGACGGCCGGTTTTCCGGCACGAACAACGGCTGCTTCGTGGGCCACGTCTCCCCCGAGGCGGCGGAGGGCGGCCCCATCGCCGTCGTCCGGGACGGAGACCGGATCACCGTCGACATCCCGGGGGGCGTGCTGCGGGTGGACCTCTCGGAGGAGGAGCTCGAGAGGCGCTTTGCCGAATGGAAGCGCCCCGACCTCCCCAAGACGACGGGCTACCTCGCCGTCTACTCCCGCCTCGCGACCTCCGCCGCAGAGGGGGCCGTCATGCGGCTCCCGCAGGTTTGAAAACCGTCGGGGCAGAGGAAAGAGTTTCGTGGAACCAGGGCCGTTTTATCTGAAACCAACACGCTGAAAAGGAGACGACGCCATGCTTCTCGTCATCAACACCGACCTGTACGACCCCGTCCCTCGGGGGCTCTGCGACCTGCTCATCGCCGGAGGGCGCATCCTGTCCGTCCGCCCCGCGGGGGAGATGCCCCGGGAGGCCCTCCCGGTCTTCGCCGACTCCTTTCGCGTGGTGGACGCGAAGGGGGACATGGTCATTCCGGGCATTTTCGACCGACACGTCCACTTCAACGGCGCGGGAGGGGAGGGCGGCCCGGCGTTCCGGACGCCGCCCTTGCAGCTCTCCTCCTTCGTCAAGGCGGGGGTGACCTCCGTCGTGGGGCTCCTCGGGACAGACGGGACCTGCCGCAGTCTCGAGGAGCTCCTCATGAAGGCCCGGGGGCTGGAGGAGGAGGGCATCTCCACATGGATCCTCACCGGGAGCTACGCTCTGCCGTCGGTCACCATAACAGGGAGCGTGACGCGGGATCTCTGCCTCATCGACAAGGTCGTCGGGCTGAAGGTCGCACTTTCGGACCACAGGGGCTCCCACCCGACGGTGGAGGAGCTTCGCCGCGCCGCCTCGGACGCGCGTCTCGGGGGTATTCTTTCCGGCAAGGCGGGGTGCGTCTGCGTCCACATGGGCGGTGAGACGTCGGGGCTCGGCCCCATACTGGAGGCTCTGGAGGGAACGGAGATCCCCATCGCCCAGTTCGCGCCGACGCACATTGCACGAAACACCCGCCTCGTGGACCAGGCCGCGGAGTTCGGCCGCAGAGGCGGCCTGCTCGACATCACGGCGGCCTCGAAGGGAAAGCAGGGCTCCGACCTCGTCACCGGGGCCGTGGTACACCGCCTGCTCTCCGAGGGAGTCCCGCCCGGGAACATCACCCTCAGCTCCGACGGCAACGGCTCCATGCCCACCTTCGACGCGAAGGGCGAGATGACCGGCATGGGGATCGGCCCCATCGACGCCGTTCTGGAGACCCTGGGGGAGCTTCTGCGCGCCGATGACCTGCCACGGGAGGCGGTCATCGCCCTCGGAACCTCCAACGTGGCGGACCACCTGAAGCTCCCCCGCAAGGGACGGCTCCGCCCGGGCTGCGACGGGGACCTCCTCGTCCTCGACGGGGATTTCCGCCTCCGCACCACGGTCGCCAAGGGGCGGCTCCTCATGGAGAGCGGTAAGGTCCTGGTGAAAGGGACCTTCGAAACGTCGGAAGAACGTTAGAAGTCAACGCTGGCGAAGAGACGCCATTTTTTTCTGTCGATTGTACGATGCTTCGACAGAGATTCCTGGGGTGCCTTAGATGTGCAACACCAGCGTGTCCGATGTTTTCAAATCAGTCCTCTTCTGGGAAAAAATCGGTAATGATTTCACCGAGAATTCTCAACCCTTTTACCGCGCTCAGGCGAGGGTGACGGTGCGTCAGGAAGTACATTGGTCGTGGGGGTGGCGGGGGATCAAGACGTTGGAACAGGTATTCTTCACCGAAAAACTCTTTGACTGAGGCGGTCACGATTGCCCATTGTTTCGGTGAAAAAAGCATGCGCGTTATACAGGCAATGGTATCCAACTGAATGTACCGTGTTTCAAGGGGATTCCAGATCTGATCATGCCACAGCATATAATCGCTGCCCCAATTGATGTGCAGTTCTTCGAGAGAGTCGAGTGTTTTGGCGTCGATCACGCTGTCACTTCGCTCTCCCTTCCTATGAAGACGCATCAGAAAATATTCCTCGCGAATCAAGGGCTGGACGACGATATTTGGTGAACGCTGGACCGTGATGGCAAACCCTGCATCCAACTGTCTCCGTTCTATCAGGTCCTGGATCTGCCAGCTTTGATGAGTACCAAGTATGACTTTTACAGACGGAGTATGGGTTGTTAACGATCGAACGACGGGAGGAAGAAGGAACACATTGGCGCTGTCCACTCCCCCGATTTTCAGTGACCCTCCGCTGTGTTCGTCCGCGTTCATATCCTGAGAAATGTCACGAATCTGTTCCGCAAAGCGGAGATATATCTTTCCTGCCGGCGTCAGTTCTATGGTACGTTCGCCACGACGCCGGTCGATGAGTGTGCAGCCCAGTTCTTCCTCAAGGTTTTTAAGCCTGAGGCTTACTGTAGACTGGGTGATTTTCAGCTGCTCCGCTGCCCTGCTTAGACTCCCATTTTCGATAATGGCAAGAAACGTGTCTGTCCCCATAGGCCGCATGCTGTGTTCCTCTCGAAAAAGAACTCCATAATATCGAAATTACAAATATTATATAACGGAATTCTTTGTTTTACGATATAAATATTTTGCAGTATAGTACAAAAATGAGATCGCATACGCTCGAAAACTCAAACAATATTTTTTGTTTGCGACACAGAGGTGACTCGCTTGTTCATTGTAAACCCATGCTGTGATTTGATGCCACAAGAAATTATTGACGGGTACAGGAACATTCCCGTCGCGAACATTGGTGACGCCCGCGGCCGGTTCGGGTGCATGTCCTGGATGATCAAGCCGATGAATCACGACATGAGGATCTGTGGTCCTGCGCTGACGGTCCAGACCTACCGTGCCGATAACTTGGCCATCCATGTGGCGCTCAATATGGCGCGTCCGGGGGACGTCTTGGTTATAGACGCCGGTGGGATATGCGACACGGGATTGTGGGGAGGGCTAATGAACCAGATGGCCCGTCAAAAAAAATTAGGAGGCATCATATTGGATGGGGGAGTGCGCGACTGTCAGGAGCTTGCCGCTTCCGATTTCCCGGTTTTCGCTCGTGCAATATCGCCTCAGGGTGGATTCAAAGCATCTCCTGGGTCTGTCAACATTCCCATTTCGTGTGGAGGAGTGCCCGTACTTCCCGGGGATCTTGTAGTGGGAGACGCCGACGGTGTTGTGGTCGTTCCTTCAGCGCAAGCGAAAGAGATACTGGAGAAAAGTCTTGGTGTTGTGCAAAAGGAAAAGGAGCTGAGGGAGCGAATGGGAAGGGGGGAACAATTGTACAGCCTGCTGAAGCTCGATGGAGCACCTGAAACCCTCGGCATGATTGTGAACAGGGTCGATACCATGAAGTAAGCTCGGTTGTGGTTGAAAGAGGTCTAATGTGCTATCCCGTGCACAGGAAATAAAAACTTCCGGAGAAAAAGGAGGAAATACCTGTGATAAACAAAAAATTGTTAGGTTTCGCTATTGCACTTTGCGTTCTCCTTTCCGCAGCGTCTGCTTTTGCCGCTCCCAAGGTGATTAAGGTCGGGCACAGCGGAAACGCTCAGTTCCCGTACCAAATCTACCTTGAAATGTGGGGCAAGCAGATCGCCGAAGCAACAGATAACCGCTACCAACTTGAGGTATACCATTCAGACCTGTATGGTAAGCAAAACCAACTTATCGAAGGATGCCAACTCGGAACCAGGGATATGGTCATGGCCACCGGGTCGCTCCTAACGTCTTACAGTCCTAAGATAGGTGTACTCAACCTTCCCTTCCTCTTCAACGACTCCGAGGAAGCCTACGCGGTCCTGCATGGAGCTGTCGGAAATGAATTCGCGGACAGCCTTGCCTCCAGGAATCTTATTGTTATCGGCTGGTTTGAGAGCGGATTTCGTCATCTTTTCCCTCCTCGACCGGTCAACCACCCCGATGATCTGAAGGGCATGAAGCTCCGGGTTGTGAACTCTGCAGAGATGATCGACACGATCAATGCAATGGGTGCGAGCGCAGTCCCTATGGGATTCAACGATGTCTATTCCGCATGGCAGCTTGGGACAATAGACGGTTGTGAGGGAACCCTCACTCATATGATCACCCAAAAGTACTATGAGTTGACCAAGACATCCGCACTTGTCGGGTACATGTACATGCCAGGTGTGCTCATCATGTCCAAAAAGCTCTGGAATTCCATTCCTCCTGCAGATCAGGCCATCTTCATCGAGCAGGCGAAGAAGGTGAGCAGATTTTCCTATGATAATCAGAAGAGCCTTGATGCCGAGGAAATAAAACAGTGTGAGGCGCAGGGTGTCGTCTTTACCAGACCTGACAAAGAACCTTTCAGGCAGGCAGTGGCCTCTGTATATGAAAAATACAACTCCAAGTACGGTGACATGCTGGATAAAATTCTTACAGCAACTGGAAGAAAGTAAAGGTTTCCTCAGAAGCGTTCGGCGATCCGGGGTCTCCTTTCAGCGCAAGAAATTCCCGGATCGCCTGAATGTTATCTGAACCTTGTCAAATGGAGGTTTATCACCTTATGCTCAAGATGCTGACCTATGTCAACGATAAGATGAGCAGGATGCTCGAGGTACTTATAACTCTCTTGATGACGGGAATGGTTGTTTTCGTCGTTATGCAGGTGTTTTTCCGGTACGTTCTTCAAAAACCCCTTTCCTGGTCTGAGGAACTAGCCGGGTACCTATTTTCCGGAGTGTTCTTTTTCGGAGCAGTACTTCTGTATCGTGAATCGAGGCATATTAACATGTCATTGTTTGTCGACGCTATAAAGAATCGTTTTCTAAGGCAGATTGCCGTCATCACCGCCCATCTCTTTTCTTTCCTGTTTCTGGTGCTCGTGGTTTATTATTCGTACCCAATGGCCCTTCAGATCATTGATTTTGAAGTGGTCTCCCCTTCCATGGAATGGCTGAAGATGGGATATATCTTCATGATAGTGCCGGTGGCAAGCTTTCTCTCTCTCTTCATGCTTCTTGAAGTCATTCTCAAGTCTGTTGCTCAGCTTAAGGAGATCAAACAATGAGCATCCTGCTGACGATTTTTTTCATCGGATTTCTTATTCTCGGTGTGCCGATAATAGTTGCTCTCGGCCTTTCATGCATGTTTGCAGTGGTCCTAACCGGCACTATTGACATCGGAGCTCTGGTGCAGAACATGTTTAACGCCGGTAATTCCTTTGCTCTCATGGCCGTCCCTTTCTTTATACTTGCAGGAAACATCATGAGCGAAGGGGGCGTATCCCGAAGACTTGTGAACCTCGCGGGCGCTTTTTTTGGCAGAATGAACGGGGGGCTTGCTCTGGTAGCGACTGTGGCTTCAACATTTTTCGGAGCTCTCTCAGGTTCAGCCCCTGCCACGACTGCAGCTATAGGTGGGGTTATGTTAAAACCCATGGTTGAAAAAGGTTACGATAAAAATTTCGCTGGGGCAGTTGTTGCCGCTTCAGGGACAATCGGACTCATCATCCCACCTAGCATCACTATGGTTCTGTATGGGGTATCAACGGGGGTCTCTATCGGAGGACTTTTCTTAGGCGGTATCATTCCTGGCATCATTATCTGCATTGCCCTCATGATTGTGGAATATTTTATTTCAGTGAAGCGGGGATATCGGGGTGACGAAGAGGCCTCTCTGAAAATGATCGGAAAATACTGCAAGGAAGCAGTGTTTGCTATCTTTATGCCGGTGCTTATTCTGGGAGGAATCTACGCAGGTGTTTTCACGCCCACGGAATCCGCTGCGGTTGCCGTCGTCTATGGTTTGATGGTCGGGCTTTTTGTCCATCGCGAACTTACGTTTAAAGATCTCCCCAAGCTCATCCTGAAATCCGCGAAATCCACGGCCATCGTCATGTACCTCATGATCACCGCCGAGGTACTCACCTTCGTCCTTGTGAGTGAGCAGATTCCCCAGAACATCGCGAACTCCATCCTTGGGATATCGCAAAACGCCATAGTAGTTCAACTCATCATGGTGCTGATTCTGCTCATCATAGGGACATTTCTTAACAATACCGCTGCAATGGTACTCATGGCGCCTATCTTCTACCCTATCATTACGAGCCTTGGGATAGATCCGCTGTTCTTCGGCATCATCATGGTGATCTCTCTGGCCATAGGACATAATACACCCCCTGTGGGAATGTGCCTTTTCATAGCCTGCGACATCGGCAATATCAAACTTGAACAGTTAGTGAAGGAAGTCATGCCGTTGGTTATTGCGATGATAATCGTTGTTGTGGCGTTGAATTTTTTCCCAGGGATCATTCTGTACCTGCCTAACATGATGAAATGATGTCGGTAGGAAGATAACGATTGGAAATATCCGAATATTAAGTCTTGATAGCAATCTCCTCGCTAAAACGGGTGCGAAATCGACGGAATTAAAACCAGAAAAGGAGCGCTGAATTATGGAAAGGATCGTAGAGCAGTTTCACAAGATTGATACATCCACTATATCGGATGCCTTGGATAGAAATGGCCTGACCGGACAGTGCCTGGGGATAAGATCATTCAATCCGGCATGGAAAATTACGGGACGAGCTTTTACCGTCAAATACGGCCCTGTGGATATTGTCAAAGGTACCGTTGGAGATTTCATCGACGATGTACCGGAGGGAGGGGTCGTGATACTTGATAACCAAGGTCGAGTCGACTGCACAGTTTGGGGAGACATTCTTACGAGCGTGGCAAAAAGGCGGGGTATCGCAGGTACGGTAATTGATGGAGTGTGCCGGGACACCAATCGGAGCCTTGAGTTGAATTATCCTATATTCAGCGTGGGGCGTTACATGCGCACCGGAAAGGACCGAGTACAGGTCGACGGGATAGGCTGCCATGTGAATCTTGCCACGGTAAGAGTGCGACCGAACGATATCGTTGTGGGGGATGCTGACGGAGTTGTGGTCATTCCTCAGGAGTTCGAAGAAAAAGTTTTAGCTACTGCTCTAGAAATAGAGGCTGCAGAGGAAAAAATACGTTCCGCCGTCGAGAAAGGAATGCGTCTTGCGGACGCGAGAAAAGAGTTCAAGTACCACAGCCTTCAAACAAAAGTATGATAAATTCGACTTGATGGCAGTCAAATATCAAGAGACTCCCTTCAATCGGGGAGTCTCTTGATATTTTTGTTACAAAGCACCGGCTGCTTTGTACTCGTTGAGACTGGCGTTGTATTTTGATGCCTCGTAAATTCTCCAGTCCGTTCCCCTAAGGGTTGTCGCCTTCGTCGGAACGGTCTTCAAGCTCACGGGGTCAGATATCAGCAAGCTCAAATAAATTGCTTCGATACATGCTGTGCAATACAAAATCAACGATTTCTTAAAAGCGGTATTTCGGATTTTCCCTCGAGGAGAGGCTTCGAACACGGAAGGCAGCGGGAGGTTTCTTTTTGTCGAACTCTCGCTGCCTTCCGTCATGAAGCGAGTTGCAACTGGTTTTATCGAGGCTCTTCGACAGAACTTCGTTTTTTCTCATGGTCGTTCGAGAACGTACAATATATTGTTTGCATAGGTCGCCAAGGGGCGGTCCCTCATGGAGAGCGGCAAGGTCCTGGTGAAGGGGACCTTCGAACAGGGGTTCGAGCACGGGCGAAAGTCTTGATCAAACTCTCGGGAACCGGCAGCTCTCCGTCTCGGAATTGCAGGTTTTAGTCCCCTCGCGTAGATGATCTGATGTGGAGGATGCGAAGAGCCCCGCTCACAATGAGCGGGGCTCTTTGTCTTTCCGATTCTACCGCACGGCGGCGGAGGGCCAGGAGCCGTTTTCGAAGAGGACGCTCTGTCCGTCGTCCTCCAGGGATCGCTGGATGATGAAGGAGGTCTGCATCCCCGGGGCGATGTTCTTGCTCCGCTCTTCCATGATCCCGGCGAAGAGATATCCGCCCCTCTCAGGCAGCCACGACGGGTGGCTGGCCGAGACGGTGTCGTCGGTGAGGCGCCGGACGGTCCCGTCGCCAGGGCGGTAGAGGAAGAGGGCGCCGAAGGAGCCGTCCTCCGTCTGAAGCCAGGTTGTCCTGTTCGCTACCGTGGCGTCGAAGAGCCACTGCGTTCCGTCGGAAGAGACGGAGAAGTGGACGGCGCTGGAGGGGTCGGCCTCGCTGCCCAGGACATCGGTCAGCTTTTTACGCTCCATGACCTTGCCTGTGTCCGCGGCGATACGGTAGAGGGTCTCGAGGTCGTGGCCGTAGACCGAGGTCCCGTCAGCGGACCAGAAGGGGGAGTAGATGCCGTACAGCTTCGGCGCGAGGACGCGGAAGCCCTTGCCGTTCTTCGACACCACGGCGAAGCGCCAGTCGTCCTGTTTTTCGTCCCAGTGGTTGAAGAGCAGGACCTCTCCGTCGGGGGACCACCGGGGGCCGTAGCTGTTGTCTCCCGGCACGGAGGTGAGACGGGTCACGCTCCCCGACGGGATGTCCAGAACGGCGATGTACCGCCCGTCCCCCTTGTCGTCCGAGGCGGTGAAGGCTACGGAGGCCCCGTCGGGGGAGATCTCGGCGTCGTACCCACTCGCCACGGTCTTCGGCTCCCAGCCCAGCGTGTCGCCGAGGCAGATGCCGTCGTCCCTCTGGAAGACGATCGGCCTGAGATGCTCCACGTCCTCCGCGGCGGCGGACGCCCCACCGCAGGCGAAAAGCAGCGCGAACAGCGCGCCGTACAGAATACCTCGTCTCATCGAACGAACCCCCTTCGTTTTGCGTGATGGCCGGAGCGATACATGTCGATATGCACAGAGTATAATACACTCGTTCGAGCAACACGACCTGTCCTTTCGGGGGACGATATCATGTGGGAATTTCTCCGCCGCACCGTGACCCTTATTCTCCTGTATGCGGGCATCTCGGCCTTCTTGGCGTCCCCCGGCCCCTTCGCCGCTGTGGAGCGGAGAGAGAGCTCTCCGGCGGAGGCGCCCCTCCTCGCCCCTGAGGCCGCCGGCGCGGTCGAGAGGCTCTATCCGACGCTGCCGGAGCATGACGGCGTGCGCTATGCCCGTCTCGAGGACCTTTCTCTTCCGGCGGACGGCCGGACCCCCGGCACGGTGCACTGGGCCGCTGCGAAGGACGGAAGGAGCTCCTTTTCAGTGACGCCGCTGTCGTGGAACGCCTCACGGGGCCTTCCCTCGACGATCTCCATGCCTCTGCGGCGGTGGAGCTGGATCCCCGTCCTGCTCGCCGGAGGGACGTACTTCTTCCTTCCGGCGAAACGAAAGGACCCCCGCGGCATCCGGTACGACCGCACGTCCTGTATGCTTGTGCCCGATCTCATCATCTACTACACCCTCGTGGGTTTCTACTTTCCCCCCGTCCTCGTCGCCGCTCTCAGCGGGCCCGAGTCCCCCTTCGCGCGGAGCAACCTCGGAACGACCCTGCCGTTTCTGATCCCCGGCTTTTTTCTGTTCTTCTTCTTCCTCCTCTCGGCGGGGTACGCCTCCTTCGAGGTCGTCCCGGAGGAGGGGGCGCTGCGATGGCGCCGTCTCGGCGGGAGCGGCGTCACTCCAATGAAGGACGTCACGTCCGTCACGGTGAAGGATCGCCAGGGGCTCCCCCTCCCCGAGGGGACGAAGTCGCTCGTCTCCCTTCTCCCCGGGCTGCTGAAGATGCTCGGGAGCCTCCTCACCTTCAGGGTCAACACGGTCCCCTACCTTACTGTTCGGGGGCCCGGGGGGCGAAAGCTCTTCTCCGTGTGGCTGAACTCCCTCGAAAAGGGCGGAGCGGAGCGCCTGCTGGGTGTTCTGCGGGCGAACGGGCTGCTCGGCGATGGAGACGGCCAATCGGCGCCCAAGAGGGAGGCCTTCGACGAAAAGATGTGGCTCTGATCCGACGGCGGAGGGGAGGAACGCGCGCGGGCGGAGGGCTCGTCACCGGATGACCGGCAGGCCGTTCAGGCGTCGCCGATGCTCGCGCCAGTCGGGGAGGACCGCGCCGAGGACGTCGTAGAACGCCCGTCCGTGGTTCGGGTGGATCATGTGGCAGAGCTCGTGGGCCATGACGGAGTCGATCAGCGCCGGTGCGACCTGCACGAGGTGGGTGTTCATGGTGATGGCGCCCCTGGCGGACCAGCTGCCCCAGCGGCTTGTCATGAACCGGTGCCGGAGCGCGGGCTCGCTCCTCCCGAAGGGGACGAAGGACGGCCAGCAGCGGTCGAAGCTCTCCCGGAAGACCCATGGAGCCTGAGCAGCGTACCATCTTCGCAGCAGGGTGCGAACATCGTCGGGCGACAGCCCGCCGCCCATGACGACGAAGGTCCCGTCCCGAAGGAGGACGCCGCCCCGTTTCGCGGCTTCGAAGCGCAAGGGGTACGCCTGCCCGAGGAAGAGGTGCCGCTCTCCATCGCAGTAGACGGGGGCTGGGTGGGCCAGAGCCCGTTCGCGAAAGGCCGCGACCTTTCGGGCGATCCACTCCGTCCGTCGGAGGACTATGGCCTCCACGTCGGCGAAGGACGCGCCAGAGGGCGCCCGGACGGAGACCGATCCGTCGGCCGCCACGGCGATCTGGACGGTCCTCCTCGGCGAGTAGGTCACCGTGAAGGGGATGTCCGCCCCATCGGTCGCTATGATTCCCCTGTTTCGCTTCATCGTCGTCCCCCCTGCCGGGATCAGTATAGCCCCAAAAGGCCCCGTCGGCGCGGAGGGGCCCTTTTCTTCCCCGTCCGGGCGTGGTACCGTTGGAGCACCTGAAGGAGGTGGATGTCATCGCGCCCACTGCATGGTGCACCCCTGTTCCCGCCCTCTGCTCCGCGGCGCCCCGCCGTCTTGCCGCCCGCCCCGCGGCGGCGATCGGACGAATGGCTGACACTGCGAGCTTCGTTCAGACGGTGTACCCCTCCGGCGACGCGGGCCTCTTCCGGGCGGGGCGGAGGCGGCTAGCCACGTGACGGCGGAGCGGGTGCCGAAGGACATCTCCCTCGGAGGGGCGCTCTTCGTCCTGGGCGGCGTTCTGGCCATCCTGACCTTGGGCGGCGCCCTTCTCCCCGTCAACGTGGGCGTGCTTCTCGCCGCGGGGGGCGTCTACACGACGGTCGTCTACACGTTCGTCTACGGCTATGGCCTGAGGGACCTCTTCGGCCGGGGCGTCTTCTCCATGATCGCCCGCGCCTCGGGGGCCATGGCGATCCTCGTGAGCGTGGGCCCCCTCATCGCGACCTGGACTCTGTCCGGCACCATCCCCTACGTGATCCACCTCGGCCTCTCGATCCTCACGCCCGGGACCTTTCTGGTCTCGTCCTTCCTCGTCTGCTGCGCCGCGTCCCTCGTGACGGGGACGTCCTGGGGCACCGTCGGGACCTTCGGGATCGCCCTGTCGGGCATCGCCTCGGGGCTCGGCATCGACC
>CALCQG010000079.1 GCA_937897575.1 uncultured Synergistales bacterium | reverse complement strand
CGAGAACATCCTCTTCCCCCTGGAGGTCTGGGGCGTTCCGCGCCGCCAGGCCTCTGCCAGGGTGGACGAGCTCCTCGAGCTGGTTGGGCTGACGGAAAAACGGGACGATCGGATCGGCACCCTGAGCGGGGGTCAGAAGCAGCGCATCGGCATAGCCCGGGCCCTGGCTCTGAAGCCGAAGATGCTCCTCTGCGACGAGGCCACCTCGGCCCTGGACCCGAAGACCACCATCTCCATCCTCGACCTCCTGATGGACATCAACCGGAGGCTCGGGGTGACCATGGTCGTCGTGACTCACCAGATGGAGGTGGTGAAGATGATATGCAACAGGGTCGTCATTCTGGACGACGGCCGGATCGTGGAGTCGGGCGATACGGACCGCCTCTTCCTGTCCCCCGGCGAGGGGCTTCGCAGGCTCATCCGGGACGAGTACGCCGTCATCCCCTCGGGGACGAACGTGCGCCTCATGTTCCCCCGGGAGATAGCGAACGAGAGCATCATTACGCGAATGGCCAGGGAGCTCGACATGAACTTCTCCGTAGTGGGGGGACGAATCGAACGGTACCGGGACGACGTGATGGGCTTTCTTATCATCAACGTGGCCGACGGCGACCTGGAGCGGGCGCTCCGATGGCTGAAGGACAACGACATGTTCTGGGAGGTGCTGCACGATGGTGAATGAATTTGCCGCCGCACTCTGGGAGACCCTGTACATGGTGGCCCTCTCCACGCTCTTCTCCGGGCTCCTCGGGTTCGCCCTGGCCCTCGTCATGATCCTGACGGGAGCCAGGGGCCTCCGGCCGAACAGGGGGCTCTACTCGACGCTGGACGTCCTGGTCAACCTGCTCCGATCCTTTCCCTTCATCATCCTGATGATCGCCATCATCCCGATGACCCGCCTCATCGTCGGGACGTCCATCGGCAGCACGGCGTCCATCGTGCCTCTCACCATAGCGGCCACCCCCTTCGTCGCTCGTCTCATGGAGGGGAGCCTCCTTGAGGTGGACGAGGGCGTCGTGGAGGCGGCCCGATCCTTCGGGGCCGGCGACGGCCAGATCCTGTTCCGCGTCATGGTTCCCGAGGCCATGCCCTCCATCGTCCTCAACTGGGCCGTCGTGGCCATCAACCTGCTCGGGTACTCGGCCATGGCCGGCGCCGTGGGGGGCGGCGGCCTGGGCGATCTGGCCATCAAGTACGGCTACAACCGGTTTCAGACCGACGTCATGATCTACGCCGTCGTGATCCTCATCGTCATCGTGCAGGTCATCCAGTCCGCGGGCAACGCGCTCTACCGAAGGATCCGATAGGCGCTGCGCGGGGAACGAAGTCCGGAAGGAGGGGGTGAATCGGAGAAAGAACAAGAGTCACGCATCGAAGGGCAGCACCGTCATCATACTCGAAAAGGAGAGATCATCACCATGAAAAGAACGCTTCTCGCACTGCTTCTCGCGCTTATCCTCCCAACGGCCGCCCTGGCCGCCGGCTCGGCGATCACCATCGGCGTCACCCCCTTCCCCCATAAGGACATCATGGTCGTCGTCAAGGGGCTGCTCGAGAAAGAGGGCTACGACCTCCAGATCAAGGAGTTCACGGACTACGTGACGCCGAACACGGCCCTCGCCGAGGGGAGCCTGGACGCCAACTTCTTCCAGCACGTGCCCTACCTCGAGAACACCAACAAAGAGCGAGGCTTCGACCTCGTCTGGGTCGCGAAGGTCCACATCGAACCCCTCGGCCTCTACTCGAAGAAGATAGGTCGCCTCGACGAGCTCAAGGACGGCGCTCAGATCGCCATCCCCAACGACCCCACGAACTGCGCGCGCGCACTCCGGCTCCTCGAGGCCAACGGTCTGGTGACCGTTCGGGAGGGCGAGCTCGTGACGGCCAAGGACGTGGTCGATAACCCGAAGAGGATCCGGTTCCACGAGCTGGACGCCGCTCAACTGCCCCGGACGCTTCAGGACGTGGACGCCTCGGTCATCAACACGAACTTCGCCGTCGAGGCGGGGTTGACCCCGTCGAAGGACGCCATCGTCATCGAGGGAAAGGAGTCCCCCTACGCAAACGTCGTCGTGATACGGTCCGCCGACGGGGAGAAGCCCTGGGTCAAGGCCCTCGCCGCAGCGGCGAACTCGCCGGAGGTCAAGGCCTTCATCGAATCGGAGCTCGTTCCGAAGGGGATCGTCCCCGCCTTCTAGGCTCTCCGTCACTTCTGCGCGGCCGTCCCGAGAGGCGCTCCTCCGGGGCGGCCGCATCGCGCGACGTGTCTCCGGCCCGCTGCCCCTCCCCGGCCCATCCACCCCTCCGCCCCTGACCCAGCGTCCGCAGGGTGAGCGCCGACCACAGCGCAAAGCAGTCATGCAGGTTCCTCGGGTCGAGGCCCGAGAGGTCCTGAATCCTCTTCAACCGGTACTGAAGCGTGTTCCTGTGGACGGCAAGACGCTTCGCCACCTCCGCCGGGGCGAAGGGCGTCTCGCACCACGCCAGAAAGGTCCGGACCAGTTCGTCGTCCTTCAGTCGCCCCAGAACATCAGCCGCAAAGGCCTCCCGCACCTTCCGGGGAATCGACGAAAGCAGCAGCTCGATCCTCAGCGCGTCGGCGGAGTGCACTCGCCCCCCCAAAGTCATCCCCGCGTCCAGCGCCTCCCGGGCCCGTCGCCCCGAGAGGGCGATCTCCTCGATCGTCTCCGCCTCGGACCCGATCCCCGCCTGGGCCTCCACCCCGTTCTCCCTGAGAAGGTCGAGCAGCTCCTCGCAGAGGGGCCGGAGGGATCGCTCCAGAACCCCTCTCTCCCTCGGGCGCGGCAGGGCGAGGAAGAGCATGATGCTGCGGTCCCGGAGCGAGACGATGAGGTGCTCCGGGCTGTCGAAGAAGTGGGAGGCCGTATCCATGGCCCGTCTCTGCATCCCGTCGCCGGCTCGCTCCTCAGGCAGGGCCAGGGCGACGGCGATGCGGAGGTTCCGAAGATCGATGCCGAGCTCCCGGCCATTGAGGAGCAGGAGGCGGTCGTCCCCGCTCTCGGGCGTGAAGAGCAGCAGGCTCTCGGCCAGATCCCGGAGGGCCTGCTGACGCCGCAGACGCATCTCCGTGAAGGACTGCTCCATCAGAAGGATCTCCGCCTGCTTCTGCACGAGCATGCCGTACCGCTCCACCTCGCCGGGTGGCCCCGCGATGGAGATGGTCCCCACGACCTGACCGGAGAGGATGATGGGCGCCGTGTAGCCCGGCCGGACTCCGGCCATCCGCTCGGCATCGGCCTGGGAGGTCAGGAGAGGGTGCCCCGTCCGCAGGACCTCGACGGAGGGGCCATGGAGGGTGCCGACGCGGCGGATGTCGCTGCACCCGATGATGATCCCCGCCTCATCGGTGACGAGGACGCCGCGGCCGATGACCGCGCACGCCTCCCGGGCGATGGACTGGGCCGTCTTTCCGTGCATTGCCGTCACTCCCTTCGCAGGATCGTTGAGTTAGTCAATCGCATAATGAATTAAATTTATTATAGTCCTGTTTTAGTCAAAAGACTAATGACATAGGCCCCTTCGTCTTCTATTCTTGTTCCAGTGTTCCCCTCCGCGGAACCGGGCAGGCGATGCCGTTGCCGCCCTTCGCGGTGCGGGAAACGTCGAAGGGAGGGGCAGAGATGAAACTGGAGCTGCACAAGATAACGGTCCGGGACGTGCAATGGGGCACCGAGACCTGCGTCCGAGAGGGCGTTCTGTACGTGGACCGGCAGAGAGCGGTGGACTTCGTCGCAGAAGAAAAGCGGTTCGCCCGAGTGGACCTGGAGCTTGCCCGACCGGGAGAGAGCGTGCGGATCATCCCCGTCAAGGATGCGGTGGAACCGCGGGTCAAGATGGACGGCAAGGGGTACTTTCCCGGCTTTCTGGCCCCCATGGACCGGTGCGGCGAGGGGAGGACCCTCGTGCTCGACGGCGCGGCGGTCCTGACCTGCGGACCGATCGTGGCCTTCCAGGAGGGCTTCGTGGACATGTCGGGGCCCGGAGCGGTGTACACGCCCTTCTCGGAGACGCAGAACATCGTCCTCGTTGCGGAGCCGGTACGGGATCTGGAGCAGCATCAGTACGAGCAGATCCTCCGCGAAGCGGGGCTTCGGCTCGCGGTGCACCTCGCCCAGGCCTGCCTCGGCTCACCCGCGGACGCCATCGAAACGTACGAAAAGGGGAGCGCCTGCGAGGAGAACGAGAAGTTCCCGGCCCTCCCGAAGGTGATCTACGTCTGCATGAACATCACCCAGGGGTTGCTCCACGATACCTACCTCTACGGGTCGGACCTCAGGCCGGCGTTGCCGACGCTCCTCCACCCCAACGAAGTGCTCGACGGCGCCATGGTGTCGGGCAACTGCGTATCGGCCTGCGACAAGAACACCACGTGGCATCACGTCCACAACCCGGTTGTCGCGGCCCTGTACGCCCGGCACGGAAAGGAGCTCAACTTCCTCGGGGTCGTCCCCACGCAGGAGAGCACCGTGCTGGACGGAAAGATCCGGGCGTCGAAGATGAACCTGACCATCGCGCAGCAGCTCGGCGCCGACGGCGTCATCATCTCCGAGGAGGGGTACGGCAACCCCGACACGGACCTGTGCCTGAACGCGAAGAATTTCGAGCGGGCGGGCATCAAGTCGGTGGTCATCTCCGACGAGGCCGCCGGTACCGACGGAGCCAGCCAGAGTCTCGCCGACGCGACGCCCGAGATGACGGCCTTCATCTCCACGGGCAACGTCAACGAGATGCTCGTCGTCCCGCCCATGGACAGGGTCATCGGGTGGCCGGAATCCATCGCCCACCTCTCCGGCGGCGCCGCGGAAAGCCTGAGGGCGGACGGCTCCATGCTCGTGGAGATGCAGGCCATCATAGCGTCCACGGCGGAGATAGGGTACAACCGCGTCGGCTGCGAGTGGATCTGAGGAGGGGATGGACATGAAGCGGATCGTTCACTACATCAATCAGTTCTACGCGGGAATAGGCGGTGAGGAGAAGGCCGATCGGACGCCCTTCTTCGAGGATAAGGTCATCGGCCCCGGCATGGGGCTCGCGAAGGAGTTCGGCGACAGGGCCCAAATCGTCCGGACGGTGGTCTGCGGCGACAGCTACTACGGAGAGCATACGGAAGAGGCGCGAAGACAGTGCCTCGAGATGATACGGGAGGCGAAGCCCGATCTGCTGGTCGCCGGCCCGGCCTTCAACGCGGGACGGTACGGGTTCGCCTGCGGCGATATCGCGGCGGCCGCATCGGAGAACGGGATACCCTCCGTGACGGCCATGTACCGCGAGAACCCCGGCGTGGAGCTCTTCTCCAAAAAAACCTACATCGTCCCGTGCGGCGACAGCGCCAGGACCATGGCTCAGGCGCTCTCCGGCATGGCGCGCCTGGGCGCCAAACTGCTCTCCGGCGAGGCCCTGAGGCCTGCGCGGGAGGAGGGCTATATCCACAGGGGCATCCGAAAGAACTTCCTCCACGAGAAACGGGGTGCCGAGCGCGCCGTGGAGATGCTCCTGAAGAAGCTTAGGGGCGAGGAGTTCCGAACGGAGTACGAGATGCCCGTGTTTAACAAAATCCCCCCCGCTCCGCCGCTGAAGGACCTGGCGCACGCCACCATCGCCCTCGTATCGTCCGGCGGCGTGGTCCCCTTCGGGAACCCCGACCATATCCGGGTCTCCTCCGCCGAGACCTACGGGACATACGACATCTCCGGCCTGTCGGACCTGACGCCCGAGAACTACGAATCGGTCCACGGAGGCTACGACAGGACCTGGGCCAACCTGGACCCCGACGTGGTGATCCCCATCGACGTGCTGCGCGAGCTCGAGAGGGAGGGCGTCTTCGGGAAGCTGCACCCCTTCCTCTACACCACCACCGGAACGGGAACGGCGGTGGCCTTCGCCGAGAAGTTCGGCCGGGAGATCGGTGAGGAGCTGAAGAAAGCCGGTGTGGATGCGGCCATCCTCACCTCTACCTGAGGAACCTGCACTCGATGCGGTGCATCGATGACGCGGGAGATCGAAAAGGCGGCGGGGATCCCCGTCGTCCAGATCGCCACCATAGTCCCCATCATGCTCACCGTGGGGGCGAACCGTATCGTCCCCGGCGTGGCTATCCCGCACCCCGTGGGAGCTCCGGACCTCGGGGCCGACGGCGACAGAGCCACGAGACGGGAGCTCGTCCTCCGGGCCTTCAGGGCCATGCAGACCGAGATATCGGAACAGACCGTCTTCGAGAGATAACCCATGGAGGAGGCGCGTCGATTCGAGGTGGTGACCAACAACCCGGAAGTTCAGGCGATCCTTGGAGCTGACGAGACGGTGGCCAGCGTGCGGTACGTCCCGGGGACGCCCCTGGACGTGCTCGACGCGGCGGAACTTCGCCTCCAGCAGGGGTACCGCCTGGTGTCGGCGCCGCTGCCGCCCAATATCCCCCTCATGAGGGCCCCCTACCGCTCCCTTGTCCTGGAGGAGGGGGAACGGCAGTACGACACGGCGGGGCTCCTCTCTCTGGAGAAGGCCCGTGAGCGGTTCAGAACCCAGAGGGCCGCGGACAGTGTGCCGTCGGGGTCGGAGCGGGACTTCGCCTTCATCGACGGGGAACACCTCCGGAGGACCCTTCGGGATCTTCGCCTCGAGCGCCTCCTGCCCGGTCCGTCGCAAAAGCTGGACGAATCGGACGAGATGACCCCAAGACCTGAATACGACCGGGAGAAAGTGGAGAACGTGCGACCCGGAGAGACAGCGGGGAGCCACGAAACGCACTGAAGCACGCAAGGCGTACTCACGAGCGAAGCCGAGTCCGATGCTATGCCGAATCTGACGAGACAGCGATCGATACAAAAAAGCCCCCAGCTGGGGGGTTTTCTCGGTTGTCTGCTCGCCTCGCTGCGCTCGGCATAGAGTTGAGGACCAACGAGAGACCGGGATCGAGTTGATGTCAGATACTATCTCTGAAGCGAAGCGTAAGGGGGCGACCAACACCCAAAAAAGCAGAGTCGTCTGCGACCCTAAAGGATATAGCAGATGACCAGCAATGCGAAGCGCGCTGAGTCAGATGCTATGCCGAGTTTGACGAGGCAGCGATCGATACAAAAAAGCCCCCCAGCTGGGGGGCTTTTCTCGGTTGTCTGCTCGCCTCGCTGCGCTCGGCATGGCGATCAACTCGGCTCCTGACCCTGCGGATCAGATCGCCGGTTGCCTGCTACCACTTAAGACCGGTGAAGAAGATGTACAGAATGCCCAGGGGCGCCACGATACGGC
>CALCQG010000078.1 GCA_937897575.1 uncultured Synergistales bacterium | reverse complement strand
CTGGGCGACGCCCTCGACGGGTTCGCGTCCCCCGTGGACCGGACGGTCATCCATTCGGCCTCCGACGCGCTGCACCCCGCCGGGTGCTTCGCCATCCTCCACGGCAACCTTGCCCCCGACGGCGCGGTGGTCAAGAAGAGCGGCGTGGACCCTGCAATGCATCGCCACAAAGGGCCCGCCGTCGTGTTCAACTCCGAGGAGGAGGTCCGGGAGTTCCTGCTCACGAAGACCGTCGTCCCGGGGAGCGTCCTCGTCGTCCGGTACGAGGGGCCGAAGGGAGGCCCCGGCATGAGGGAGCTCTCCATCCCCGCCGCCATGCTGGTGGGCATGGGGCTTCACACCTCCGTGGCCATGATCACCGACGGCCGGTTCTCCGGCGCCACGAGGGGGCCCTGCGTGGGGCACATCGCCCCCGAGGCCTGGGAGGGAGGCCCGCTGGCCCTGGTGCAGGACGGCGACATCATTGAGATCGACCTGGAGAACAACACGCTCGAGGTGGACGTCCCGGCAGAGGAGCTCGAGCGGCGCCGTTCGTCCGTGGCCCGTCCCGACCGCCCGCTGCGGGGCATCCTGGAGGCCTACCGGAGGGGCGTGGGGAGCGCCAGTGAGGGGGCCCTGTGGCTCCATCGGAGGGGCGAGTAAGCAGTCGGAAAGCACGCAAAAACGAGCGGAGCGCCGGATCCTTCCGGCGCTCCGCTGCGTTGTTGTCCTGATGGGCTAGAAGAGGTTGCCCTTGCCGTCGAAGGGGAGGTCGTAGGGCCCTCCGGCCACCTCCATGTTCCGGTGCCTCCGCACCTCGTCGGACAGGTTCTCCGAGACCTCCATCTCGCTGAGGTGCACCGTGTTCTTGATCCGCGCCATGCGGACGCCGCTCCAGTCCTCCACGTTGCAGGTCTTGATGGCGGCCTGGATCGCCTGACGGTCGTTCTTCAGCACCATGGGGATCTTGACGCTCAGGGGCACCGTGGAGGTCAGGGAGTTGGGGTAGCTCTGCTCGAAATCGAACTTTTCATAAGCCCGCCGCGTCGTCATGTCCAGGATGCCGAGGCCGTTTCCGTTCCCGTGGGACGCGTCCGTGATGTCCAGGACGGCGATGCGGGTGATGTTTGGCCCGCCCGAGGCGTAGGGCGTGTGGTACCGGCCCAGGACGTTCGTGTCGAAGCCCGTCCCGCTGATGTCCTTCCCAATCTCGTCCACGACGAGGACATCCAGCTGATCGAAGAAGATCTTCGGGTAGAGCCGCCAGGCCTCCTCGAGGAGCTCGGGCTCCCGCGCCTCGATGGCCGACGCGGGCAGCACCTCGATGCGGGCCGTCTCATGGTAGGCGTTCTCGAGGGTCCCCACGGCGAAGAGGATGTTCTTCCTGGCGAGGGTCACCCTGGCGACGGCGGGGATGTTCTCCGCCATGCGGCCGAAGCCCAGGCGGTGGGCGTTGTCCGCCCCCCTCTGCTTGCCCATGCCGATGGTGATCATCTTCATGAGCCCGCTCTCGTAGGGGCCGCGGAAGGCCACGTGAGGTTTGATCCTGTTGACCACGATGATGCCGTCCGCCTCGTCGGCGTATCTGTCCAGGTAGGCCGGGACGCCGTTCTCCGACGTGCCGACGCTCACCGTCTCCATGGTGGCCCGTATGGGGGCCTCGACGAAGTCCTCGGTGACGCCCATTCCAGACAGCATGGCGGCCTGGCCCTCGGCCGTCGCTCCGCCGTGGCTGCCCATGGCGGGAAAGATGAAGGGGTCCGCCCCGGCGGCGCGGACCTCCCGCACGACCGTCCGGAGCAGCAGCGGGATATTGGCGACGCCACGGCTTCCCGCCGTGATGGCGATCTTCGAGCCTGGGCGCACGGCCTTCAGGTACCCGCCCCCCCGGATCTGGCGGGCAAGCTCCTCCTCCACGTTCTCGACCCGCGGGCGGTCGAAGTTCTGGCGAACCTTCACCACCCGGGGGATGGCGATCGGCGACAAAAGCTCATCGATAGCGGACATGCGACCGTTTTCTCCTTTCCGCCCCTACGGCTTCAGGGCGACCCTGAGGCAGTCGTGGCTCGACGCGGCGAGGTCGTACCCCTCCTCCCACCGCTCCAGGGGGAATTCGTGGGTGACGAGGGGATCGAGGACGACATCGCCCCGGCCGACGAGGTGGACGGCCGTCTTCCAATCGTAGGGGATCTGCGAGATCTCCCCCTTCACGTCGATCTCCTTCACGATGATCTTGTGCGTATCCACCGGGGCCGTGATCCCTCCCCGGATTCCGCCGCCCGCCCAGAGGACCCGGCCGCCCTTTCGGACGATGTCCAGGGATTCGGCGATGGGCTCCACGGACCCCGTGTTCTCGAGGACCACGTCGACGCCGATGCCGCCCGTCAGTTCGGCGATGCTTTCCCGAAGGTTCTCCTTCTCCACGTTGATGACCACGTCGGCCCCCATCTTCTTCGCCATCGGAAGGCGGAAGGAGGCGTCCCGGTCGAGCCCGGTCATGATGACGGGGCCGGCGCCGATCGCCTTGCAGACCTGCATGAGGAGGATACCCCTGGCCCCCGGTCCGAGAATGGCCACGGACTCCCCTGCCCGGACGTTCATCCGGCTCAGGACGCTGTGGATGGACCCGGCCGTCGGCTCCATGAGGACCGCCGAGCGGGACTGGATGGTGTCGGGCAGCACGTGCAGCTGAAACTCGGGCCATACGGTGTACTTGGCGAAGCCGCCCCCCGTCACGTAATGCGCCCGTCCGTCCATGGGCTTGAGGGTGTTGCAGATGTTGAAACGACCCTCGAGACAGGCGGGGCAATGCCCGCAGTAGAACGTCACGATCTCGCAGACGACCCTGTCCCCGGGTTTCACCCGCGTGACGTCCGCGCCGGTTTCGACGACGTGCGCCACGATCTCGTGCCCCTGGACGACCTTCCGGGGGGTGTGCAGTACCTTGGCCTTCTCCTCCGCGCTGGCCCCCCACTTATGAATGTCGCTCCCGCAGATGCCGCAGTACTCCACCTCGAGCAGCACGTCGTGCGGGGCGTATGGGTTCTCCCCTATCCTGGGGACGGGGACCTCCTCGAGGCGGAGATCCCCATTGGGGTGGGCCACAAGCCCCAGCATTGTCTTTGTCATATAAGACCCTCCCGTCGATGCGACAAAATGATGGTATGTCTCCCGCCGAACTACCGGGCCTCTTTCCGCGCCTTTCGCTCCCTCTTCCACCGCTCGTACATGGGGGTGGACTGGATCAGGGAGAAGAGGGCGAGGGCGAGCAGGGCGGCGGAGATGGGGTTCTTCAGGAAGATCATCCAGGAGCCCTGGCTCATGAGCAGAGACTGGTGCAGGCTCACGTCGAGCATGCCGCCGAGGATCAGCCCCACCACGAGGGGCGCTACGGGGATGCTCAGTTTGTCCATGAAGTACCCTAGAATTCCGAAGGCGAACATCAGGCCGACCTCGAAGAAGCTGTTGTTGATGGCGAAGGCCCCCACCACGCAGAGGACCACGATGGCCACCGAGAGGGTCTTGTTCCGGATGGCCGTGACAAAGATGCAGGCCTTCGTGAAGATCACCCCCTCGACGAACATGAAGATCGTCGAGAGGAGCACCGCCCAGAGAAGGGTGTAGGTGACGCCGGCGTACTCCGTCATGAGGGTCGGTCCGGGCATGATGCCGTGGATCATGAGGCCGCCCAGAAGGATCGCCGTCGCCGAGCTGCCTGGGATGCCGAGGGAGATGGTGGGGACGAGGGCTCCGCCGACGACGGCGTTGTTCGACGCCTCGGGGGCCGCGATGCCGTGGGGGTTGCCCTGGCCGAAGGACGCCTTGTCGTCGGACGCGCGCTTCGCCTCGTTGTAGGCGAACCAGCAGGCCGTGTCGCCGCCCGTCCCCGGGATGATGCCGACGAAGATCCCGATGAGCCCCGCCCGCACCATGGTCGGCAGCAGCTCCCTGATCTCGGACCAGGGGCGCAGAATCCGGTCGCTGAAGGAGTTGATCCGTTCGGCCTCCACCTCGTCCCGCTCGATGAGCCGGAGGGCCTGGGGGATGGAGAAGAGCCCGATGAGGGCCACGGTGAAGGGGATCCCCGAGAAGAGATTGATGTTGCCGAGGGTAAAACGGGGGATGCCCGTGATGGGGTCCATCCCCACCGTGGAGAGGAGAAGCCCGACGGCTCCCGCGAGGAGCCCCTTGATCGCCGAGCCCTGGGAGAGGGAGCCGATGATGGTCATGCCGAGCACTGCGACGGCGAAGAGCTCCACGGGCCCGAACATGAGCGCGACCCATCCGAGCATGGGCGCCACGGTGAGGAGCACGACGGAGCTCATGACGCCGCCCACGAAGGACGCCGTCAGGGAGATGCCGAGGGCCCGCCCCGCCTCCCCTCTCTGGGCCATGGGGTAGCCGTCGAGGACCGTCGCCGCCGCCGCGGGTGTGCCGGGGGTCCTGATGAGGATCGCCGCGATGGAGCCGCCGTACATGGCACCCATGTAGATCGCCGCCAGCATGCTGATGCCCGTCTCGGGGCGCATGACGAATGTCACGGGGACGAGGAGGGCGATGGCCATCGTCGCGGACAGCCCAGGCATGGCGCCGACGAGCAGCCCGAGCCCCGTGCCGAAGGCGACGGCGGCAAGGTTCAGGGGGGCGAAGACGTTCGTGAGGCCTAAAAGAATGTTGTCGAAGATCATGATGTCATCCCCTTTTGTCGGCTAGCCGAGGAAGGGCTCGAGCAATCCCATGGGGATCGGGAGCTTCAGAAAGCGCACGAAGAGGAGGTAGATGAAGAGCGAGAATCCGACGCTGATGAGCAGGCTCCTTCCTATGCCGAGGGCGCGCAGGTACAGATAGGAGAGGAGCATGAAGAGGGGCGTTGCGATGAAGTACCCCAGCCTCGGGATACAGTAGATGTAGGCGACGATCAGGGCGACGTAGGCCGCCACCCGCGTCACCTGGAGGGGCGGTCTGGCGGCCTCCGGCGCCTCCTGTTCAGAGTTCTGGCGGGACGACCGGACGGCCTTCACCATCATGGCGCCCGAGAGAATGAAGACGAGAACGGAGAGCAGCACGGGAAGACGCCCGGCGCTCGCGGGCATGGAGTTGCCCGCCACGAAGAAATACCCCGCGATGGCGCATGCGAAGGCGGCAAACAGCGCGTGATGCAGTACGGATCCCATTTCATCGTACCTCCGATCGCAAGAGTCCGTGGTGCCGAAAGGGCGAGGGGCCCCGGGAGGCGGGGAAAGAGCCTCTTCCCCCCGGTCTCCGGGGCCCCTTGTTTATCCTCGTCCCGCTACTTTTTCTGGTACTCGTCCTTCACTTCGTCCCAGATGCCTCTGAACTCCTGCTCCTGGTCGGCGAGCATCTTCTTGTAGTCATCGCCGTACTTCATATCCAGGATGGAGGCCCGCTCCTCGGCGCCCTGGATGACCTCGGGCATCGAGGCCAGCTTCTTGAAGGCCTCGATGAGGGCCGTCTTCGCCTCCTCGGGGATGCCCTTGGGGGCGCTGTAGCCTCTGGAGGAGCCGGAGACGAGCTCATATCCGAGCTCCTTCATGGTCGGCACGTCGGGGATCAGCTTGTAGCGCTCATTGGCGAAGAGGGCCAGGGCCCTCAGGTTCCCCGCCTTGACCTGGGGGTAGGTGATGCCCAGGTTGTTGAAGCTCGCGTCGATCTTGCCGCCCATAGCCGCCTGCCAGGAGGGGCCGTCGCCCTCGAAGGGGATCATCTGGACCTTCAGGCCCGAGATCTTCTCGAAGATGAGCGTGGTGAAGAAGTCGTCGCCGCCCACGCCGGAGTTCCCCACGGTGACCTTGCCGGGGTTCTCCTTCACCGCCTTCAGGAAGTCCTCGACGGTCTTGAAGGGGCTGTCCTTCGCGACGACGATGATCCCCGGGTCCGTGACCACGTTGGCGATGGGTTCGAGCTCCTCGATGGTGTAGGTGATCTGGGGGTTCATGATGTAGTTCGTCTGCAGCATGGGGGTGTTGGTGATGCTGAGGGTGTAGCCGTCCTTCTTCGCCGTCTTCGCGAGCTGGGTCCAGGCGATGGCTCCCGTCGCCCCCGGGATGTACTGGTTGATGAAGGACTGTCCGACGATCTTCTCCAGATAGGGCTGGGTCAGCTGGGCGAGGGTGTCGCTGCCGCCCCCCGGCTTGAACCCCTGGAGCACGGTGATCTGCTTCTCCGGATAGGCCGCGAGCGCCGCGGACCCTGCACAAAGATATACCGAGAGCGCCAGGAGCATCACGAGCATTCGTTTCCAGTGCCGCATTGTGCAACTCCTCCTTTTGTATTGGCATTCAGAGACGATGGCACGCACCCCGTCTGGCCGGCCAAGTCCGGCCAGACTTTGACAGTACTCATTAAAATACCCCGATACGAAGTGATTGTCAAATTTTTTCCGTCATAGGCGGCGCGGGAAAGGTTCGTCCCCAGGAGGAGGGCGGCGAGGTTCGTCCCACCCCTCGGCCATGATGCCGACGGTCACACAACCCGCACATCGGAGGGCGAGGGTTCAGGACGTCCCGTCTCGGTTGCCGCCCTGCTCCTGAGCGGAGACATTCGTCTCGATGGGCGCTTCGGCCCGGTTTCGCGCTGTCCCTTGTGTGCGTGCGGCGCGGCGGGCGCAGAGCCCCGCGAGGGCGTAGGCGATGCCGCAGGCGATGACGACGGG
>CALCQG010000077.1 GCA_937897575.1 uncultured Synergistales bacterium | reverse complement strand
CGTGGCCGCCGGGGCCATCGTGGGCGGCTCCTACTTCGGCGACAAGATCAGCCCCGTGTCCGACAGCACGATCCTCACTGCCGCCGTGGCGGGGGTCTCCGTGGTGGATCACATCCGGTCCATGCTCTGGACGACCCTGCCGGGGTTTTTCGTCAGCCTGGCGCTCTACGGGGCCCTGGGGTGGCGGGCTCAGGGCGTCATCGACCCGGCGGCCTCGAGGCAGCTCCTCGAGGGGCTTGGCGGAACCTTCACCCTGAGCCCCGCGCTGTTGTTGCCGCCGGCCCTGCTCCTGGTCCTGTCGTGGCGGCGGGTTGCCCCCATGGCCGTCCTGTGGCTCGCCATCGCCTCGGCCGTGCCCTTCGCCGTGATGCAGGGCTACGGCCCGCTGGAGATCCTCGGGGCCATGGCGACGGGGCCGAAGATCACGACGGGCGTCCCGGCCGTGGACGAGCTTATGGGGCGCGGCGGGTTCATCGTCCTCACCGGCGTGGTGGTCGTGGTCTGCATGGCCTACGTCTTCGCAGGACAGCTCGAGGTGACGGGGACCTTCCGCCGGGTCAGCGAGCTCCTGACGGAGCGCTTCATTGGGGCGAGCAGGGGGCGGTTCGTCCTCTCCGTCTCCCTGAGCGGCATCCTCGTCGCTCTCCTCACGGGAAACACCTACCTTTGCTCCATCATCCCCGGCACCATGTACGCCCCGGTGGCGGACAGAATGAACATCTCCCGGCGGGTGCTCTCCCGGACCCTCGACGACTCGGGGACCGCCGTGATCCCCCTCGTCCCCTGGTCGGCGGCGGGGTTCTACATGTCCTCCCTGCTCGGCGTGCCCGTGGTCTCGTACCTCCCCTGGGCCTTCCTTTGCTACCTCGCGGCCCTCACGGGGTGGTTCTACGGGTTCTCCGGCATCGCCCTCTGGCCGTCGGACAAGGCCGTTCGGCGGAGAGGCACCCCGTAGACCTGCAGGGCCGGGTGCGAGATCGGCGCATCTTTTTCGCCCGCGGACGCCTATAATGGAGAGGACCACAGGAATCCCACAAGGAGGTTTCACATGAAACGTCCCGTCCGACACGACGATCTGCTGCGCTTTCACTTTCTCGCCCGACCGGCCTTCTCGCCCGACGGGTCGAAGATCGCCTACATGGTCCACCGGGCGAACCGTGAGAAGAACGGCTACGATTCGAACATCTGGGTCTGCGATCTGACGGCCGGGAGAAACCGGCGGCTCACGTCGTCCGATGAGGAGCAGTTCTTCGCCTGGGACGACGGCGGAGCATCCCTGGTCTTCGCCTCCCGCCGGGGCGAAGGGGGGGAGGGCACGTCCTTCTATTCCCTGGCTCTGGACGGCGGCGAGGCCCGCGCGCTCTTCTCCGTCCCGCAGAAGTGCAGTGCCGTCACGCCCATCGGCGGCGCCCGGTACCTTCTGACGGCCGTCTGGGAGCCGCCCGCCCACAACCCCGAGGGGGCGGACTACTTCGTCTTCGAGCAGCTCCCCTTCATGGCCAACGGCCAGGGGTTCGTGGGGCAGCGGCGGACGGGGCTCGGCCTCTTCGACGGCGCCACGGGAGCCTTCACGCGCCTCACTCCGGAGGCCATGGAGGTGGAGCGCCACACCCTCGCCCCCGACGGGGGGAGGGTGCTTCTCGTCGGGACGGAGTACCGGGATGTCAAACCGCTCCACAACCATGTGTACGAGCTCGACCTCGCCTCGGGAGCCGTGACGTGCCTCAGCGAGGGGCTCGCCTTCAGCTTCAAGGCGGCGGAGTACTTCCGCGACGGTGTGCTCACCGTGGGGTGCGACAGGGCCGCGGGCGGCGCCAATCAGAACGTGCGGTTCCACGTCCTGAAGGACCGCTCCCTCGACTGTCTGACGCCCGACCTGGACTCGAGCCTCCAAAACGCCACGTCGTCCGATTGCCGGTACGGCCTGGCCGATCAGGCGGGGCAGTTCGCCGTCCTCGGCGACTCCGTGCTCCACTGTGCGACGGAGGGGTATCGGAGCAATCTGTACGAGCGCTCCGGCGGGGCGGTGCGGCAGCGCACGAACCTGTCCACCGTGGACAACTGGGCTGTCCGGGGCGACAGGATCGCCGTCGTGGGGTTCCAAGGGTTGCAGCTTCAGGAGCTCTACCTCGTCGACGGGGACGAGGAGCGGCAGCTCACGGACTTCAACGGCGCCGTCGCCGGGGAGTTCGACCTCTCGGTGCCCGAGCACGTCCAGGTGGACAACGGCGAGGGGTTGCTCCTCGACGGGTGGGTCATGAGACCCGTCGGGTACGAGGAGGGGAGGACGTACCCCGCGATCCTGCACATCCACGGCGGGCCCAAGGCCGCCTTCGGCGACGGGTACTTCCACGAGATGCAGTGCTGGGCCGCCCGGGGGTACGCCGTGCTCTACACGAACCCGCGGGGCAGCGACGGACGGGGCGAGGCCTTCTCCGACATCCGGGGACAGTACGGCGCGAAGGACTACAACGACCTCACGGCCTTCACGGACTGGTGCGTGGAGCGCCTGCCCTTCGTGGACCCCCATCGGCTCTTCGTCACGGGGGGCTCCTACGGAGGGTACATGACGAACTGGATGGTCACCCGTACGGACCGGTTC